>CAZNLF010000018.1:8048-21967 GCA_964573595.1 uncultured Acidimicrobiaceae bacterium | reverse complement strand
CCCTAGAGGCGGCCGGGTAGGACCGTGGGCCCCGATGCATGCCGTTCGGCCGCGAGGACCGTCTGCTCCATCAGCATGGCGATGGTCATCGGGCCGACCCCGCCGGGCACCGGTGAGATGAGGCCCGCCACTCGCACCGCCTCGTCGAACGCGACGTCACCCACCGTCCCGTCGCTGTAGCCGGCGTCGATGACCACGGCACCGGCCTTCAGCCATCCGCCCCGGACGAAGTTGGGCTTCCCCACCGCGGCGACGACGATGTCCGCCGATCCGACGATGCCGGGGAGGTCGCTCGTGTGGGAATGGCAGAACGTCACGGTGGCGTCGCGCGCCAACAACAGCATGCCGACGGGCTTGCCCAGGATCGGGCTCCGGCCGATCACCACCGCGTGGCGTCCCGAGGGGTCGACACCGTACTCGTCGAGCAGGCGCATGATCCCGGCCGGCGTGCAGGAGGAGAACCCGGGAAGGTCGAAGGCCATGGACGCGAACGAGTGCGTGGTGACCCCGTCGACGTCCTTGTCGGGGTGGATCGCCTCGAATGCAGCCCGCTCGTCGATGTGGTCCGGCACCGGGTGCTGCAGGAGGATCCCGTCGACGGACGGATCCTCCGAAAGGCGGGTGATGACTTCGACCACCTCGGCGGTCGTCGACACCGCCGGCAGCCGGGTGATCAGGGAGCGGACCCCTACCGACTCGCATCGACGCTGCTTCATCCTGACGTAGGTCAGCGACGCGGGGTCGTCGCCGACCAACACCGCGGCCAGGCACGGCGGCCGACCGATCCGGCCGCCGAGGTCGGCGGCTCGTCGGGCGGTTCCCTCCGAGATCTTCCGGGCGAGCGCGGCCCCGTCCATGATGCGGGCCCTGTTGGCTTCAACCATGGGCACTCCCCGGGTCGATCAGCATTCAGTTACACCACGGTCAGCCACGTTCGACCCCTGACGCCTGTTCGTGCTCCCTCCTCGGCCACGCGTGAAGCTCTGACCAGAGGCGGTTGACCCACAGCTGAGAGTACCGCCGTCGGACGGTGAGTCACGCTCGCCGTCGGTCCAAGGAGGGATGGTCCTGTGCCGTCGAAATGGGCTGGACCTCGATCGGCTCCGTTCCACGCCGGCAATGCTCTGCATGAGGCCGTGACTACGGGCAGGCGCTACGACGCCCCGGCCATGCCCGATGTCCATATTGCCCACGAGACGGCGCTCGAAGGGGTCGTCGTGTCTCGCGCCGTCGAGCTGGCCAAGGAGCTCTCGGACCAGGATCGTTCCGTCGTCGCCGTGCCCAGGCAGCTCGTGGACGCGGGCGTCACCGCAACGAGCGAACGGTGAGGTTCGATGGAGATCTCATCCATGGTGGTGGGACCGAGCCCGATGGCAAGTCGTTCAGAGGCGGTGCGCAGGTCCTCACATCGGCGGAACGAGTTCGGGCCACCGATCCAGTCCCCGGACGTCGCCGGACACCTCCACACCGGCAGCCTCGGTTGGGGTTATCCGCCCCCAGACCACGAGCAGGAGTTGTTCGGCGGTTCCACGGATCCCTATCGACGCATCGCGAGGCTCACGGCTCACCATCCGTTCCCCCCGGCTCGAGAGATCGAGCCACCACTGCTCCCCTCGATCGCTGCACTCGAAGCTGATCGTCGGTCCGGCCGGTGCATCGTTGCCTGCCCGTGACGAGGCGACGAAGACGTCGAGGTATTCGTCGACTCCGTCGGCGGCAACGTCGGATGCGACCGAGAATGCTCTTCCCTGCGCCGCATCGGTATCCGAGCGGTGGACGACGGCTTCGAGCGCCATGCGACGAGCCCACCAGCCGACGGTGCGCCCGGGCTCGAACCACGACCAGCACTCGTCATCGGCCGGGACGGTCTTCAGTTGCTCGAGCAGGGAAGCAGTGCCGGCTCGGAACCAATCGGCAAAATCCGGGGAGTCCTTCGCCGGTGTCTGCAGGCCAGCGAACAGACCGAAGTCGGCGTCGGGCCGTCCCCTGATGACATCGGCCACAACGTGATGCGTACCGGCAACGTGTCGGGCCACCGTGGCGACCGTCCAGCGATCAGACCATGGAACCGCTGCTTTCCGATCGAGTTCGTACGCCCTCACCATCCGAGAGGATTCATCCGAAATGATGGAGAGATAGTCGAGCGTCATGTCGGGGCCCCCTTCGGAGGATCGTCGTTACTCTTACAGATGTTACAGTAACTCACATGCCCCGCCGTCAATCGCAGCCGGCACGACCACCCTGTCGGGTGTTCGCCCGGTGATGGCCCGACCGCCCGATCCGAAGCGCCGACAGGAACTACTCGACCGCTCCGTCGACTACGTCGTGGCCAACGGCATCGCTGACCTGTCGCTCCGGCCCTTGGCCGCCGCGCTCGGTACGCAGGCGCCGGTCCTGCTCCACCATTTCGGTTCGAAGGAGCACCTCGTCGAGGAGATCCTCGGCCGCGTGCGCGATCGATTGCGAGCGCTCGGGCGGTCGGCCGAGGAGGAGAGCGAGCGTTCAGGACTGGGAGCGGTATGGACGTGGGTGTCCGATCCCGACCAAGGACCGTTGATGCGGCTGTTCTTCGAGACGTACGGGCTCGCGCTTCGCCACCCTGACCGATACTCGGACTTCATCGACCATGCCATCCATGACTGGCTCGACGAGCCCCTGGCCGCCATCGACGACGTCTCGGCCACGCTGGCCATCGCCACCGTCACCGGCCTCGTGCTCGACCTGTTGACGACGGGGGACCAGGTCCGAGTCGAGGAGGCAATGGAGAGGTTCGTCTTCCTCCTCCGCTCGCACGCCGGCCGGAGTGCGAGCGCGTCGCGACCGACGACCAACGACAGCATGCGTGCGTGATTGGGGGGCCATCACGACTGGGGATGCTCCCCATCTGGATGGGGCTCGATCCTGGCCACGTCGGAGTGCTCTCGATCACCCGGGCCGGTCACAGAGGCCGTCCACTGCCTTCTGGACGGGACCCGGCACTTCGTCCCCGGTGGTGATCTCGATCAACTTCCTCCGACTGGTGGCACCACGGACGAGCGCCACCGACCTGCGGGGCAGGCCCAGCGCCTCGGCCACCGCGCTCAACGCCGCGTCGGTCGCCCGCCCCCCGTCGGCCGGCTCGACGACCCGGACGACCAGTGCGCCGTCGTACGCGCCACCGACTGCGGTGGCCGATGCACCCGGCCGGACATGGATCTCCACCCGCGCCATCCCGCCGCTCACCGGGTTGCACCCCGAGTGACCGCGTCGAGGGGATCGGGGTGGTGCACGGCCGACGGTGTGAGCCCGGTCACGGACCCGACGTCACGCGGGGGAACGGCCCGGACCGGCCCAACTGGCCCGGGACCGGGTGGCCCAACTCGTCCTCCAACCAGTGGGAGGCGGCCAGCAGGGGTTCCAGGCGCACCCCGGTCGGGATGTCCATCCGATCGAGCAGGTGGACGAGGTCCTCGGTGGCGATGTTGCCGGATGCGCCCGGGGCGAACGGGCATCCCCCGATGCCCCCGATGCTGGCGTCGATGCTCGACGCCCCGGCGTCGATGGCAGCCAGCGCGTTGGCATAGCCCGTGTTGCGGCTGTTGTGCAGATGGATCCGGACGGGGAGCCCCGTGTCGGCCGCCACCCCGCGGACCAGGGCACCGACCTCGGGCGGCACGGCGCATCCGATGGTGTCGGCGAGGGCGATCTCGATCGGTCCCTCGTCGGCCACCCGTCGGGCCATCTCCCGCACGCGGGACGGATCCACCCATCCCTCGTAGGGGCAGCCGAACGCCGCCGACAGGGTCACCGTGGCCCCGACCCGGGCTCCGGCCGCGCCGGCGGCCACCCGGCTCCACATCGAGAGGGCCTCGTCCACCCCCAGGCCCTGATTGCGCCGGGAGAAGGTCTCGGTGACCAGGACCACCACGTTGATCTCGTCCACCCCGGCCGCCAGTGCCCGCTCGAGACCCTGTTCGTTGAGGACCAGGCCCGAGATCCGGACATCCGGACGTCGGGCGACCCGGGCCAGCACCGCCTCGGCATCGGCCATCGTCGGCACCCGGTCCGGACGGGCGAAGCTCACCGCCTCGATCCGCCTCACCCCGGCGTCGAGTGCCTGTTCGATCAGTGCCACCTTGACCTCGGTGGGGACGACCACCGGTTCGTCCTGCAGCCCGTCACGGGGGGAGACCTCGACGATACCGACGCTCACCGCGGCAACCGGCTCAACGGGGCGGGAGAGCGATGTCCCGGCCGACGTCACGGGCGTGATCGGATCCCTCCACGACTACCTCCACGACCGGCTCCACCCGGTCGTCGAACTCGGTGCGCAGGGCCCGGGACATGACGGCGTGCTGGAGGTAGAGCGAACCGATATAGGTCAGCTCGACGATCTCCTCGTCGCTCAGGTGGCGTCGGAGGGCGTCGAAGAGGCCGTCCGCCACCCGGCCGCGGTCGAACACCAGGCAGTCCGTGTAGGCCAGCACCAGTCGCTGCGCCTCGCTGTAACAGGGGGCGGCCGGCCAATGGGGGACAGCTTCGACGATCGCCTCGTCGACACCCAGGGCCCGCAGGGACTTGCAGTGTTGGGAGAAGACGAACTGGCTCCCCGCCGCCCAGCCGGCCCGGCACTGGGCCAGCTCCCGGAGCGTCGGGTCGAGCAGCCGGTCCGGGCTCTGGTAGAGACCGAAGCCCTGGACGGCGTGTTCCAGCACATCGGGCACGAGGGCGAAGACCGTCCACCAGTCTCCCGGCGAGCCGGTGGCGGTTCCCGGTTCGGTGACCGGGTCCCGGCCCTCGAAGAGGTAGTCGTACATGACCGTGACGATCGGCGCCTCCGCCTCGTCCTTCCCCACCTGACGCAGGCGCGGCACCGGTGGGCCTAGGCCGTCGCCGCGTCGACGGCTCGTGCCGGCCGGTGGTGGACGTCCCCGGGGCCGAGCTGCCGGGTCCAACAGGCGAACTCGAGCAGGATCCCATCGGGGTCCTGGAAGTAGATGGAGCGGATGAAGACCCCGGGATGGGGCTCGGCGGCGATGCCCCACTCACTGTCGTCGTGGTCGGCCACGTCGGTGCAGTCGACCCCGGCGGCTCGGAGCCGGTCGCGGTACTCGTCGATCCTCTCGGGAGGCACGGAGAAGGCGACGTGGTTCATCGAGCCGACGGCGCTGGTCAGGCTCCCCTGGTCGGGCCTTCCCGTCGGTGCCGACACCCCGGGAGCGGCCGGCGGGGCGTCCGGGAACCAGAAGAAGGCCAGTGAGTCGCCCCCTCCGCAGTCGAAGAAGAAGTGCTGGCCCATGCCGGCGGGAAGCTCGATGGTCTTCACCAAGGGCATGCCGAGCACCCCGGTGTAGAAGTCGACCGTCCGCTCCATGTCCCGACACACCAGTGCCAGATGGTTGATCCCGCGGAACTCGAACCCGTCCTCCGAAGGCGTCACGGTGTCCTCCCCTCCGGCCTGCATGCCGCGATCCTTCAACAGTACCCGGTCCCCACGTTCGATCCTGTGCCGACCGTCATCGGTCGGCACATCGGTCGGCGCTTGGGCTGCACAGTGAAAGCCGCCGGACCCGATTCCCTACAATGACTGCCCATGACCGACACCGATCCGGCCGGGCCCCTGTCGGGGCTCCGGGTGCTCGAGCTCGGCAGTTTCATCGCCGGGCCGTTCGCCGGGCAGCTCCTCGGTGACTACGGGGCCGAGGTCATCAAGATCGAGACGCCCGGGGACGGCGACCCGATGCGGACCTGGGGCACCACCCGCGATGGTCAGGGTCTCTGGTGGCCGGCCATCGCCCGCAACAAGCGATCAGTGGCCGTCGACCTGCGGGACGAGGCGGGACGGGACGTCGTGCGGCGTATCGCCGACCGGGTCGACGTGGTGCTCGAGAACTTCCGGCCGGGCCGACTGGACGAGTGGGGATTGGGCTACCAGCGCCTCCGGCGTTCCAACCCGGGCCTGATCCTCGTCCATGTCTCGGGCTTCGGCCAGACCGGACCCCGGTCCTCCGAATCGGGATTCGGATCCATCGGCGAGGCCATGGGTGGCATCCGGGCGACGACCGGGGATCCCGACCGGCCTCCGGCGCGGTGCGGCATCAGTCTGGGAGACGCGCTGGCCGGCCTCTTCGCCGTGGTGGGCACGCTGGCCGCGGTGGCGGAGCGGTCCCGCAGTGGCTCCGGGCAGGAAGTCGACGTGGCCATCTACGAGGCGGTGGCCGCACTCATGGAGTCGACGCTGGCCGACTTCGAGGTGGGTGGGATCACCCGGACCAGGACGGGGAGTGTCCTGCCCGGCGTGGCGCCGGCCAACGCCTACCGGACGGCCGACGGATCCGACGTGCTGATCGCCGGCAACGCCGACTCGGTCTTCGCCCGGCTCTGCGCCGCCATGGGCCGGCCGGAGCTGGCGGGCGATCCCCGATTCGCCGACCATGCGTCCCGGGGCAGGAACATGGTCGTCCTGGACGACGTGATCGGCGAGTGGACCAGTGTCTGCGGCACCGACGAGCTGCTGGCCCTGCTGTCGGCGCACGGCGTACCGGCCGGGCAGGTCTACACGGCGGCGGACATGGTGGACGATCCCCACTTCAAGGCGCGGGAGATGGTGGTCCGGGCGGCGTCGCGGGCCGGGTACGACGTACCGATGCCCGGTGTCGTCCCGAAGTTTTCGCGGACGCCGGGTCGGATCGACGACGTCGGGCCCGACCTCGGTGAGCACACCCGACAGGTACTCGCCCAGTTGGCCGGTGTGGGCGACGCCGAATGGTCGGAGCTGTTGGCGTCGGGCGTGGTGGCGTGACCGCCGGGGGCATGCCCGGCGGGGGCGTGCCCAGCGGATCGGCACTGCCTCGGCCCCGCCCCCTCGACGCGAGCCCGCGGTGCTCGGCGGTCGGTGCCGCCGGGCGGACAGGGCGGGAGCGGGCCGCTACGATCGACCACCGCCGGCCCGCGATCCGGGCATGTGGCACGAACGCAGGGAGGCCCCCATGCCAACGGTCGAAACAGTGCTGGGTCCCGTCGACACCGCAGACCTGGGACCGACGTACATGCACGAGCACGTCTTCGTGCTCACCCCCGACGTCCAGCAGAATTTCCCCGACGAGTGGGGCGACGAGGAGGAGCGGGTCGCCGACGCGGTGACCAAGTTGTCGGCGCTGGCCGCGTCCGGTGTGCGCACCATCGTGGACCCGACGGTGATCGGCCTCGGCCGTTACATCCCCCGGATCCAACGGGTCGCGGAGCAGGTCCGCGACCTCAACATCGTGGTGGCGACCGGTTGCTACACCTACCAGGACGTGCCGATGTTCTTCCACTATCGGACACCCGAGGTCCGGACGCTCCTCGGCATGGAGGAGCCCGAGCCGATGGTGGCGATGTTCACCGCCGACATCACCGATGGCATCGCCGGCACCGGCGTCCGGGCCGGCATGCTCAAGTGCGCCATCGACACGCCCGGACTGACCCCGGGTGTCGAGCGGGTGATGCGGGCGGTGGCGAAGTCCCACCTCGCCACCGGTTGTCCCATCACCGTGCACACCCACCCGGGGACCCGCCAGGGCCTCGACGTCCAGCGGGTCATGGCCGAGGAGGGCGTGGACCCGGGCCGGGTGGTGCTGGGACACAGTGGGGACACCACCGACGTCGACCACCTGTCGGCGCTGGCCACCGCCGGGTTCTGGCTGGGGATGGACCGGTTCGGGATCAACGTGGAGACGACGTTCGAGGCGCGGGCGGACACCGTGGTGGAGCTGTGCGCCCGGGGGTTCACCGACAGGATGGTCCTGGCGCATGACGCCGCCTGCTACATCGACTGGATCGAACCGGACGCGCTGGCGGTCCTGCCCCAGTGGAACTACCTCCACATCCAGGCCGAGGTCCTTCCCTACCTGCGGGAGAAGGGCGTCACCGAGGACCAGATCACCGCCATGTTGGTGGACAACCCCCGGAGGTTCTTCGACGGGGGTTGATCCGGCCGCGGTCCTGGGTAAAAGGATGCCTCCGCCCCCACGCGCTCCGCTCAGCCCGGGGGCGCCACCAATCCGTTCGACCGGGCCACGGCCCCGAACCACGACGCGCTGGGCTTCGGATGGCGGGCGAAGGTGACCGGATCGACGCTGTGGAGTCCGAACTTCGGCCCGAAGCCGTTGGACCACTCGAAGTTGTCGAGCAGGCTCCACACGAAGTACCCGCGTACGTCGACCCCGTCGTCGAGTGCTCGTCGGACACCGCGCAGGGCCTCGGCGATGTAGGCGATCCGCTCCGTGTCGTCGTCGGTGGCGATCCCGCTCTCGGTCAGGAGCACCGGGATGCCGGTCATGTCCGCAGCCCGTCGGGCACAGTGTTCGACCCCCTGGGGCCAGTACTCGTAGCCCATCTGGGTGACGGGCACACCGGGTTCGTTCGGAGCCTGGCCCTCGGGGCCGAAGTGCACACGCGAGTAGCACTGGACCCCGATGAAGTCGTCACCCCCGGTCGCCCGGAAGAACCTGTCCTCGAGGATCTCCTGGGCCGCCTCGAGCACGCCTTCGCCGCCCGGATCGGCGACCATCTCGTCCATGGACAGTGTCAGGCCGACCGGATAGTCGCCGGGCCCCGATCGCAGGGCGTCCACGGCCAGGCGATGGGCACGGGCCACGGAGTCGTTGACCGCCAGGTGGCGGCCGAAGTCGTCCTTCACCCCCGGGGGGGAGGATCCGAGCGCGTAGCCCATGACGCCGATGAGGTTGAGCTCGTTGATCGTGCAGGCCCAGCCGATGAGGTCGCCGATGTGGTCGGCGGCCCGGGTGACGAAGCGGGCGAAGGCGTCGGGGGCGTCCTCGGCCTCCCACCCGCCGCGGTTGGCGAGCCAGGTCGGCGTCGTGAAGTGATGGAACGTCACGACCGGCGCGATGCCCCGCTCGCGGCACGCCGCGCAGACCCGGCGGTAGTAGTCGAGCGCGGCGATGGAGAACTCTCCTTCGGCAGGCTCGATCCTGCTCCATTCGAGGGAGAAGCGATAGGCCTGGAGCCCCATGGCGGCGACGAGCTCGACGTCCTCGGGCCAACGGCGGATCGAGTCGCATGCGTCTCCGCTCGACTCCGCACATCCGGACTCCGGGTTGTGCTCCCACGTCCACCAGTCGTTGTTGACGTTGCCGCCCTCGATCTGATGGGCCGCGGTCGCCGTCCCCCAGACGAAGCCCTCAGGGAAGCTGATCTCTTGCCCAGCGGTATCGTTTCCGGTCACGACCGGCCACTGTAACCATCCGACACCCATCCGGCGAGCGCTCCTGGTGCCCGGTCGACGCGGGATCGTCGGGCCCGACCGGCACTCAGGTGTCCAATTGCCGGAGGGCCTCTGCGGCGCGCCGTTCGATGTTCCCGTACCCCTGGGCCGTCGCCGTCCCGAGCGCCCTGCTCAGCATGTCGTGTGCCCGGTCTCGGTCTCCGGGGCCCCGTCGCCCGACGAGCATCCGGCCCCACGACAGATCGGTCCGGGCGGCGAAGAAGGTCGCACCCGCCCGTTCGCTGGCCGCCGCCGAATGGGCGAACTGTGCCTCGGCCTCGTCGTGGCGGCGCAGGACGGTGAGCAGGTCCCCGACCGAGCGGCTGACCGGTCCGGAGGTCGCGATGTCCGTGTACAGCCACTGGTCCGAGAACGGGGCGAGGCGCTCCAACATCGGTCCGGCGAAGTCGGGGTCCCGGCATTCGATGGCGGCATCGGCGTAGGCGATCATCCCGGTGAGCCACGTGGCGTCCAACGGCAGATCGAAGTGCCGGCCGGCAAAGTCCTGCAACAGCCCTCTGGTCTCGTCGGTCCGGTCCGCCTCCGCGTGGGCCAGGGCCAGGGCGGCGACGAAGACGGGCAGACCGGGGTTGTCGGTGATCGCCTGTTCGATGAGCGGTACGAGGGCGTCCAGCGTCCCCCGCCACAGGTTCACCATGATGATCTGGGCGCCGTAGATGATGAACGCGTCGGGCTCGCCCCCGTCGGTGCCGATCTGGAGGGCCTCGGTCGCCAGCTGTTCCGCCCGGGCGGCGTCACCGGCGATGAGGGCGCGGGTGGCGCGCTGGAGCGTGTGCACCCAATTGAGGAACGGCTGGTCGAGCTGTTCCACCAGGGGACGCTTGATCTCCAGGCAGCGGTCCATCTCGGCGACGTCCCCGGCGCACGCGGCCATGAACCGGCGCCCGCTCGCCGCACTGCACAGCAGTACCGGGTCACCGATCCGCTGGGAACGGGTCAGGGCGTCGGTGGCCCGGGTCAGGGACAGCTCGAGCAGCTGGGGGACGGCGAGTGGAAGGTGGACGTGGTTGAGGACCCGAACGACGACGAGATCGTCACCGCTCTTCTCGGCGATGGACAGGGCCTCGTCGGCCAGGGACCGTCGGCGGTCCAGCGGGCTCCCGATGGTGAGCTCCGAGCAGAGGGTCGCAAGGACGAGCGCCCGGTCGGGGTGGTCGGCGGGGAGCCGGTCGAGCGCCGTCTCCAGTATCTCGATCTTCTCGACATCGACCGTGCTCACGGTGCTGAAGGTCCCGCGGTCGTTGGCCAGGGCGGCCGCCACCAACCGGTCGGTGTCGCCGAGGTCGGCCGCCTGGCGACATGCCTGCAGGAGCGTGTCGCGGAAGGTGGGATCTCCCGTCTGCCGCTTGGCGGTGCCGAGCCCGATGACCAGGTCGAGCTCGAGGACGGGATCGGTGTCGCCGCTCTGGCCGTAGAGGTCGAGGGCCTGGCGGTAGTAGCGGAGGGCGTCGGCCGGCGCCAGGGCGGTGAGCGCCGCGTCGCCGGCCTGGCGGGTGTAGCGGATCGCCTTCAGGAGCTCGACGGGCTGGATGGCGGCGACCCAGTGACGGGCGAGCTCGCCCACCCGTGGACCCGGACGATCCCCACAGAGGTCCTCCAGGGCCTCGGCCACCTGTCGGTGCGCCCGAGCCCGACGGGTGGGACCCAGGTCCTGGTACAGGGTGTGCTGGATGAGGGCGTGGGTGAAGCTGAACCGTCCGGGGGCGTCGCTCAACTCCCCGACGAGCGCCACCGCCTCCGCGGCATCGAGGATGTCGAGGAGATCGTCCTCGGTGGTCTTCGTGGCCCGGGCCAGGACGTCGAGGTCGAAGTCCCGCCCGATCACCGCGGCCAGGGACAGAACGCGCTCGGCGTCCCGCCCCAGGCGCACGACCCGGCCGCCGACGACCTCACGAACGCTGTCGGGGAGGGCCACGCGCTCGAGGGACTCCTCCGCCACCCACCGACCGGCGGCATCGCGGTGGATGGCACCGGTCTCCGCGAGATGGCGCAGCACCTCCCCCACGAAGAACGGGTTGCCGTCGGTCTCGCGGTAGACGGCGTGGGCGAGGTCCACACCGGCATCGTCGAGGGTCTGCCCCGCTGCCGCCTCCAGGAAGGACACCACTGCGTTGTCATCGAGACCGGCCAGCTCGATGCGGTTCACGCCACGGTGCCTTCGGAGCGTGCCCAAGGTGTCGCGCAAGGCGTCGGCGTGGGCCAGCTCGCTGTCGCGGTAAGTGGCGAGGATGAGCGTCCGTCGGACCTGCTCGGTGGCCATCAGATGGCGGAGGAGGGAGAGACTTCCGGTGTCGGCCCACTGGAGGTCGTCGAGGACGAGGACGACCGTTCGGTGCTCCGAGATCGTGGCCAGCATGCCGACGGTGGCGGCGAAGAGGAGGTACCGCTCGGTGTCGGCGTCGGTGGCCTTCGACGCCGGCAGGTCCGGCATCCTGTCGAGCAGGGAGGGGACGAGTCGGGCCAGCTCCGATCCGTGCGCGTCGATGTGGGTCGAGAGCTGTTCCCCGGTGGCGTGGCGGATGTAGTGCCCGAGGGCTTCGGCGAAGAACTGGTACGGGTGGGCCAGGTCCTCCTCGCAGTGTCCGAAGAGCACGCACGCCCCGTCATCGAACAGCACGCGGGCCGCTTCGGCCACGAGGGTCGACTTGCCCAGGCCGGCCTCGCCGGACACGAGCAGCAACTCCCGGTCACCGTCGGCGACGACGCGCTTGTAGGCCTCGGCGATGCTCTCCAGCTCGGCGGTGCGGCCGACCACACCGACATCGGGCCGCGCCACCAGACGACCGGGCAACGGGGTCGTGCCGCCTGGGCCCACAGCGGGCAGGAGAGGGGTGGCGGCGATCGTGACCCGGTTCGCGTCGGTGAGCGGGTCCAACTCCGGGGACTGGTTCAAGATGGCGAGCTCGAGTGCCTGGAGCGTGGGGTTCGGGTCGATACCGAACTCCTCGGCCAGCACCTGTCGCGTCGACCGGTAGACGCCCAGAGCATCGGCCTGGCGTCCCGAACGGTAGAGCGCCAGCATGAGCTGGCCCCGCAGCCCCTCGCGCAGGGGGTGGGCGTGGACCAGCGCCTCGAGCTCGCCGACCAGCTCGCGGTGGCAGCCGAGGGCCAGATCGGCCTCGATGCGACGCTCGAGGACCGAGGCACGGAGTTCCTCGAGTCGGGTGATGTCACTCCGCCAGGAGCCGCCGGACTCGAGGCCGTCGAGCACCGGGCCGGCCCACAACGCCAGGGCCTCGGTGAGCCGGGCCGACGTCTCGGCAGGCCCGTCCTCGGGGAGTGACTCGGTGGCCAGCTCCTCGAACCGCTCGGCGTCGAGCTCGCCCGGCGAGGTCCGGAGCAGGTAGCCCGGGGACCGGGTGTGCACTGGGCCGGGGGTGCCCGGGGCGGAGGCCAGGGTCCTCCTCAGTTTGGACACGTTGACCTGGAGCGCGTTGGCGGCGGACCCTGGTGGGTGGTCACCCCAGAGGGCGTCGATCAGGCGATCGCGGGAGACCACCCGGTTGGCTCCGAGCAGCAGTGTGGCGAGGAGGACCCGCTCCCGCGACCCGCCGAGGGGCACCGGTCGCCCCGCGCCGTCGAGTAGCTCCAGTGGTCCGAGTATCCGGTACCGCATCACAACGTCCGTCCCCCGTCATCTGCCGGTCGATGGGCCAGCCGCGATCCTATCCGTGCCTCCTCACCTGGGCTCATGCCCCTTTCGTCCGCTCCGATCGGCGATCCGTCAGCGAACCGTAAGGGTCCGGTCAGGGCGTGGGCGCATGGTTGACCCACCGGTTCCACAAGGGAGTCCGGGAGAGCGAACTCCGAGGAGGAGCCATGAAGAATCTGAGCGGGAGCGACAAGGGCAGGGACAGCGGGGACACCGGCAAGAGCAGGGAGAGCAGCGGACACCACAACCTGGGCGGGCTGGTCCGCTTCGTCGTGATGTGTGCCATGACACTGGCCGTGGCCATCGGTGCGACGTCCGTCGCAGCCGGGGCAGCAACGCCTCGGGCGACAGCGAGGGCCGCCGCCCGGGCCGCCGCTCAGTCCGCAGCCCAAGCCGCAGGGACCGCCGCCCGGCACGCCAGGTCGGTCGAGCCGGTCGGCAGCTACACGGGCCGGAACCCGCAGAACGGCGGTGCGATCGACTTCTACGTCTCGTCAGACCAGAAGAGCCTGCAGGACGTCTCCATCCCCAGCGTCTACCTGGCCTGCACGCCGGGCGGGGGGATGACGGCCGACCATCTCGGGATCGCCTCGGTGCCGCTCGCGGCCAACGGGTCGTTTTCGGCGACGACCTCCCAGCAGGGGGTCTTCGAAAGTGTCCCGGCGACCTTCGCCTACACGTTCCAGGGGAACGTCCACGGCGTGAGCCCCACGGGCGCCGCCCGGGTCGCCGGCATGTTCCAGGAGACCGTCATCTTCGCCAACTCGAAGGTGAACGTCTGCACATCGGACGATCAGTCGTGGACGGCCACTCGGGACGTCCAGCCGATCCAGCCGTCCTCGGCACCTCCGGCCGGCAGCTACACGGGAGTGAACCCGCAGAACGGCGGTGCGATCGACTTCTACGTCTCGTCAGACCAGAAGAGCCTGCAGGACGTCTCCATCCCCAGCGTCTACCTGGCCTGCACGCCGGGCGGGGGGATGACGGCCGACCATCTCG
>CAZNLF010000018.1:2855-7948 GCA_964573595.1 uncultured Acidimicrobiaceae bacterium | reverse complement strand
CCCAGCGTCTACCTGGCCTGCACGCCGGGCGGGGGGATGACGGCCGACCATCTCGACATCGCCTCGGTGCCGCTCGCAGCCAACGGGTCCTTCTCGGCGACGACCACCCAGCAGGGGGTCTTCGAAGGCGTCCCGGCGACCTTCACCTACACGTTCCAGGGCAACTTCCACGGCGTGAACCCGTCGGGAGCGGCCCGGGCCGGCGGCATGTTCCGGGAGTCGGTCACCTTCACCAACTCGAAGGCGAACGACTGCACGTCGAATGACCAGTCCTGGACGGCGAGCCTGTCGTAACGACCGATGGCATGACGTCCCAGGGTCCCTTCGGGTCGCCCGGCGCAGGAATCGCCGGCCCCGGAGGGACCCTGGCGCGTCCGGGAGGGCAGGGGCCGGCGACAGGGCCGGCCCAGGTTCGAAACCGATGGATCACCGGACAGATGACAGCCCGGGGTGGTCCGTCGAGGCGCACCACCGAATCCTCGTTGTCGGATTGCCGGAAGTGCCCGAACGGATGGAGCCGCCGACAGGATCTCGACGAGCGCTCCTGCCGGCCGGAGGTGAAGGCAGGGGAGCATCACCCCGGCGGCACCTGCCAGTGGACCAGATCGGTACTCCGGGCCACACCGATCTTGGCGTGGCCCCATCCGTCGAAGCGGGTGAGCTCGTTGCTGCCCGCGTAGAACAGGTAGTA
Organism: uncultured Acidimicrobiaceae bacterium; assembly: GCA_964573595.1. GTDB lineage: Bacteria > Actinomycetota > Acidimicrobiia > Acidimicrobiales > RAAP-2 > Bog-756. The sequence continues at coordinate 7,257 of CAZNLF010000018.1, read as the reverse complement.
GTAGCCACCCGGTGGCGCGCTGGCGTCGCAGAGGAAGGCCGAGTTGGCGTGTTCGTACCCGATGCTGGAGATGCCCGGTCCGGTGTTGAACGACTCGGGGGGGACCTGCAACTCGTGTCCGTGGTTCCACGACAGCCAACCCACGGCGCGGTCGGGATCTCCGGCGAGTGTGAACATCCACGGCTCGTCGAGATTGTTGGATGTGGCCACCAGTCGCCATGTTCCGGCCGCTCGCACGAATTCGTAGTTCTCGACGGTGCCGCCGTTCACCCTGATATCCGGCTTTCCGACCAGTCGCCACGGACCACGCGGTGTATCGGTGGTCGAGCGGGCGATCTCGAACACGTCGGGCTGAGTGGACGACGAGAACTTGAATCCGACCAGTAGCTGGTGCCCGGTGAAGACGAAGGCACCGTCGATCATCCGGTCCCCGGGCGATGGAGCCAGGGACTGGGCCAGGGGGTGGGGAGCCGACCAGGTCCTCAAGTCCTCCGAGGATCGATAGAACAGTCGCGCCTGGTCATCGGACGGTCCCGTCGCCCCCGGGTCGGACTGGTAGGTGACCAGGTAGGCGCCGGTCGGTCCCCGGACGATGTCCGGTGAGGCCACTCCGAGGACCCCGGCCTGGAGCGGCCACGGGTCGGGCGGGGACCAGTGCACCATGTCCGGGCTCGTGGCGGTGGCGATGTTCCAGCGAATGCCGCCGGGGAGAGATGCGTCGTCGGTCACGTAGCTGAAGAGCATGTGCCACTGGCCCCCCGCCCAGATCGTGGCTTCGTCCTTCACTCCTCCCGTCGGCTCGGCGAGGATCGGGTTGTGGAGTTGTGACCAGTCGACAGTTGGTCGAGGCGATCCTGCGACGATGCAGGCGTGGTCGGATCCGACCGGTGGGATCCGGGCGATGGACGAGGGGAGGGAGGAGCCGTCCCCCGAGTTGGAGGGTGACCCGACGGCACTTGCGCTGCACCCGGCCAGCAGCGCCGCGGCCGGGACCGCAACCCACCAACGCAGGCGGGGGCGGGCCCCGGTGGTCGCGGCTCGCCGGCGGCCCCTGGGCCGACCGCCCCCGTGATCCCGAGCTCCGGGCGGCCGGACTGCAGCGAATGATGAGGAACCAGTTCCGATCGGTGGAAACCTCCCACGCCGACGGTCGCACTCTCCCACGTCGTCGCACTCTCCCCTGTGGTCGCATCGACCACCGCCGTGTCATCGTCGTCCATGGACGGGGCTCCGTCCACCACCGTCCACCGTCGTCCTCGGTCGGCTGGCGTCGGAGCGCCGTTCCGACCTGGAACGAAGCACCGTGACCACTTCGGAATGTGACCGCCTCGGAATAAGGTAAGAGACGATGACTGCTGCCTCCGACGTCGCCGCCGGGCTGGGCCCGTTCGGTCTGCCGGTAGAGCCCGGCGACGCCCAGTTCGCTTCGCGCCTCCGTGGATAGCAAGGATCCTCCTCCGCATTCCTTCGATCGAATGGAGGCGGCCTGTCGGACACTCCTCGCCTCGGTCCCCCCGAGCGGCATCACGGCCATGGTCGAGGACTGGCGGTACATCGTCCGCACCTCCGAGGACCCCGAAGAGATCGCCTGTGCGTGGGCGATGGCGGATGTCATGGAGATGATCGTCCGTGGCGATGATCCGACGGACTACCTCGTCGCCCTCGATCGCCTGTGCGACGAGGCAGAGGACTGGGCAGCGGCTGACATCGTCTCTGGCGCCGAGCGCCTGATCGAGAGCGACACCCCATGACGGAGAACCCCCGGGGCTCGGGACGGGTCACGTTCTCGACGAGGTCCCGGCCGATCTGACAGCGCGGTGAGCCGGGATCGATCTGCGGACCGGCTTGAACATGACCAGTGCCGGGTTCTTCTGGCCCCGGGTGTCCGTGACCCGCTCCACCGGACGGAATCCACACGAGAGGTAGAAGGACCTGGTCCTCTCGTAGCCGTCGTCGGGTGTCCGGGGGCTCAACGTCTTGACCTGCAAGACGTTGACGCCGCACTTCGCAATCGAGCTCTCGACATGGCAGAGCAGCCGCCGATCGACGTCCTGATGGTGGAAGTCGGGCACCACGCCCAACACGTACACCTCGGCGACCAACGGGGTGTGCATGAGCCACGTCAGTATCCCGACATCGTCGTTCCCCACCGAAGCGATGGCTGCTGGAAGTCGATCAGAAGCGGCGACGCAGTCTTCGAATGACCTCGGAACGCCGAACCAGGCAGGCAGCGCCTCGAGGATTCGCCGGCACGTGGAGCCCGACCCGGTCGCCTCGTTCCGTAGCCGGACGTTGATGGAGGCCGTGGTGCGGAGGTTGATGGAGGGCACGGTCCAGACTCCCTGCCGGATCCGGACTACCGGTTGCCGAGATTGCTGGTCACGGCGCGGCACTGGGGGATGCTCCGGTGTCCCTGGAGTCGACCAGCTTCCTGGTAGATCCCGCACCCGTGAGGGCTACGAGCGAGGCCATCGCCATGGGTCGATCCTCCTCGTCGAAGTTCGGTCAGTCGAGTGACGGTCACTCAGCCGAGTGGGGCTCATCACTGGCACCTGTGAATACGAACCGCTTTCGCCCGCTGTTCACCTACCGGAATTACTCTCTCTCTCTCCGTGGTGGACAGATCACGTAAAGCGGTCAACGCCCGACTGCGCCCCATCACTCACCCATCCACGGCGCTTCGTAGGCCCGCCTGTGCAGTGCGTGGATGCCGTGAGTGGCTGTCGGCCTGTTCCCCCGGCCCGCATCCACGATCGCCCCGGACCACCGGCCTCGGCCCTGGGTGGGCCCATGAGGCGCCGATCGCCGACTCGGCACTACCGACGCACCGGCGGCCACTCAACTGTGCAGAACCTCGTGTCCGGCGGAATTGGTGATGGCGATGGTGTCAATCTGTGCGACCGGCAAGGCGCAGGCCAGCGTCACCTTCACTGCTCCTGTTGCCGTCGAGCGATACGTGCCGGCCCGCCAGAGGTGACCGTATTCCGTCCGCATCGAAACGGTGAGGATCTCGCTCGCACCCTCGCCGAAGTCGGTGAGCTCGATTGCCGTTCCCCATGCCTGGGGGACCAAGACCGCAGTTCCGTGGCTGCCGCCCGGCCCGCGAAGGGCCACGGTCCGCGTGGCCGGGCCTGGATGGTGGAGGAAGCCGAGGGTGCCGACGACCACAAGCACCGCAGCGGCAACCGCCAGGCCTGCCCACACTCGTCGGACATGACGGGTTCGACGGACGCTGTCCGGGTCCGGTGCGGCCAGCATGCCCAGTACGGTGTCGTCGAGCGCTGATGGGCGCGTCTCTTTCGACCCGGTCGAGGCGGCGATGGTGGAGTCGTCGAATGTCGATGCTTCAGCCAGAGCCAGGGCGCCGACGACCTCGGAAAGCTCCGTCCTGACTGTCCGACAGTGTTCGCAGTCCACGAGATGCAGGTGGAGGGCCGAGCGGTCGGCCTCGTCGATCTGCCCGACCGCTTCGACGGCCAGCAGCCCTTCCCAATACTCGCAGTCTTGGTCCGGTGTCACCATTCCCACCCCATCTCGTCCATGATCAGGCGCAGCGAGCGCAGGGCATAGAAGAGGCGGCTGCGCACGGTGCCCTCGGGGATCCCCAACTCCCAGGCCAGCTCTTGCCCGGAGCGCTGGCCGAAGTAGGTCCGGACGAGTACTTGGCGGTGTTCCGGCCGCAAACGACGGATTGCCTCTTCGACCTGCCAACCCACCAGGGCACGTTCGATCTCGTCGACCTGGGCAATCGGCTCGTGTTCGATCGATTGAGTCGGGTGCGCGGACCGCTTGCGGGCCATGTCGATCAGGACACGACGCTCGATGGTGAAGAGCCATCCGCGCAGAGCACCGAGCTCGCTGTTGAACGAGTCACGGGATCGCCAAGCGCGGGCGAACGTCTCCTGGACGGCCTCTTCGGCAAGATGAGGATCCCGGAGAAATCGCCGAGCAAAACCGAGCAACTCGCCACCGTAGGAGAGGTACGCAGTGCGCAGGCCTTCTGAGTCGGCCGCATCCGGACCACTCGCCATGCCCCGATCATGCACCGAAACGGAGGTCAATGTCCGTAGCCACCCGAGTCGACGTTGGCCGAGACCGGCTCGGTATTCCGAAGGTCGGTCCGGCCAGGCGGAAGCGTGGCGGTCACCCCATCGAATGTTTTGGTCACACCATGGAATACCCATGAAGTGGCCAGGATGTTCAACGGGCGATCGGTGAGGTGGACCGGTAGGCCCCCGCCCCGCTGAGCAGGTCTTCGTCGGCGCCTCGAGCCTCTCCTTCCAACGTCGTGACGGCGTGGCCACCGGGGCACCGGGAGGCGCCGGATGAAAGGGAGAGCCCGACGCTCGTTGTCGCTCAGCCGGAAGATCTGAACACTTGGGGACACCGGGTCGTATCCGAG
>CAZNLF010000018.1:0-2755 GCA_964573595.1 uncultured Acidimicrobiaceae bacterium | reverse complement strand
GCGACGGGCCCGCTCCCAGACCCCGACGACCCCGAGAACGGAGAGTGGCAACAATGAGATACAAGGTGACCGCCCAGGTCGGCAAGGGCGCGCTCCCAGAACCGGGAGTGAGCTCCCGCAGCGCCGAATCGATGAGGAGGCTCCAGGGCAAGGTGTCGCAGTTGTCCATGCAGCGGGACTACTGGAAGCAGCGGTGCACCGAGCTGAACGATTCCCGTCACGCGGTGGCGACCGAGCTGGCCCGACTCAGGGACGCACCGGGTGAATCGAAGGCTCGGGTGCTGATCACGGCCAGAAACACCATCCACGAGTTCGCTGTCGACCTCACCGATGAACAGGCCGATGGACGGACGTGCGCCAGATGCGGGCGCGGCGGACGGATGGTGCAGATCGGCGTGGTCGATCGGCCGGCAGAGATGCTCGAACGTCTGGGGGCATCTCTGAACGCTCGCTTCTCCCCGATAGTCGCCCATGCCGAGTGCCTGCATCTTGCCTGAGGGCACCCGAGGACAGCGTGCGCTCCGGCCGCCCGGAACGGGCTGTTCTTGCGGCCGCTCGCGCATAAATCATTCGGGCGTGAATTCTTTGCCCGGTCCGTGCGTAGTACTTGGACACGGAAGCGAACAGAACGAGGAGAGCACGATGAAGGAGTCGAGGCAACACCGAGTACCCACCCGCCGAATCCCGGTCGGGCGCATCGCCGCCGCCATCCTGGCCGTCGGCGGGCTCTCCGCATCTGCCGTCGCCTCAGGCACAGCAGGTGCGGCAACCGCCAGTGTCATCTCGACGAACAAGAACGCCAAGTTCGGCACGATCCTGGTGAGCGGTAAGACCGTCTACACCCTCAAGGCGAGCAAGACGCCCTGCACCGCGAAGTGCCTGAAGGTCTGGCCCGAGGTCCTGCTGCCCAAGGGGTCGAAGAAGGCGAAGGCCGGGAACGGTGTGAACGCCGCCAAGCTGGGCACGGTGAAGCGGGCCAACGGGGCCCTGCAGGTCACCTATTCCGGCAAGGCGCTCTACTGGTTCGTCGGTGACAAGGCTGCCGGACAGGTGCACGGGAACGTGGGCGACACCTGGGGTACGTGGTCCGTCGTCGTGACGGCCAAGCCGGCCCAGTCGAGTACTGGCACCAGTCCTGGCTCCGGGTCCGGCGGCGGCGCCGGCACCGGTTCTGGCTCCGGCGGTTCGACCGCCGGGACCGGGGGAGTGTCGTTCTAGCGCCCGAGCAGGGAACGGAAAGGTCGTCATGCCCTCCTTCGTAGTCGCACCGGTTCACTCCATCGCTCCGGTGGTGCGACGACGACCACGGGGAGCGAAAGGAGCGAAGCTCGCGCCAGCGTCGCGTGTCTACCTTCCGGCGCTATCCGTTGCCGGTATTGCCGCGGTCCTCGTCTGGGTCGGTTGGGCGAGCCATTGGGGGGGAGCGAACTTCGCCGGTTCCATCGCCAGCCTTCGTGTTGTCGTGTCCGGTCCGATGACCCTCGGGATCGTCGGGGTCCTCCTCGTCGTGGAGCGGGTGCGGCCCGCTCAACGAAGGCCGATCTTCGCCCGCGGTTACCGCCAGGACCTGCTGTACATGGTGCTGAACGCGACGCTCGTCGTGCCGCTGGTGATCGCGCTCACCCTTTCCTTCTCCGAGGTGGTCCACCGGGCCTTTCCGTGGATCGTCTTGACCAGGGTCGGTACCGTGCCGCGATGGGCGGCGATTGCCGCCATCTTCGTTGCCATGGACGGGTTGAATTGGCTTGCCCACCTGGGGAATCACCGGGTCAGGGTGCTCTGGCGCTTCCATGAGCTTCACCACTCGCAAGAGGACATGAGTGTGATGACGGTCTTTCGGACCCATCCGTTGATCCATGTCTCCTACCTCATCGCCTTGCTCCCGGGGATCGTGCTCGTTGCCAACGGCGCACTACCGACAACGCTTCTCGTCCTCTACGGCGGCGTCGTGGCCTTCGCGCACTCGAACACCAACCTGGGCTTCGGGTTGCTCGGACGGGTCTTCGTCAGTCCCAACTACCACCGAATCCACCACAAGCTGGACGGACCGCAGGATGTCAACCTGGGCTTCGCGCTGACGATCTGGGATCAGCTCTTCGGTCGGGCGGTGTTCCCGACAGAGGCGACGATCAGGACCGACACCGGACTTCCGGGTCGGCCACTGGTCGTCGAACAGGCGGGAGATCGACCGCGTCATCTGTCGGTCTTCGCCGCTCAGTTGGTCGCTCCGTTCCGCCCCATGGACGAACTCGCCAACCCCCCGACCCTTCGGACAGGAACCCGTTGGCGGGGGGAGATGGTCGATCGGACCTCCCACCCATCGACACCTTCCGTGGACCGGGCTGGCCGAGGCACGGCCGAAGAGCCGGTGCTCGGCTGATGGCGACGGTCTCGATGCCGGCCCGTCGAGGCGGTCGTGGGTTGTTGGCGGCCGTGGTCAGCACCCGCACCCCGGAGCTCCCCGCTGGCCTCGCACTTGTCGCCGTGCGCACCGCGCTCGCCTGGATCTTCATCTACTACGGGGGCGGCAAGCTCTTCGGGTGGTTCGACGGACCGGGAATCCACCGGACCGCTCTCTACTTCTCCGAGACCGCTCACCTCCACCCGGGTGGGTTCTTCGCAGTCCTCGGCGGGGTGATCGAGCTCGGTGGTGGCATCGCCCTCGCCCTCGGCCTCGCCGCACGCCTCGCCGGGCTCGCACTGTTCGGGGACATGGTGATGGCGATGATCACCGTCACCTGGGCCACCGGCATCA
>CAZNLF010000017.1:20716-25280 GCA_964573595.1 uncultured Acidimicrobiaceae bacterium | reverse complement strand
GCAGATCTCCGATCCGATCGAACCGCCGGCCCCGGTGACCAGCACCCGGCGCCCTTCCAGGGATCGTCTCACCGTGTCGAGATCGATCGGGATGGGAGTTCGGCCGAGCAGGTCCTCGATCCGGGGCTCGCGAGCCTGGCGCAGTGGTGCCATGGGCTCGACGCCGTTGACCAGATTGCCCACACCGGGGAGGACCTTCATGGCCAGCCCGGCGGACTCGCAGGCCTGCAGTACCCGCTCGACGAGCTCGGGGGGAGGGTCCGGGATGGCCAGCAGGATCTGCTGGAGCGTGTAGCGGTGGGCGGCATAGGGGATGTCCGCGATGGATCCCACGACGGGTACACCCAGCAAGGAGAGGCCATGGGCCCGGACGTCGTCGTCGAAGACGGCCACCGGGACCAGGCCCGCCCCCGGGCTGCGGAGCATCTCCCGGATGGCTGCCGCCCCGGCGTCGCGACTCCCGACCACCGCCACCCGCAGCCCGACCCGGCGCGAACCGCGCTGCCAGGCGAACAGCCGTGAGTGGAATCGGAGGATCCCCATGCCCATGGTCGCGAAGATGCAGCCGACGACGATGACCGTGATCGGTACCGTCTCGATCCGTGCCATCCGTCCGAGCGGGTACACGATCAGGAGGATGCAGAGCGTCACGCTGGCCGAGAGCACCAGCTGGCGGGCCTCCTCGGCGCCGGCGTGACGCCACATGCGCCCGTACAGACCGAACAGGTGGTTCGCCACGATGGTGACGACCATGGCGAGGATGAGGAACAACGCGAAGTGCTGCCAGTACAGGCCGGGAGCCTTGTCCCGGAAGTAGGTGACCTCGGCAAAGCCGTATCCGCCGAAGATGCACAGGATGTCGAGCACCATGAACACCAGCCGGGAGCGCACCCTGCTGGCGCGCATGGCGACATTGGTGCTTCCGCTGTCACTCGACGAGTTAGGCACCCTTGAGCCAACCTCCTTACCCAAATGGTCGTTTGGCTCGGTCACATCCATGCCAACTGCCCCCTAAAAGCACTGCGGCCGCCCCACGGCCCGAGCGCATGACGTTGTCCGACTCCTCCGACATCCCCCGTCGGCCATGATGCCGACACCTAGAGCCGGCACCCGATGCGACCTCCCACCCGCTCCGGTGCCCACAGTACGCTCTACCGCAGAGGCTGGCTCGTGCCGACGAGCCGCATTCGACCTTCCCCTGGTTCGGATGCGGATTTCGATTCTCGAAGTCCCGGACCTGCCTCGACGTGGGGTCGACACTATCTCCAAGAGAGGATTGGTGCCATTCCCGATCATCGGGGAATGGTGTAAAGGGTCACATCGGCTGATCGGTCCAGGTCCGACCCGAATTGGCATCCGGGTCGGCGACCGCGGAGTGAGGTCGGAGGTCGACGCAGAGTGAGATTTGTGCCGAACGCAGAGAGTGACGCGTGACAGCCGACAAGCGTGGAGGCGATGTATGATCTTCCGTCTGCGCCGGGCAGGGAGTGGGAGTATCTATGGAGCCGATTGACCTTGTGGGAGCGCTACGCCGGAGCTGGCGGCTGCTCGTCGCGCTCGCCGTCATCGGTGCCGTCGTGGCCGTCCTGATCCCGGTCAGTACCACCCACAGGAAACCGCTGGCCCTGCCGTACGGCTCGGTCACCGTCGTCGGTTCGGCCCCGACCGGGGCCAGCAACGCGGTCGGCGGCGGTGTCACCAGCGCCCAGATCAACTTCTTCGCCAGCCTGATCAGCACCCAGGAGCTGGCAGCCCAGCTCGATGGGCAGAATCTCCATAACTTCGTGCTCTTCGAGTACATGGAGTCACACATCGGGTCGGTGACCCTCGGAGGGGGGGGAGTGACGACCACCACCGCCAAGGGCCGGGCGAACATCCCCGACTACGTGACCCTGGTGGCCTACGGGAAGACCGGGCTGGACGCGATAAACCTCGTCAACGCGTACGCATCGGCGGTGGGCCACGTCCTCGCCGTGGCGGCGGCGGCGAAAGGCCAGACCGGCGCGAGGGGCTCAGCGGCAGCCGCTGCCGCGGCTAACGCCTCTGGCTCGTCGTCGAGCGCGCCTTCCGTCGCCAGCACCGGCTACGAGGTCGAGCAGCCCGCTGTCGCTGCCACGAAGATCCACAAGGGCGGCAAGGCCAGCGTGACTGCCAGCCGGAAGGTCCGTCTGATCGCGGGCTTCGTGTTCGGCCTGGTGATCGCGGCCGGCATCGTGCTCTTGCGGGAGCTTCTCGACAAGCGCCTCAGGAACGCGTCCAGAGCGGCGGCGAATTTCGGCTATCCGGTGATCGTGGAGATCCCCCGGGGAGGTCCGTCGTTGCGAGGATCGTTCGCCGGTCCTGCTGACTACGGCGACGTCATTCGTAACCCCCGGTCCACCAGCGCGGAGGCGTACCGCATGTTGCGGATGTCCGTCCTGTTCGAGGGCCTGGCGCCGTCGAGTCCCCTTCCCGACGCGTTCAACTTCGGGTTCGGGAACCTCGGGGGCGGGCCCGCCGAGGCCGTGTCCACCGCCGGGCAGGACGGCGGAATCGGTGCTCGCCAGATCGTGCTCGTCGTGTCGGCGGGGCTGGAGCCGTCGCGCCCCCATGTGGCCGCCAACCTGGCTGCGGTCTACGCCGAGGCGGGCCAGAAGGTGGTGGTCATCAGCACCGGCGAGCTCGAAGCGTCCCCGGGGGCAATCCACTCGAACGGTTCGCTCGCGTCGGGCGAGATCCGGACCGAGGACGTCCTCGCCCATCTGGAGCCGTCGAGGTTGGAGAACGTCTCCCGCCTGCCTCTCGACCCGTTCGTCCCCAACAGCGGACAGCTCGTGAACCGCGCCCCGCTCGTCCTGGAGGCAGCCCGTGGGCTGGCGGACGTGATCATCGTCGAGGTTCCGCCGCTCCTCGGGGTGCACCACGCAGAGGCGCTTTCCCACGCCGTCGACGTGGTGATCGTCGTCGCCGAGTGCGGATGGACGACGTTCGGCGATGCCCGGCGGGCCGGCGATCTGCTCCGGCGGATGGAGGCGCCCGTGCTGGGCGTGGTGCTGACCAACGTGCAGGTCGACCAGCGCGACATCCGCCACATCGTCCCGGTCGGGCCTCCCAGTGCCGACATCGGCGCCCGCAGCAACGGGGACGCCCCGGTCGCCGTCGGGCCGGGCCGACCGGTGCCGGAGTCACCGGCGGCCACGAGCCAGGCCTGATCCCGGAGCGGGATCCCTCCCATGCTCATCGCGGCCCAGATCCCATCCAACCCGATCGTCGGGCTGGTGGTCGCGGGCGTCCTCTTCGGGCTCGGACGTGTCATCATCCGCCGCGTCGCCTACGCCGAAGGGAACCCCTGGTTGGTCAGGATCATGACGGCCAGCCTGCTCCTCCACCTGTTGGCCGCCCCGACGCAGATCCTCGTCGTCGATCACGTGTACCACGGCGTCGCCGACTGGACCCGCTACACCCACGTGGGATCGGCGCTGGCCCCGAACTTCCGCCACTTCAACTTCACCCTGGCCGGGGCCAACGTCCGCCAGATCGTCAATGACGGGTCGGTCAGTATCGCCACCGGGATCGTCATGGCCATCGTCGGGATCAATCTGGTCGGGACCTTCCTCGTCTTCAGCTGGCTCTCGTTCATCGGATCGGTCTTCTTCTTCCGTGCGTTCAGCCTCACGTTCCGGGGAGCCGACCCCCGTCGTTACGCCCTGATGCTCTTCTTCCTCCCGTCGTTGATCTTCTGGACGGCGGACGTGAGCAAGGAATCCATCATGATGTTCGCGCTCGGGCTCACCTCCTACGGGGCGGCGAAGATCCTGGCCCGGCGCCCGGGTGGGTTCGTCCTGGTGGTCCCGGGGGTCACCATCGCCTACTTCATCCGCCCGAACGAGCTCCTCCTCATGTTGGCCGGTTTCGCCGTGGCCATGATGGTCCCGACGGCGGCGGCTCGACAGAACCTGGGTGGGCTGCGGCGGCTGGCCGGCCTGATCTTCCTCGGTGGCCTGCTGGCGATATCGGCGGCGCTCACCGTGCACTATCTCCACGGTGGACCGAACGGCACGCTCTCGCTGCAGCAGACGAACGCCAACAACCAGGGGAGTGGACTCGGGTTCGGCAGCAGCGGTGTGCCCTATTCGACCAGCCCGGCAACGTACCCACGGGACATCTACGAGGTCCTGTTCAATCCCCTCCCGTACAACGCCCACGGGTTCGGCGAGCTGATCGCCGCGCTCGAGAACACGATGATCCTCGTGCTCATCGTGGTTTCACTCCGGAACCTGCGGATGGTGCCGAGGGCCGCCTTCGCCCGGCCGTACATCATGCTCTGCGCGGTGTACACGGGGGCCTTCTTCTACACGTTCGCCGCCCTCGGAAACCTGGGGCTCATCGAGCGGGAACGGACGATGATGCTCCCGTTCATGCTCGCTCTGTTCTGTATCCCCCGCGCACCGAAACGGGCCCCGCCCGCCTACGAGTGGGAGCTGCGGCGGCGGGACCGGCTCCGATTGAGGCACGCCGCTGAGCGGAGGGCCGCGATGCGGCCCCCCTCGCCGATGTCGACCGGACGGTGAGCAGGGCCCGAACT
>CAZNLF010000017.1:0-20616 GCA_964573595.1 uncultured Acidimicrobiaceae bacterium | reverse complement strand
GAGTCCAGCAGCGGTTGGAGCAGGGACATCCAGCGCCGTCCGACGGCGTCCATGCTGAAGCTGGCCGTGCAGTGCGTCCTGGCCGCACGGCCCATCGCCTGTCGGAGCCCAGGATCCTCCAACAGGGTGATGGCATGGGCGGCCATGGCCTCGAGATCGTCGACCGCCGTGATGAATCCGGTCTGGCCCTCGACAACGATGGTGCGTGCCCCGGGGACGTCGGTGGCGATGACCGGCAGCCCGGACATGCCGGCTTCGATGAGGACTCCGGGCATGCCCTCGCCGGCCGGGCGGCTGGGAAAGACCATGAGATCGGACCGGCGCATGAGATCCGCGATGTCGGACCGTGACCCGAGCAGCTCGACCCCGGCGTCGGTGGCCGCTCCGGCGATCTTGTCGCGCATCGGCCCGTCGCCCGCGAGCAACGATCGGCACCGCACGCCGCTCGCCCGCAGCATCGCCGTCAGCTCGATGAAGACGTCCGGTCGCTTGCCGGCGGTGAGGGCTCCCACGAACAGGAGGGTGGGCTCCGCTCGGTCCGGCGCCGCCGGGTCCGGATGGAACACGTCGGGATCGCGGCCGTTCGGCGTGACCGTGATCCGGGCGGCCGGGACACCGAGGAGGTCGATGCACTGCTCGCGCACCTCGTCCCCCTCGGCGGCGATCACATCGGCCCTGGCCACCAGGCGCCTCCACAGCTCGAGCTGGGCTCGACCACCGGAGCCGGAGTAGGTGCCGATCGCGTAGTAGGCGAGCGGCGTGCGACGGCCGATCGTCGCCGGCACCAGGTACTTGAGAGGTTCGCTTCCGTGGGCCACGAGCACGGTCGGCGCGAGGCGGGCGAGCTCGGAGCGGAGCCGGACGGTGAGCCGCGGGTCGAAACCGACAGCCGGGGAGGTCCCGCCCGGGTGGCCCAACGAGAAGTCACTGACCACCTCCTCGTTCGCTGCGAAGAGGGTGAGCAGGCGATGGGCCCGAGTTCCCGGCGTGTCGAGGTGGTCGGCCAGTGCCCGCGCCTCGCGCTGTGCGCCACGGGCCATCCCGGTCGGGATCACATGCAGCACCAACGGCACATCGCAGCGCGTCCACTGGCTGAGCATCGGTTGATCGGTTGTCGCCTCGGTCATCAGCGGGCCCCCTACCGCCACCGGCGTGCCCGGCGGGAGACGACTGTACCAGCGGGAACACGCACGACCCTCCGCTACCATCATCGGGTCTCAGGAGACGTGCCGGCTGTCGGTCCGCCGATCGGAGGGATGGGTATGAGGACCCTGGTGATAGCCGGTGACTACCCGTGGCCGGCGGACAGAGGGCCGCGGATGCGGCTCGGTATGGTGTTGCGCGGCCTCCGCCGCTGCGGTCCCGTCGAACTGGTTTCGGTGGTCTCGAGCGCCCGCGCCGATTTCGGGCCCCCGGATACGGAGCTGGACCTCGACAAGGTGGCCCGGGTCGGGTTCGACAACCGTCCGCGCACGGGGGCGGCATTGGCGCCGTCGCTGTGGAGGCCGGCGATGCCGCTCGGGATGCCGTGGCAGGACCGGGGGCTGGTGCAGGGTTCACTGGCCCGATTCGTGTCGGGGAGGTACGACCTCGTCTGGTTTTTCGGGGCCAGACCGTGGGTGCTGGCCGGGGAGCGGTCGTTCGCCCCGACCGTCGTCGACCTGGACGACCTGGAGGACCAGAAGATCGCCGCCCGACTGGCGATGCCCCGTCCCCGACCGGCGGGGATCGACGACCGGCTGCGTCGGGTCGCGGCCGATGCACTCTCGAGGGAGGAGATCCGCCGGTGGCGACGCCTCCACCGTCGGGCCGCAGCCCGCGCCTCGGCCATCGTGGTCTGCAGCCGGATCGACGAGGCCCGGGCCGCCGCCTACGGGGTGACCAACGTGACCGTCGTCCCGAACGGGTACCGCACCCCGGCGCGGTCGTTGGGGAGGACGACGGTCGGCGATCCACCGGTCGTGCTCTTCCAGGGCCTGCTGCGGTATCCGCCCAACGTGGAGGCGGCGCGCTTCTTGGCGCGCCAGGTCGCCCCGCTGATCCGTGAGCTCGTCCCGGACGTGCAGGTCCGGCTGGTCGGTGAGCATCTTCCGGATCTCGTCACGCTGCACGATCCCCCCCGGGTGACCGTCGTCGGCCGCGTGCCGGACATGGCCACGGAACTGGCCCGAGCGGACCTGGTGGTGGTGCCCGTCAGGTACGGGAGCGGGACGAGGATCAAGATCGTCGAGGCCTTCGCCCACCGCATCCCGGTCGTGTCGACCGCGCTCGGTGCCGAAGGGCTCGAGGCAGAGGACGGTGAGCACCTGCTCCTCGGGGACAGCCCCCCGTCCCTGGCCGCCGCCTGCGTCCGACTGCTCGGTGACCAGGAGCTCCGGGAATCGATCGTCGCCCGGGCGTTCGATCTGTTCACCGAGCGGTTCACCAGTGAGGCCGTCGAGCGGGACGTCAGCCGGCTGGCCCGTGAGGTCGCCGGAGCGGCCTGAGTAGGGAGGGGCGGCGGTTCGGGCCGATCACCCGGCCCCCGGTAGCATCGTCGCAGGCCCGGGATCGCTCGTGGGCGATCGGCGGCGAGTCACCACGGCGGCTCGAGGACGGAAGAGGAGCGACTCGATGGGTGCCCGGACGAGAGGGGGATCGGAAGACCCGTCGTTCGTGCGTAGGGGCTCGGAATGCCCCGAGGCACCCGTCGTCTCCGTGTGCATCCTGGTGCTGGCGGACCCGCGGATGGCTCTCGGCTGTCTGGAGTCGCTGGCCCGTTCGGACTGCGGGGTCGAGACGGAGACGGTGGTCGTGGCCAACGGGGTCACGCCCGAGGCCCGTGCGCCCCTCGAGGCCCGTGAGGACATCGTGCTGGTCCGGAGTGGCACCAACCTCGGTTTTGCCGGAGGCAACAATCTGGCCGGTCGGGTGGCCCGAGGCCGGTATCTGGTGTTCCTCAACGACGACAGCACGATCGAACCTGGATGCATCGACCGGCTCGTGACGACGGCCGAGCGCCATGCCGGGGTCGGGGCCGTCGGCGCACGGATCCTGGCGGCGGACGGCTCGTTGCAGGAGGCGGGGTCGGTGCTGTGGGACGACGGCCATGCCACGCACGTCGGTCGCGGGCTGACCGGTGGGACCTGGGCCTTCTCCTACGTGCGTGACGTGGACTATGTGTCCGCCAACGGCTTGCTCGTCCGTCGGGACGCATGGGAGGAGGTCGGGGGGTTCGACGAGCTGTACTACCCGGCCTACTTCGAGGACGCCGATCTCTGCATGGGCCTCCGCCGCAATGGTCACCGGGTGCTCTACGAGCCTCGGGCACGGCTGCGGCACCTCGAGAGCCAGAGCACCTCGCCCAGATACCGCAACTTCCTGATGGGCCGGAACCGCCGGCGGTTCATCACCAAGTGGGAGGACGAGATCTCCCTCTTCTCTCGGCGACCGGGCCGGGCGGACAGCCAGGCGATCGAACGCTCGATCAATCGGGCCCGAGGGATGCCCCCCCGGGTGCTCGTCACCGCCGCCGCGGGCGGACCCGACGGAGCGAGGGAGCCGTTGGTCGAGGCCCTGGCCACGACCGGGTGGGCCGTCACCGTTGCCGCACCGGCCGGAGTCGACGAGGAAGGCCGCCCGGAGATCGTGGCGACGGACGCGCTGATCGACCTCGGAGTCGACGTCCGTCGCCAGGACGTCACGGCCGTCCTGGCGGAGATCGGTACCGAGTTCGAGGCGATCGTGGGGTCGGCGCCGGGCGGTGGCCGGTCGACGCCGGTGCTCAGGACCGACGGGACCCCGGTCCCCTGGGTCACGCCGACCGTCGACGGAGGTCGGCTCGGAATCGATCGGACCCTGACAGCCGTGGTCGAGGCAGCCCGTCGTCCTCCCCGGCGATCGCCGCTCATGGGCTGACGCTCCCGTGGTGCGTCGGACGGCCCCGGATCAGTATCATCGAACGATGGACAACGGCGCCGACGGCGAGGTTCGCCCGGGCGCCGAGGTTGGCACGCGGGAAGCCCAGGGGGAGGGCGACGACAGCGGTGGTGCCCACGGCGAGCGTCCGGCGACGACGGCTGGTGGTGAGGTGGACCAACTCCGCCGTGAGCTCGGCGCGGCGAAGGCCGACATCAGGGTGAAGGACGAGTACATCGCCGTCCTCGAGGTCGATCTCGACGAGGCCCGACGCGCCCTGGAAGGCAGACCGGGCCACCGCTTGGCCGAGCAGGCAAAGGCCGGGTTGCGCCGGCTCCGCCGGACCCTCGGCTGATGAGAGCCCTCCTGGTCGCCGAGGATTTTCCCTGGCCTCCCACCGGGGGCGGGCTGATCCGTTCGGCCCAGCTGTTCGAGGCCGTCTCGCGTCTGGGGCAGGCAGACCTGTTCAGTCTGCACGACGCGCGGAGGGGGGAGCTCGTGGTCCCCGAGCACGTGTCCATCTCGCGGACCGCCACCGCCGTCCATCCGCCGGCAGCCACGGGGAGGCGGTGGAGGATGCAGTGGCTGGCCCAACGGGGCACACCCATCGAGGTGCTGCTGCGGAGCGGTGACCCGGCCCCTCGTCAGGCCTTCGAATCGTGGGCGGCGGAGCACTACGACGTCGTGTGGTTCAGCACGCCGTCCGTGTACGCCTGGTTGGGCCGTCCTCGGCTCGGTCCCACCATCGTCGACCTGGACAACCTCGAGGACGTGAAGACGGGCCAGCGGCTCGACGTCCTTCGGTCCGATGCACCGTCGGAGGGCCGTCTCGGCCGCCTCCGGTCGGCCGTCGCCGGCGCCCAGGCCGCCAAGAACGCCCGCGACTGGAAGGTGTTCCAGACATCGGTGGCGGACGAGGTCGCCAGAGTCGTCGTCTGCAGTGCGGTGGACCTCCGCCGTGCAGGGCTCCCGAACGCCGTCGTGGTACCCAACACCTACGTCCGCCCGGCCCGAAGTCTCGGCCGGACCGAGGTGGGCGATCCGCCGGTCGTGCTGTTCCAGGGAAGGCTCAACTATGCGCCCAACACCGACGGCGCGACGTGGCTGGCGGAGGCCGTCGGCCCCCTCCTCCGTGCCAGATCTCCCGATGCGCGGATCCGCCTGGTGGGGAAGACCACGCCGGTCATCGACGCACTGCACCGCCCTCCGTCCGTGACCGTGGTCGGCAGCGTGCCCGCCATGGATCCCGAACTGGCCGGCGCCGATATCGCCGTCGTCCCCCTCCGCATCGCGAGCGGCACCCGGCTCAAGATCCTCGAGTCGTTCGCCCACAGGATCCCCGTGGTCTCCACCACCCTGGGCGCCGAGGGTCTCGACGTCGCGGACGGTGTGCACCTCCTGCTCGCCGATGACGCCGACGCGTTTGCCGCCGCCTGTCACCGCTTGCTGGTCGACGCCGCGCTGCGTGCTCGGCTGGCCGATGCGGCGGAGGACCTGTATCTCCGGCGCTACCAGTGGTCGACGGCCGAGGGCGCGGTCGAGCGGCTCGTCCACGACGTCATCGGCGTGTCCACCGCCCCGTAAAGGGATCAGCGGCCCGTCTCGAGCAGGCGGCGATAGATCTGCTCGATCTCACCACTGGCTCTGGCGGCGTCGAAGGCCGCGCTGTCCTCTTTGGCCTTCCGGCCGAGCTCACGTCGCAGCCCGGGGTCCGTCCCGACCGCCTCGATCGCCCTGGCCAGGCCGGCGGCGTCACCGGGCCGAACCAGCAGTCCGTTGCCACCGTCGGTGATCACCTGTGGCACCCCTCCGACCGAGGTGGCGACGATGGCCAACCCCATGCTCATCGCCTCCATGAGCACCACGGGGAGTCCTTCCTGATGGGATGCGAGCACGAAGGCGTCCGCAGCCGCCAGCAGCCGGAGCGCATCCGGCCGGTAGCCGAGGAACCGGAACCGCTCACCGAGGTCGAGCTCGTCACGCCTGGCGGTCAGCTCCGCTTCGAGCGTTCCCTGGCCGGCGGCGGCGAACCGGACGGGCAGCTGACGGTCGAGGACGAGCCGGGCGGCGTCGAGCAGTACGTCGTACCCCTTCTCCGAGCGCAGGTTGGCCACGGTCACGACCAGGATGTCCTCGTCGGCGATGCCGAGTTCGGCGCGCACGTCCCTGCGGGCGTCGTCATCGGTCTCGATCACCGCGGCGGACCGTGAGAGGTCGACACCGTGCACGATCACCTCGGCGCGGGGACGCAGGGCGCGGGGGAGTGAATCGTAGGCCGCTCCTGACACGGCGATCAGGGCCCCGTCCCGGCTGACGGTGGCCCGGTTGAGCGTCTTGACCAGCGGGGAGACCTTGTTCCACATGCTGTGCTCGGTGTACAGGGTCACCGGTCTCGATCGGGCCGGCATCGAGGCCACCACCGGCCGGCCGAGGGCGGCGGTGTAGGGGAGGTGGAAATGCACGATGTCGAACCGGCCTTGCCGGAGCAGCCGGTGGAACCTGGGCAACCAGCGGACGTCGAAATTGCGGGTGGCCCCGAGGGCGTGGACCGGAGTGCCCCCCGACTCGAGGACGGGTCCGAACGAACGTTCGGACCCGAACACGAAGGCCACCTCGTACTCGAACGCGCCGTGGTCGCCGTTGGCCACCGTGTCCACCACGAGCTGCTCGGCGCCACCGTGGCCGAGGCTCTTAATCACGAGCAGCACCCGCACGGGACGGGCCGGAGCAGCAGAAGAGCCCGGAGGGCCCGGAGAGCTCAGAGGTTCCCCCGGTGCCGTCACGCGCAGATGTTAGCGGTGTCGGCGGGGCCCAACGGGTAAGGAACTGGACCGGTGCGATAGACTATTCGGGTCGCTGAAGGACGGGATGGGGCCGTTTGGCCGGGGGGGTAGTGTCGGAAGATGGCAGTTGTGGACGCGGCCTTTGGTGACACGCTGGTCGAAACGGATCTCTCGACGATCCCCGAGGACCCTCCGAAGGAGATCATCTACAAGCACCGGGTGAACTACCTGGAGTCGCTCAAGACGCTGTGGGCCCACCGTGAGATCATCTACACGCTGGCCGAGCGGGATTTCCGGGCGCAGTACAAGCAGGCCACGCTCGGGGTCCTCTGGGCGGTGATCAGCCCGGTGGCGACACTCGTCATCTTCGTGGTGGTCTTCTCGAGGGTGAAGAGCTTCGGCAGCGAGGGGCTGCCGTATCCGCTGTACGCGTTCGTCGGAATCCTGTGCTGGAGCTTCTTCGCGTCCGCGCTCGGCAACGGCGGGCAGTCGTTGCTCAACAACAAGGCGCTGCTGGCCAAGACCCAGTTCCCCCGCGAGTGCTTCCCTCTGGAGACCCTGGGCGTCAACGGCCTGAACACCGTCCTGTCGTGGATCCCACTCGCCATCCTCTTCGTCATCTTCGGGCGGGCGCCCGCCCTCGCCACCCTCTGGGTCCCGATGCTCATGCTCATCGAGGTGGTGTTCGCCGCCGGCATCGCCCTGGCCATCGGCAGCATCATCATCCAGATGCGTGACCTCATGCAGGTGCTGCCCATCATCACCTCGATCGGTCTGTTCGCCACCCCGGTGATTTGGCCGTACTCGCGTATCCCGACCGCCTACCACGTGACGGGTGGGACGCTCGTCCACAGGGCCGTCGTCAACGGGCACGTGATTCACGCCCACTGGGTCGGGGGCTTCACGATCAACCTGCAGATTGTCTACGGCTTCTTCAACCCGCTGGGGCCGGTCATCGACGGGGCGCGGACCACCATGCTGCTCGGTCATGCACCAGAATGGAACATCACCTGCGCCGCAGCGGTCGGCGCACTGCTCTACCTGGCCGTTGGCTACAGGATCTTCAAGCGGTTGGAGGAGAATTTTGCCGACGTTGCCTAATGGCGCCATCGAGGTCGACCAGGTATGGAAGCGGTTCCGTGCCGACAAGACCGTGCCGAAGTTCTACGACCAGATGAAGCGGTTCGGGAAGTCGATCGGGACCGGGGCGCGCCACGACTACCGGTGGGTGCTGAAGGACGTCAGCCTCGAGGTCCCGCCCGGGGGCACCTTGGCGCTGATCGGCATCAACGGGTCGGGCAAGACCACCCTGCTCAAGATCATCAGCCAGGTGACCTACCAGTCGGCGGGGTTCTGCTCGGTGCAGGGGCGCATCGGGGCGCTGCTCAGTGTGACCAGTGGGATCCATCCCGAGCTGACCGGCAAGGAGAACATCTACCTCTACGGCGCGGTGATGGGCATGGGTCGACAGAAGATCCGGCAACAGTTCGACGAGATCGTGGAGTTCGCCGGCCTGGCCGACGCGGTGAACCGACAGGTCAAGTTCTACTCGATGGGCATGATGATGCGGCTCGGGTTCTCGATCGCCGCCTTCTTAGAGCCCGACATCCTCCTGGTCGACGAGGTCCTCTCGGTGGGCGACGCCAACTTCCAGCAGAAGTGCCTCAAGCGGATCGGTGAGATCGTCCGGTCGGGCACCACGTTGCTCTACGTCTCCCATGACCTGGCATCGGTAGAGGCGTCGTGCGAGAAGGCGGTGTGGCTGGCTGACGCCGTGGTGCGGGCATCCGGCCCGACCAGGGACGTGGTCGGCAAGTACCGGGCCGCCGTCGAGCAGAACGCGGCCCTGACGACGTCCAGTGAGGGCGTGGTCGAGGTGCTGAAGGTGGAGATCGAAGCGGCCGACGGTGGCCAGGTGCGGTCGGAGTGCGATCTCGACGTGCGCCTCACCCTCAACTCGCCGAAGGCGCTCGACGCCAACTTCTTCATCGGCGTGTCCCAGGGCAGCGCCTTCCCCATGTTCATCGTGCGGTACAGCGGGTCCTTCCCCGCCGGCGACTTCGAGGTCCACTGCCGCCTGCACCACGTGCCGTTGGCCAAGGGCCGCTACTCGCTGTGGCCGGCCATGTCGGGCCATGCCGGCGGCAAGGGGAAGCCGCTGCTGCCGTGGCGACCGGTGATGTCGTTCGACGTGATGGGCCCGGACTCCTACAGCCTCCCCGAGGGCGTCATGGTCATGTCGCCGGTCTACGTGGGTGCCGACTGGGAGGTCAACTGACCGTCCGGTCGATGCCGGTCAGGGGAAGAAGGCCCGTTCCTTCACCGATCCGACCAGCCGTCCCGAGCGCATGCCGGCGGCGCGTACCCATTCGAGCCGGCCGTTGCCGGGCTTGAGGAGCCGCGGCGCCAGGAGCAACAGCCACAGCCACGACTTGGCCGCGCCCGTGAGGTTCCGGCGGGCGCCCGAGCCGCGATGCCGCCGGTAGAGGGCAGGTCCGCTCCGGCCGTACGCGGCCGCCTGCCTGAACACCTGGCGGGACTCGGGCCGTTCCCGCTTGGCGACGACGGCACCGAACTCGACGACGAATCGGTACCCCTCCAGCTGGAGGCGCCAGCAGAGATCGATGTCCTCACCGGTCAGCAGCTCCTCGTTGAAGCCGCCCACCGCCTCGAACGCCCGTCGGCGGACCGCCAGGTTGGCACCCAGTCCGGCCGGGAGGTAGCCCAGCTGACGCATGGAGGCAGGCTTCGGAGGAAGCGCCTCCAGCCCGTTGAGGGTCCAGAAGTCGAAGACGCCGGCGACGATATCGGCGTCGTCGAGAGCGGTGACGCAGCAGGCCAGCCAGTTCGGCTGGACGATGTCGTCGGCATCACAGAAGGCGAGCAGGTCGCCGACGGCCTCCTTCACGCCGGCGTTGCGGGCCGCGGGGGCCCCGACGGTGCCGGAGGCGTCGACCAGGCGGACCCGTGCATGCCGCTGGGCCCAATTGCGCACGACCGACGGGCCCTCGTCCACGGACCCGTTGTCGGCCACGACGACCTCCCACTCCCCGTCGAAGGACTGGCCGAGCAGTGCAGCCAGCTGCTCCTCCAACCAGGGCATGCCGTTGCGGACGGGAATGATCACGCTGATCACTGCGGCGAACCACCTGGTGGTATGAAGATCACCCCTCCTCGCCCCCTCCGTCGAAGTCGAAGTCGGAGCCACGTCCCGAAGTGGCCGATAGCGGGACAGGCCTTGGCCGGTCGTGGCGTTAGCCTAGTGCCGTGAGGGCAGGATGATCGCCGAGGAAGCTTCGGACCAGGGCGCGAGCGACGGGCCGGCGCGTGGACCGGCCGGGGTGACGGCTGTGGTGCTCACCCACCTGCGGCCGACGTTGGCCGGCGACGTCACCCGCTCGCTGCTCGAGGTGGAGGGGCTGCCGCCCGAACGGGTGGTGGTGGTGGTCAACGGGGAGGGGGGCCTCGACGACCCTGCACTCGAAGCGAAGGTGCGCATGGTCCGCCTGCCGACGAACACCGGTCCTGCCGGCGGGTTCCGGGCCGGCCTGATCGAGGCGTTCTCCGAACCGTCGACGACGTGGGCGTACCTGTGCGAGGACGACATCGGCCTGTTCTCCCTGCCCGCGCCGCGCCTCGACGGGCTCGCCCGGCGGATCGAGGACCTCGGTGACCGGCAGCGACCGGTCGGTGCGGTGGTGGCCTACGGGAGGAGCTTCGTGGGGCGAGGCGCCCACACGGCCAATGTCGTACCCCCGGCCGGCCCGGCGCCCGACCTGGTGCCGGTGGACGTGGCCTGTTGGGGCGCGACCCTGGTGTCGCGGGCTGTGGTCGACGCGGGGGTGCTCCCCGACGCCGACTGGTTCTTCGGGCTCGAGGACTTCGACTTCTTCTGCCGGGTCCGCGAGGCGGGCTTCGACGTCCTCGTCGACGGCCAGGCGGCCCGTCGGGTCGCCACCCAGCAGACCAACGAGGGGCGCGAGGCGGCCCTCGGCCAACGCCGGCCGACGGACGCGGTCGAGGCCTGGCGTGCGTATTACCACGCGCGGAATTCACTGGCGCTCGTCCGTCGCCACGGCCGGCCCGACTGGTACGCGTGGCAGGTGGCGTACACGGCGCGCCACCTGCAGAAGGCGGGCTCGTCGGCCGAGCGCTCGGCCATCGCCCACGGTGTGTTGGATGGCCTCCGTGGCCGTATGGGGGAGAACGTCCGGTACCGGCGACAGGTGGGGGAGTACCGCATCGGTCCGCCACCCGATGGCGTCGCCCCCTCCGATCCCGACGTGGAGCACTGACGTGTGCGGCATCGCCGGGCTCTTCGATCCCCGGCACACCGTCGACCCGGACGAGCTCCTCCGTCGCGTCGAGACCATGGCCGCCACACTGGATCACCGCGGACCCGACGCCGAAGGAAGGTGGTCCGATCGCGACGGTGGTGTGGCCCTGGGCCACCGCCGCCTGGCCGTCGTCGAGCTCGGGCCCGAGGGGGCCCAGCCGATGGCCTCCCCGGACGGCCGGTGGGTGGTGGTCTACAACGGTGAGCTCTACAACCACCCGGCCCTCCGGAAGCGATTGGCATCAGAGGGGATGACCTTCCGCGGCGGCTCGGACACCGAGGTGCTGGTGGCGGCTGTCCAACAGTGGGGCCTCGAGGCCGCGCTCGAGGCGTTCGAGGGGATGTTCGCCCTGGCCCTCTGGGACAGGGAGCGGCGTCTGCTGCACCTGGTGCGGGACCGCTTCGGCGAAAAGCCGCTCTACTACGGCTGGGTGGGGGGGAGTCTGGCCTTCGCCTCGGAATTGAAGGCGATCGCCGTGCTCCCCGGCTTCCGTGGCGACATCGACCGCGACGCCGTCGCGCTCTACCTCCGGCACAACTGCGTGCCCGCTCCCCACACCATCTACCGCACCCTGTCGAAACTCCGTCCCGGTCACCTGGTCACGTTCGGCGCCGGGACCGGGCCGGGGAGCCTGCCACCGGCGAGCGAGTACTGGTCCGCCCGCCGTGCGGTCGGAGCAGCCCGCTCGAACCCCCTCGAGGCTTCACCGTCGGCCATGACCGACCTGCTGGAGTCGGCGCTGTCGGCGTCCGTGGAGTCTCGGATGGTGGCGGACGTGCCCGTCGGGGCATTCCTGTCCGGGGGGATCGACTCGAGCCTGGTGGTGGCGCTCATGCAGCGTCACAGTGCACGGCCCGTCCGCACGTTCACCGTCGGCTTCACCGATCGTTCCTTCGACGAGTCGGCCGAGGCCGCCGACGTGGCGCGGCACCTCGGGACCGAGCACACGCCACTGCTGGCGACCGAGTCCGACGCCCTGGACGTGGTCCCCCGACTGGCGGACATCTGGGACGAGCCGTTCGGCGACGTGTCGCAGATCCCCATGCACCTCGTCAGTCGGCTGGCGCGTTCCCAGGTGACCGTGTCGCTCTCGGGAGACGGCGGCGACGAGCTGTTCGCGGGCTACAACCGGCACGCCTGGCTCGACCGGCTGTGGCGGCGCTCCTCGGTGCTCCCGGACCCCGTCCGCCGAACGGCCGGCCGGGCACTGGGACGCGTGCCCCCCGGCGCGGTGGACGGGTTGGCGCGGGCCGCCGCACTCCTACCGGCCGGCATGCAGGTGCGGAACCCCGCCTCCAAGGTGTCCAAGGTGGCGAAGGTGCTGTCCTCGGCGAGCCCCGAGGATGCCTATCTCTCCCTCGTCTCCTACTGGGACGACGCCGAGGCGATGGTTGTCGGGGCCGGCCCGAGCGCGTCAGTGGCGTCGAGGCCGTCGGAGTGGCCCGCGCTCGACGGGATCACCGAACAGATGCTGTGGCTCGATCTGGTGGGCTACCTCCCTGACGACATCCTGACGAAGCTCGACCGGGCGGCGATGGCCACCTCGCTCGAGACCCGGGTGCCCTTTCTCGACCGCGACGTCTTCGACCTGGCGTGGCGGCTCCCGATGTCGGTGAAGATCCATGAGGGGACCACCAAGTGGTTGCTGCGCCAGGTCCTCTACCGCCATGTGCCCCGAGCGCTGATCGAGCGGCCGAAGATGGGGTTCGGCTTCCCCATCGGGTCGATGCTGCGGGGACCGCTCCGCCCGTGGGCCGAGGACCTGCTCGACGAGCGGCGGCTACGGCTGCAGGGCCTGCTCGATCCGGTTCCGGTGAGGCTGGCCTGGGATCTCCACCTGCAGGGACGGCGGGACCTGGGCTACGAGCTGTGGGCCCTGTTGGCGCTCCAGGCGTGGATCGAACGCTGGATGCCGGGCCTCGGGAGGTAGGGCCCCGGCAGGTGGGGCCCCGGGATGCCGGGCCTGGGGAGGTTGAGCCCCGAACCCGTTCCATCCGGGACGGGGTGCAGCCGGTGCCATGGCAACCGGCGGCTCCGGCGGCTGGATATAGTTTTGGCCGGTCCAGCGGTCGGGACGTGCCGCGTGGGACTTCGGTGCGGCACGTAACCGGGGACGGATGGCCGTGAGCGAGGGGGGTGACGATACTGCCGACACGCAAGGATGAGGATCGCACGCCCCGGTCGAGAGCGCGCGGGTGCCGGGTGGTGACGACGTCGATGACCGCTCGGCTCCTCCTCGCCAATCAGCTGAGGTCGTTGGGCGAAGTGAGCTGGACCGTGGTCTCGGGGGACCCCTTCGACGATCCACCCGTCGGCGTGGCCGTGGAGGTCATCCCCATCCGTCGGGAGTTCGCCCTCTCCGACTTCGCGTCGTTCGCCGAACTGTGGCGGTACTTCCGCAAGCGGCGCTTCGACTTCGTGCAGACCCACACCCCGAAGGCTTCGTTCCTGGGGCTGCCGGCGGCCCGGCTGGCCGGGAGCCGGGCCATCTACACGATCCACGGCGCCCTCTACTTCCAGGGCAACACGAAGAAGGCGAACCTGCTCGGCTGGTGTTTCGAGCGGTGGTGCTGCTCCTGGGCCGATCAGGTGATGGTCCAGAGCCACGAGGACGAGCTGAGGCTTCCCGCCGTGCACATCTGTCCGGGGCGCAAGCTGAGCTACGTGGGCAACGGCATC
Source organism: uncultured Acidimicrobiaceae bacterium (assembly GCA_964573595.1). GTDB lineage: Bacteria > Actinomycetota > Acidimicrobiia > Acidimicrobiales > RAAP-2 > Bog-756. Next base: position 6,920 of record CAZNLF010000017.1, on the reverse strand, counting down.
GTGATGGAGCGGTTCTCGACCCCGGTACCCCCCGCACTGCGTTCCGACCGACCCATCGTGGTGATGGTGAGCCGGCTGGTCCGTGAGAAGGGGTGCGCCGACTTCCTGGCCCTGGCCACCCGTCTGGCCGGCCGTGCGGACTTCGTCCATGTCGGCCCGATCGAGCACGACCAGAGTGACGCGCTCACCACGGAGGAGATCACCGCGGCGGGTGACGCCGGTATCGTAACGTTCGTGGGCGCCGTGGACGATGTTCGGCCGTATCTCGCGTCGGCGTCGGTGGTGGTCCTCCCCTCGTACCGCGAGGGGATCCCGCGGGTGGCGATGGAGGCGGCCGCCATGGGCAAGCCGGTCGTCGCCTACGACATCCGTGGCGTGCGCGAAGTGATCGATCCCGGGCTCGGCCTGCTCGCCCCGCGAGGCGATCAGCAGGCCTTGGGCCGGGTGGTCGAGGGCCTGTTGTCCGACGCCGACCGGTGTGTCGAGCTCGGGGAGTCCTGTCGTCAATGGGTCCGGTCCCGGTTCTCCGAGGACCTGGTGGTGGACCGGCTCCGCGCCACCTACGCGGCCATGGCCGACGTCGCCCCCGTGGGGGACGCAGCATGACCGACGCCGTGTGCCTCACCGTCGACGTGGAGGACTGGTACGACGGCATGGCCGTGCTCGGAGAGCAGATCGACCGCCCGGCGGACGCCCGGAGCGGCCTGGACGGCCTGGCCGCCCTGCTCGAGTCGTCGCCGGGGCGGTCCGCCGTCACCCTGTTCGTGGTCGGGAACTACGCGCCCAGGGTCGGTCCGGAGCTGACGGAGCTGGTCGACGCCGGACACGAGGTCGCCAGCCACGGTGCCGACCACGGCCACCTGCCCGAGGATCCCGCCGCGTTGCTCGACTGGTTGCGTCGGGGGAGGGCCGTGCTCGAGGACCTCGTCCAACGACCGGTCTCGGGCTTCCGTTCCCCCCGGTTCGACATCCCCGCGTCGATGGAGCTGGCCCGGTACCGGGCACTCCTCGCCGAGGCGGGCTTCACCTACGTGTCGGACACCAACCGGCTCGGCACCGGCTCGCCGGTGCGTGAACTGCCGGTCCTGTCGAAGTTCGGGATCCCCGTCGGGGGCGGTAGCTACCAGCGTCTCCTGCCGGCCGCCGCGGTCACCTCGGCCGTGACCCCCTCGGTCCCGCCGGCGGTGCTCTACTACCACTCCTATGACTTCGGCGCTACGCTCCCCGGCACCGGCTCCATCCGCTCGCTCGCCATGGCCAAGCAGCTGATCGGTCGCCAGCGGGTGGCACGAATCTTCAACCAGATCCTCAGCCGGTACGGCAGCAAGGCGTGTGGCGATGTCGAGCGGTGACTTCGAGACCTACTTCCAGCGAAGGGCGCGTCGGTTCGCCAGCTTCTACTCGAGTGAGCCGGTGGCCCGGGTGCTCGGCCGGGGCCCGCTGTTCGACCGCCTGCAGTACGCGATCGAGACCACGACGGCCCTGTCGGCCGAGCGGGTCCTCGACGTCGGCTGTGGCAGCGGGCCCCTCTTCGTGCCGCTGGCCAGCCACGGGATCCACGTGACCGGCATCGACCCGGCCGAGGCCATGGTGGCCCTGGCCCGCTCGCAGGCCGAGACGGTACCCGGACTGGTGACGGTCGAACGGCGGGGATGGGAGCAGATCGACGAGACCGACGCCTACGACGTCGCCGTCGCCCTCGGGGTCTTCGACTACGTCGGAGACCCGGTGGCGCTGCTCACGCGGATGGGCGCCGCGGCCGAGCACGTGATCGGATCGTTTCCCGCCCCCGGCGCCCGGTTGATGCTCCGCAAGCTCCGGTACGGCGCCAGAGGGGTGGGCGTCCACGGGTACCGGGCCGACGATTTCGACCGGTTGGCGTCGCGATCGGGGCTGGTGGTGGTCGATCGAACGCCGCTCGGGCGCGCCGGCTTCGCCGTCCACTTTCGTCGGGGCGACCCAGGAGCCCGCTGAGCCGCGGTGCGGACCAGGCACTGAACCGATGCGCCCACCCGCCGTCGCCCGTCACGCGTTCCGGAGCCTGTCACCGAGGAGCCGCGCCGCGGTGCTCCACCGGTTCGGCTATTTCGCCCCATGGGACGAGGGGTTCGACTTCACGCCACCGGCGCTGGGGTCGGGGGAAGTGGTGGGGCCGCCCGATTTCGTCGGCATCGGCGTGCAGAAGGGCGGCACCAGCTGGTGGTACGAGCTGATCGCCGACCATCCGGACGTGTCGGCCCGGGACACCATCCACAAGGAGCGTCACTACCTGGCCCACTTCGGAGCCGAGCGCTTCGGCCCCGAGGAGGTGCGCCGCTACCAGGGGTGGTTCCCGCGACGCCCCGGTACCGTCACCGGCGAGTGGACCCCGGACTACTTCGCCTACCCGTGGGTGGCACCCCTGCTGGCGCGGGCGGCCCCGGCCGCCAAGTTGCTGGTCATCCTGCGGGATCCCGTCGAGCGCTTCCGTTCCGGCCTCTCCTTCCGGTTGAGCCAGGGCGCACCGGACGACGTGGCCACGGTGACCGACGCCGTCAATCAGGGCTTCTACGCCCGTCATCTCCGTCGGTACCTCGAGTACTTCCCAGCGGAGCAGATCCTCGTGCTCCAGTACGAGCGGTGCATCACCGATCCCGTGGGCCAACTGGCCGCCACGTTCCGGTTCCTCGGCCTCGGCGACCACGTCCCCGAGCACCTCCTCCGCCCGGTCAACGTGTCCGGGCGGAAGCTGGCCCTCGACGGCGGGGCACGGGAGCGCCTGTGCGACCTCTACGCGGCCGACATCGCGGAACTGGCCGCCCTCGTGCCCGACCTCGACCTCTCCCTCTGGCCGACCGACCGCCGTGGCTGACCACGCCGGCGCAGATCGGGACGGTACCGATCAGGACCGTAGAGATCAGGACGGTAGAGATCAGGACGGTGGTGCCGGACCTTCGCCGTCCCAGCTCCGGGCGGTCTTCGGCGAAGGCCTCCACCGGCTGCCCGGGAAGGTCCACACGCTGCTGCCGCCCGAGCAACGGGCCGATCTGCGTCACTGGCTCGGTCGCTACCATCAGCGCGAGCTGGGCCACCCCCTGGTGCCTCCACCGCTCGGCGCGGCCGAGGACGCCGGCGCTCCCGACTTCGTCGGCATCGGCACCCGGTACAGCGGTGCCGCCTGGTGGTACCGGCTGGTGACGGCGCATCCAGGTGTCTACGCCCGCCCCGACATCGCCATGGGCAGGGACTACCTCTCCCACTTCGCCACGACCGCATTCGGTGACGCGGAAGTCTCCCGGTACCACGGCTGGTTCCCCCGCCGGTCCGGGACGATCACCGGCGAGTGGTCGCCGGGTTACATGGCGTCGCCGTGGGTACCGGCGCTGCTGGCCATGGCCGCTCCCGAGGCCCGCCTGCTGGTCGTGGTGCGGGATCCCGTCGAGCGCCTCCGCATCGATCTGGAGCAGCGCACCGAGGGCCAGGTCTCCCACATCGGCTCCCACATCGGGGGTGCGGTCGAGCGGGGCTACTACGCCGCCCAGCTCCGGCGGGTGCTCGAGCACTTCCCGATCGAACAGGTGCTGGTGCTCCAGACCGAGCGGTGCCTCGCCGACCCGGCGGGTTCGCTCGCCACCACCTATCGGTTCCTCGGCCTCGACGACGCGTTCGTCCCGCCCGAGACCCGCGTCCCCCGACTCACTCCGGCACCGTCCACGGGAGTCGACGCCGAGACGGTCGGGCGTCTGGCGGAGCTCTACGCGACCGACGTGGCCGACCTCGAGTCCCTGGTGCCGGGGTTCGATCGGTCACGGTGGCCCGAGTTCGCCTGAGGCAGACGTGCAGGCCAGATAGTGTGCCGGGGGCAGGTAGGGTCGTGGCAGGGATGGCACGCGTGGACAAGGGGGGAGCCGGCGTGACAGCAGAGGCAATTATCGGGCGGCTGCGCTGTCCGGAGTGCGGGCAGGCACTGGCTCCGGTCATCGAGTCCGGGCGGCCTGCGGCCTTCTCCTGTCCCACCGGTCACGCCTTCCCGATGCGGGACGGCTACCTCGACTGTTCGGACGGCCCGGTGGACGGCGGATCGACGGACCGGACGTTCGCCAGCTTCGGATTCGAATGGAACACCTTCGACGAGATCCGCGACGAGGACGAGGACTTCGCCGAGGTCTACTTCCGCGACCTCGACCTTGACGCACTGGCCGGCCGTGTGGGCCTCGACGCCGGCTGCGGCAAGGGCCGCTACACCCGCTTCCTGGCCGGGCACCTCGAGTCGCTGGTCGCCCTGGACGGCTCCTCGGCGGTCGAGGCCGCCGCCCGCAACATCGGCGACCTACCGTCGGTCCTGGTGGTCAAGTCCGACCTGCGGCATGCCCCGTTCGCTCCGGCGAGCTTCGATTTCATCGCCAGCCTCGGCGTGCTCCACCATCTCGATGACCCCCAGCGGGGATTCGAGCGGCTGGTCGAGTACCTCGCACCGGGTGGGCAGATCCTCCTCTACCTCTACAGCCGCCCGTCGAACGGTGGCCTGCGATCGGCCGCCCTCCGCTCCGCCGCCGCCCTTCGCACCGTCACCGTCCGGATGCCCCACCGGGCCCTGCGGGTCGTCAGCGCACCTATCGCCGCCGGTCTCTACGCCGGCGTGGTCCTGCCGGGCCAGTACGGCGACCGCCGGGGCGTGGCGACACTCTCCGCCCTCCCGATGGATGCCTACCGGGGCAAGCCGCTCCGCAGCCTGGTGCTCGACACCTTCGACCGGCTGAGCGCCCCGGTCGAGCACCGCTACGTCTGGAGGGAGCTGGCCCCGTGGTTCCGCGACGCCGGACTGGTGGTGGACGCCGCCCGTGACGAGACGGGCTGGTTCGTACTCGCCCACAAGCCCACCGACGACGCGGCGGGGACGTGACGGCCACGTCGCCGGCCGCCGCCGAGCGTCGGATCCTGGCGGTGGTCCTCACCCACAACGCCCCCGACTCTCTGGCCCGCTGTCTGAAGGCGGTCGCCGCCCAGAGCGCTCCACCCGAAGGCGTCCTGGTCATCGACAACGCCAGTCGGCCGCCCGCCTCGCTGGAGGCACTGGAGGGCCCTGGAACGGGCGAGATCCTCCGGTCCGAGGTCAACACCGGTCCTGCCGGCGGCTATGCACTCGGTCTCGAACGGTTCGCCTCTTCGGGATACCTCCACGCGTGGGTGCTCGACGACGACATGCTCCCCGAGCCCGACTGCCTCGAGCGGCTGTGGGCGGTGGTGGCCACCCACCCGGCGTCGGCATTCGTCTTCCCCATGTCGCGTCAGCCCGACGGCACCCTCGGGAACTGGCCGTCGTGGTGCGGGTTCGTCATGTCCCGCGAGATCGTCGAGCGGGTCGGTTTGCCGCTCACCGAGCTGTTCTGGTGGGCGGAGGACACCGAATACCTGCAATGGAGGATCCCCGAGGCCGGGTACGTCCGCCAGGTGGTCGACGACGCGATCGTGAACCACGACGCCATCCGCCAGGGTGACGGCGTGCCGTTGTGGAAGTACTACTACGAGGCGCGGAACATGCTCTACGTGCATATGCACGTGAAGCGCCGGGTCGGGCGCTACCCCCGCAACGTGGCCAAGCTGTTCGCCCGGGCCGTGCTCCGCGAGCGCGACGGTCGGATCCGCCGGCTCGGGGTCATGGCCAGGGGACTCTACGACGGGGCTCTCGGTCGGCTGGGGATCCGGTACCCGGTCGAACCGATGCGTGAGCGCGGGCCGGGGCGTGAACCGGGAGGCGCCGCCCCCGCATGAGAGCGCGGGCGCGGGGATCACCCGATCGGCTGGGTGCCCGGGACGAGTAGTGCCGGCCGGCGGGCCAGCGAGGCGAGGGCGGCCTCCACGGTGTCCACCTCGTGGTCGAGGCCCAGCCGCCGGACGATCGCCTGGCGGCACCGGTCGCCCAGCGTCGGGTCGTCGCTCCTCCAGTCGGCCAGGCCGAGCAACCGCTCGGCCAGCTCGTGGTGGTCGCCCGGCTCGACCAGCAGCCCGTCGAGCCAGCCGTTGAGGATCTCGGGGTTGCCACCGATGCGCGTCGCCACCACCGGGACCCCACAGGCCAGGGGCTCGATCACCGATCGGGAGAACGGCTCGCGCCACACGCTCGGGGCGACGGCCACGTCGGCCATCTGGATGAGGGGGAGCACGTCACGGCGGACCTCGAGCCACAACACGTCATCGGGTCCTCCCAACTGGCGCAGGGCATTCGCGTACCGGTCCACCTCGTCCGGATCGGCCCCGACGGTCGGGCCCCCAACCACCACCAGTCGCGCGTCGGGCCGGGCCGACTGGACGGTGCGCCAGGCCCGCAGCAATATGTCCACCCCCTTTTCGGGGATCACCCGACCGGCGAACAGGGCGACGAACGCGTCGGGACGGATGCCGATCGAGGCCCGGGTGGCGTCCCGCTCCGGGGCCGGGGCCGGGGCGTAGTGCTCCATGTCGATGCCGGTGTGCACCACGATCACACCGTCGGCCGGCAGTCCCGTGTTGCGCCAGAGCGTCGCGGTGTCGTGGGAGACCGACAGGGTCATGGACACCCGGGGGAGGCTGGCCCGCACGACAGTGGGGAGCCGTTGGGGCACCGGCAGGCATAGGTGGAACACCACCGGGGCGGAGGTGAGCCGGCCCAGGGCGGCCGCCATCGGTACGTCGAGGTACCGGTACACGTAGATGACGTCGGGACGCAGCGGGCGGACTCGCCGGATGGCGTCGAGGACGTCGAGCGAGGAGGCCAGCGGCACCCGACTGCTGGGCAGTGTCCGTTCGACCCGGATCATGGCCCGGGCGAATGCCCGCCAGTCCTCGGTGAAGTCTCCCGGCTCCACATAGACCAGGTCGACGGTGTGCCCCCGGGAGGCGAGGGACCGGCACATGGTCAGCTGGGTGCGCTCGAGGCCGCCGCGGGCACCCAGGTGGTTAGC
>CAZNLF010000016.1:20365-26790 GCA_964573595.1 uncultured Acidimicrobiaceae bacterium | reverse complement strand
GCCTGGTCGACCAGTTGCAGCGGGCCACCGACATCGTGGACGAGCTCGACCGCCGACTGCGGAGGACCCGCATCCAGGTCGAGGAGCTCGTGCCTCGTCTCGAGGCCATCGGGCAGACCGGGGCGACGGTGGCCGAGGTCTTCGAGGTCGACGTCGAAGAGGGTGAGGATGACGATCCGCCCCGGTCGATCTCCGACGCCGACGATCAGGGGTCACCCGGCCTCTTCTGACCGGTCACGGCCCGTCGGCCGCCCGTCACCGGTCACCGGTCACCGGTCACACGGCCCTCCCCGACCGATACCCGACCGATCCGGGCCTCAGTGGATGTTGCGCCCGCCCTCCTGCCAGTAGGGCTGCCGCAGTTCACGTTTGAGCACCTTGCCCGACGGGTTGCGGGGGAGCGCCTCTACGAAATCGACCGAGGTCGGGCATTTGTAGTGGGCCAGGCGCGACCGTGTGGCTGCGATGATGTCCGCGGCGAGCGCCTCGTCGTCCGGCGAACCGGGCGTCTTGACGACGATGGCCTTGACCGTCTCGCCCCATTTGTCGTCCGGCACCCCAATGACCGCGGCGTCGGCCACCCGGGGATGGGAGAGGAGGGCGTTCTCGACTTCTGCAGGGTAGACGTTCTCACCGCCGGACACGATCATGTCCTTGATCCTGTCGTGCAGGAACAGGTAGCCGTCGGCGTCGAGCCACCCGGCGTCGCCGGTTCGGAACCAGCCGTCGCCAGAGAGGACCGAGGACGTCTCCTCGGGCTTATTCCAGTAGCCGAGCATGTTCTGGTCGGACCGCGCCCACACCTCCCCGACCTCGCCGGTCGGTAGCTCGTCGCCGGATCCTGTGTCGACGATCTTCAGCTGCACGTGCTCGAAGGGGCGCCCGGCCGAGCGGAGCAACGACGAGCGCGGCCCGTTCGGGTCATGGTCGGCCGGCATGAGGGAGGTGATTGCCCCCGTCGTCTCGGTGAGCCCGTAGACCTGGGCGAAATCGCATCCCAGCGCGTCCATCGACCGTACGAGCACGTCTTCGCTGATGGGCGACGCACCGTAGAAGACGGTTCGCAGGGACGAGACGTCGGTACCGGACAGCTCGGGCGTGGACAACAGGAACATCAGCACCGCCGGCACGACGAAGGTCTCGGTAACCCGGTGCCGCTCGATCAGCCGAAGCGCCTCGACCGGTTCGATGTCACGGATGATCACCGAGTGGCCCCCCCGTGACATGCCACAGAGCGCCCAGCCCGATCCCCCGATGTGGAACAGGGGCATCGCCACCAGCGACACCGTGTCCGAGCCGATATGGAAGACACGGTCGGCCTCGGTCAGGATGCACGAGATGTTCCGGCCCGAGATCATGGCTCCCTTGGGCAGGCCCGTGGTCCCCGAGGTGTAGAGCTGGGTGACCACCTCGTCCGGGCCGGGCTCGAATCCCGGGTCCGGGGCGGCGCCGACGCCCTCCGGGTCTCGCCACTCGGCGAGACGGTCGAGTGGCACCCACTCGCGGACACAGTCCACCAGTGGTTCGACCTCCTTCACGGTCGCCTCGAACTCAGGGCCGTAGAAGACCACCGGGGCCCGGGCGTCCTCGATGATGGCGGCCATCTCGCCGGGGGCCAGCCTCCAGTTCACCGCCACGTTCACGGCCCCCATGAGAGCGCAGCCGAAGAAGGCCTCGAAGAACTCGATCCCGTTCTTGTCGAGGAAGGCCACGCGGTCTCCGACGGTGACCCCGGCCGAGGTCAGTGACCGGCCCACCTGCCTGGCGCGTCCGTAGACCTCGGCCCAGGTGAGGGTGATGTCCCCGAGGGTCAGCATCGGAGCGCCGGGCGTCGCCGCCGCCCACTCTCGCAGCATGGCGGTCGCGGTTCGATACTCCACCCCGCCGCTCTCCTCCGAGCCCATCCCCGATCGAGCCATACCGACGCCTCCCCTTCGCTCACCGATGTGGTGCTGCTTCGTTCCCGAGCCGAACCGGTCCCGCCCACTGCACCGACTGCCAGGAGCGCCACCCGCCGGGACCTTCAGACCGCCGGGATCACCGCCCGGACCACCGCCGGGACCACCGTCGACCGGGACCAATGCCGGGACTCCCCGTGCAGTTGCGACGATGGTAGTCCCCGTGGCGTCGCGCGGCTCACCCGACCGTCACGGGGGCCAGTGCCGAGATCGTGTGCCTCGCCGGTGGCGTCCTCCTTCGTGCGTTCCCCGTAAGGTGGTCCGGTGACCGACGCCACCTTGGACCCCGATCCACCGTCGACCGATCGGCTCTACTTCCGCCAGCTGCTGGCCGGACGGGACTTCGCCGCCGACGACCAGATCGCACGCCAGATGGTCAACTTCGTGTACCTGCTCGGGGACCGGTCGACCGGAGAGGCGGTGGTCATCGACCCGGCTTACGGCGTCGACGAGCTCCTCGGGATCCTGGGCGCCGACGGCATGACGTGCGTGGGCGCGCTGGCCACCCACTATCACCCGGACCATGTCGGAGGCGACATGATGGGCTGGGGCATCGAGGGGATCACCCGGTTGCTCGAGCTGGTGACGGTGCCGATCCACGTGCAGCGGGCCGAAGCCCCCTGGGTGTCCCGCTCCACGGGGGTCGGCGAGGAGGACCTCGTCACCCACGACGGAGGCGATGTGATCGACGTCGGCGGGATCCCCGTCACCCTGCTGCACACCCCGGGCCACACGCCGGGCAGCCAGTGCTTCCTGGTCGACGGGCGCCTCGTCGCCGGCGACACCCTCTTCCTCGACGGCTGCGGGCGAACCGACCTGCCCGGGGGCGACCCGGAGGCCTTGTACGAGTCGCTGACCACCCGCTTGGCCCGGGTGCCCGACGACACGGTGCTGTTCCCGGGCCACCTGTACTCGCCCGAGCCGTCCGCCACCATGGGGCACACGCGCTCGCACAACTATGTCTTCCGGCTGCGCACGCCCGAGCAGTGGATGACGATGTTCGGTCGGTGAGCGGCAGTCGGGTGCACGGTGAGCGGCCGGTGAGCAGGATGACAGCGGTACGAGCCGTGGGTCCGGCTCCGACGGCACCGGACCTACGATGCCGTCCATGAGCGAACCGCTCCCGTCAGACTCGACCGCCGTCGTGGTCGGCGCATCGCTGGCCGGACTACGGGCCGCCGAGGAGCTGCGCCACGAGGGCCACTCCGGTCCGATCATCATCATCGGTGACGAGCTGCACGCCCCCTACGACCGACCGCCTCTGTCCAAGCAGCTCCTGGCGGGAAAGTGGGACGTCGAACGGATCCACCATCATGCTCCCGACAAGCTCGACACACTGGGGTTCGAGTTCCGGCTGGGTCGCCGCGCCGTGTCGGTGGACACCGACGCCCGCGTCCTGTCGTGCAGTGACGGGAGCGAGCTGGGCTACGACGGACTGATCGTGGCCACCGGGGCCACGGCCCGGTCCCTTCCCGGCACGGACGGCATGCCCTCGGTGCGGGCGCTGCGCACCTTGGACGACTGCCTGGCCATCAGGGCCGGTCTGGCCGCGGTGGGGGAGGGGGCGAGGCTCGTGGTGATCGGGGCCGGATTCATCGGCTCGGAGGTGGCCGCCACCTGCCACGGTCTCGGGGCGTCGGTGACCGTGGTCGAGGCGCTGGCCACCCCCCTCGCCCGGGTGCTCGGCGAACAGATGGGTGAGGCGTGTGCCGGCCTCCATCGGTCCGAGGGTGTCCGGGTGCTCACCGGGGTCGGCGTGGACCGGCTGTCCTCCGCCCCCGGGGCACCCCATCCGGTGGTGGTGCATCTGGCCGACGGCACCGACCTCGACGCCAACCTCGTGGTGGTGGGCATCGGCGTCGTCCCCGCCGTGGACTGGCTCGAGGGTTCGGGCCTGACCATCGACAACGGGGTGGTGTGCGACGAGTCCCTGTTCGCCGGGGACCGGGTGGTGGCCGCGGGGGACGTTGCCCGCTGGCGCCATCCGTCCCTCGACGAGCGGATACGGGTGGAGCACTGGACCAATGCCGCCGAAGGGGGCGCTGCGGCGGCCCGCAACCTGATCGCCGGAACGGCCGGGGCCCAGCCCTACGACCCCGTTCCCTTCTTCTGGTCGGACCAGTACAAGACGAAGATCCAGGTCATCGGCCTGCCGGGCCCGGACGACGAGGTCGTGGTGGTGGGCGGCTCCCTCGACGAGCGGAAGTTCGTGGCCCTCTACCGGCGGGCCGATCGACTCCGTGCCGTGCTGGCCTTCAGCCAGCCCCGCCAGTTGATGGCCTACCGGCCGCTGCTGGCGGCCGGCGCCTCCTTCGACGAGGCGCTGGCGGTGTCCGCGCCCTGATCGCCGTGCGCCGGCGCCGTCGGCCTCGGATGCCTGCCCCTGAAGTGGCGGGTGAAGGTGAGGGCACTGGCGATCTGCTCGGCCGAGGGCTCGACACCGCCGTAGGTGCACCGTTCGACCAGCCGGGTCGTCCACAGCAGCCCCGCGGCGTCGAGGGGGTCGGCCACGGCGAGCCGCTCCCCGTATGCCGTCAACGTCTCGTCGACCCGGCGTCTCCTCCCGATGCGCAGGCCGCCCCGCTCGAGGTCCTCCGCCACCTGGTGGGCCCAGGTGGCCGGTCGGCGCAGGCGACGACGGCGCACCTCGACGAAGAGGCCCGCGGCGACCACGACGATCCCGATGGGCACCCACGGGAGGTGGGCCAGGGTGTGGCCGGCAGTGGTGGCGAGCACCGAGCCCGGGCTGGGGTTGGCCAACGGGACATCAGCAGTCGGATCGAAGTTCTGCCATCCGTAGCCGGGGAACCACACCTGGACCCAGGCATGGGCGTCCTTGGCCTGCACGTCGTAGAGGTCGGTGATCGGGTCGTAGGGGCCCGGCACGTAGCCCACGGTCTCCCGGGACGCGATGCCGAGCGACCGCAACATCACGACGGTGGCCGTGGAGATCTGCTCGCAGTAGCCCCTGCGGGTGCCGAAGAGGAAGCTGTCGACGGCGTCGGCACCGGCGGGGAGGGGGGGTATGTCGGTGGTGTAGGTGACGTTCGAGGCCATCCAGCGCTCGATGGCCTCCACCTTGTCGTAGGTGAAGGGATCGTCGTCCCCCGGTGAGCCGATGCCGGCGGTGATCTTGCGGGCCAGCACCTGGACCTGGGGGTAGGCATGGGGCAGTTGGGTGTAGCGCGCCTCCTCGGCCGCCGGGAGCTGGGTCAGTGTGTCCGGGTAGGTGGCGGGCAGCGGCGTCGTGGCGTCCCTCAGCTGCTGCGGTGATGCCGTCGTGTCGTCGGAGACCACGGTGTAGACGGTGCCGGCCCCCATCGAGGCGGCTGACACGATGGTGCCGTCCCCGGTGAGGTACAGCGAACGCGACTGGACGTAGACCCGTTGGGCGTTGTCGGCGTGGAAGACCAGGTTGGGTCCGGACTGGGCCAGATAGAAGGTCTGCACGTCCGTCGAACCGGTCGACGCCAGGGCCTCTTGGTCGTTGCTCAGGCTGATGTCGAAGGGTGAGCCCGTCTCGAGCTTGACCACGCCCCTCCCGTTGACGGGGGTCGACGTCCAGCTCTCCCCGTCCCACGTGTCGTAGGTCTGGCCGACCCAGTAGGAGGGCGCCGTCGCCCGGACCCGCATGATGGTCTGGTTGCCGAGCGATGCCCTCACCCCGGTGTCGAGCGACTTGGCGAAGCCGAGGTAGCCACCGACGCCGGTGCGTCCCGACGGGCTGGCCTCATGGGCGGGGAGGGATGGCGAACCGTCGGTCAGGTTGCTCGGGGTGTCGACCGGTGCGGAGTTGGCCGAGGACGAGGGGAAGATGAGCGACGTGGAAACCGTGGGGGCCGGAAGGACGGCGACGAGCAGCACGGCCACCACGGCCACGGCCACACCGGCCACACCGAGCGTCAGCCACGGGACCCCCCGGGTGCCCGACATCGACTGCCACATGGCGACGAGCCCTCCGACGCCGCACACCACCCAGGCCACGACGTAGATCCCCAGGGTCAGGTCGACCGACTGGGCCGCGGCCACCGCCATCAGGGCCGCCGAACCGGCCAACGAGTAGGCGACGTCGCGCCGGGCGGGCACGTCGAAGGCGTGGGTGCACAGGACCCAGGCGAACAGCACGGCCAGGGGACCCTCCACCGTGGAGATGTCGCCGGGGGTTGCGGTGTGGCTCACACGGGCGATGAACCACACGAACCCGCCGATCGCGCACGCCGCCAGGATGGGCTTGACGACCGCCCACGGTGCGGACCGCCGCCGGTAGGACATCACGTTGCCGCCGATGGTCGCGGCCGCGGCGAACAGGGAGTAGGAGGCACTCAGCTCCCCCTGGCTCCAGCAGGCGCCGATGGCGACGACCACCGCGGCCGTCGACGCGACCCGGAAGGGAACCGAGTGCTCCGGTGGTCCCGGCCGATTGGCCTGGACGACGCGCTGCCACAGTGTCATTGCCGGCCTCCGGCC
>CAZNLF010000016.1:12008-20265 GCA_964573595.1 uncultured Acidimicrobiaceae bacterium | reverse complement strand
GAGCGTGTCATTGCCGGCCTCCGGCCGAGCGTGTCATTGCCGGCCTCCGGCCGAGCGTGTCATTGCCGGCCTCCGGCCGAGGATCGGCCTCCGTCGGACCGGGGTGCCGACGTCGGCGGGGACACCGCCCGGGCCAGCCGCCTCCCGAGGTCGACCCGGTCGAGCACCGGTCGGGTGACGTGACCGTCGGGCTCGAGCGTGCCGAGGATCACCGTCCTTCCGCGCGCCAGCTCACGCCCCACCGTCGCCATCGCCCGCTCCGACACCGCTTCGGCCTCGAGCGGGTCCGTGGGGAGTCTCACGTCCACCACGAGGGGGTCGTCGGTCCGGTGCTCCGTCTCCCGCACCATCAGCATCCCGGTGTGCGCCGTCGCCGGCCAGTGCACCGACCGCCTGGCGTCACCGGGCTGGTAGGGCCGGACACCGCGGGGCTCCCCGGCGCTCGACGCGGCCCAGGCGGGCGACTCTCCCGGCGGGTGGTCCAGCTCGCTCCCGAGACGGCCGGCCTGTCCGAGGCGGGGGGCGACGTGCAGGGGGCGGGGGAGCGGCACCTCGATCTCCCGGGCCCACCAGAGAATGCCGAATGGCGCGCTGGACGCCACCTCGACGCACAGCGTCCCGACGACGCCCCGCCGTTCGGGGACCACGTCCACCTCCACCTGTCGGGCACCGTGGGGCGGGCCCTCGGCGCGGGTGACGGGTCCGGTGGGGACGAGGGGGTGGATCCGGATCGGTCCACTGGCCACCAAGGTCAAGGTGGTGGTCCGGCCCGCCTCGCCGTCCGAGGGAGAGGCGATGCAGGTGACGGTGGCACCGTGGGCCGGGAACGCCGGGGTGACCAGGCCGATCAGCAGCACCGCCGCCAGGATGGCACCCACGGCCTGGACCCAACCGGACCCGCTCGAATGGGCCACGCCGGCCCACGCCAGCATGGCCACCACGCTGCCGACCACCGGGCCGAACCACGCTACGGGGTGGAGACGACGACGGAGCCGCCGGCCGCTTGACGCCGACCGTCGTCGGCGGGCCATCGAGAGCTCCCAGGAGAGGACCATGCCCGACACCATCACCGCCAGTCCGATGCCGGCCCCGATCAGGAGCGCCCCCGGCCCGAAGATCGCCCGGGTGATCGCCACCCCGGCCACGCCCCCCACCAGCCCGGCGGTGATGGCCGCGGCGGTCCGGCCGGCCGACCGCTCGCGGCCGGTGTCCGGCTGGCTCACGTCACCGGGACGGGTGATTCGGCGATGATGCGGCCGACCAGCGCCGGCCCGTCGGCCCCGCTCCCCTCGGCGACGAGCCGGTGGGAGAGGCAGGCGACGGCGACGGCCTGGATGTCCTGGGGCGTGACATAGGCGCGGGCGTTGAGTACGGCGTAGGCCTGGGCGGAGCGGATCAGTGAGATCGCCGCCCGAGGGCTGGCGCCCAGGCGCACGGTTCCGGCGGTACGGGTGGCCCTGACGAGGGAGACCGCGTACTCGGCCACCGACGTGACCACGTGGACGATGGACGTGGCGTCGATGGCCCGCTGCCACTGGGCGGGGTCGGAGACCGGCACCAGGGTGTCGAGGGCATAGCGCCCCCCGCTGTGCAGCACCAGCCTCGTCTCGACGTCGGCGTCGGGATAGCCGATCGAGGTGGACACGCCGAACCGGTCGAGCTGGCTCTCCACGAGGGGATAGGTGCCGAGCTGGCCGATGGGGTTCTGGGTGCCGATGACCAGGTGGGGCCGCGGCAGGGGCCACGATTCACCGTCGACCGAGACCTGCTGCTCCTCCATGGCCTCGAGGAGGGCCGACTGTGTGCGGGGCGGCGTCCGGTTGAGCTCGTCGAGCAGCACGACGTGCCCGAACACCGGGCCGGGCCGGAACTCCCAGGTGGCGCTGTCGGGCGAGAACACGGTCGTCCCGGTCACGTCGGAGGGAAGGAGGTCGGGGTTGCCCTGCACCCTGGACAGCTGCACCCCGAGCGCGGTGGCGAGCGCCCTCGCCATCACCGTCTTGCCCACCCCGGGGACGTCCTCGATGAGCAGGTGGTTGCCGGACAGCGCGGCCACCACCGCGAAGGTCACCGCCCTCGGCGTCCCCAACAGGACGCTCGACAGGGCGTGGTGGAGGTTCCTGGCCGTGGCGACCGCCTCGTCGACCGACGGCCGGGCGAGGTCCTCGGGCACTGCGGGTCCAGCTCCGACTGTCCCGATGTCCGTGCTCATCCGATCCCTGGCTCCCCTGCATGTGCCCGTCGTTCCGGCGCGATCGCCGAGCGTGGTGGCCATCCCACCCTAGGCGGTGCCATGTACATTCTTCAATGGTGCGCCGGAACCGGGCAGGGTCCGGGAAGGTCAGAAGTCGAGGGCGGACAGCTCGGGGATCGTGGCCTCCGACCTGGCCCGGGCGTCCAGCCAGCGGGCCCGCCGACCGGCCCGTTCGTCGTCGCCGATGGCCGGCTCCACCACCCGGCGCGGCATCCACGCCGACCCCACCTCGTCCTCGTCGGCCCAGACGCCGACCGCCATCCCGGCCAGATAGGCGGCACCGAGCGTGGTGGCCTCGAGTACCGGCGCTATCTCCACGGTCCGTCCGCAGGCGTCGGCCAGTGCCTGGGTGAACACCGGGTTGGCCGACATGCCGCCGTCGATCCGCAGGGAGCCGATGGGCAGCCCCGAGTCGGCGGCGGCCGCCTCGACGAGATCGGCGCCCCGGTGGGCCACACCCTCGAGCACCGCCCGGACCAGCTCGGGCCGGCCGCTCCCGCGGGTCAGGCCGGTGAAGGTCCCCCTCGCACCGAAGTCCCACACCGGCGTGCCCAGGCCCAACAGGGCGGGCACGAACCACACGTCCCCGGTGCCCTCGCAGCGCGCCGCCACCTCGGCCGAGTCGGCCGCCGTCTCGATGATGGCCAGATCGTCCCGCAGCCACTCCACGCACGTGCCGGCCGACAGCATGATCGCCTCGACGCCCCAGGTGACCCTGCCCCCGCGTCGCCAGGCAATCACGGGGATGGTCCCGGCCGGCCCCCGGGCAGCCTGCTCGGGGCGCTCGGTGCCCACGCACTGGTCGAGCATGCCTCCGGTCCCGAAGGTGGCCTTGGCCTGGCCGGGACTCGTGCACGCCTGGCCGATGAGGGACGCCTGTTGGTCGCCGGCCATGCCCGCCAGCAGCGGGTGACCGTCGAGGATGTCGGCGTGGCCCATCGCCCCGGACGAGTCGACGATGGTCGGCAGCACGGCACCGGGGATGTGCAGCGCCTCGAGGATCTCGGGGCTCCAGCCGGATCCGTCGCCGTAGATGAGCCCGGTGACGCCGGCGTTGGACGCGTCGGTGATGTGGAGCCGGCCACCCGACAGCGTCCACGCCACCCAGGTGTCGACGGTGCCGAACGCCAGCTCACCGCGCTCGGAGCGCGATCGGTCGGGATCGGCCAGGTCGAGCAGGGCGGCCAGCTTGGTGGCCGATGCGTTCGGTGCCACCCGGATCCCCTTGGCCTGGAGTTCGAGGCAGGTGCCGACGGTGCGCAGGTCCTGCCAGCCGAGCCCCGGCGCCACCGGCACCCCGGTCTCCCGGTCCCACACCACGGTCGACGCCCGTTGGTTGGCGATCCCCACCGCCTCGACCGGTCCGCTCTCGGCCAGGGTGGCGGCCGCCACCGTGACCACCGCGTCGGCCATGGCCACGGCGTCGAACTCCACCAGGCCGGGGAACGGGCTGTCGGGGAGCACGGGCACGTGGTGGATGTGCTCGACGGTGCCGTCGGGCCGCACGACCGCACCCCTCACCCCGGAGGTACCCACGTCCACGACCAGGATGCTCATGGCCAGGTCGCCTCGCCGAACGGTCCGTCCAGGCCGAGCTTTCCGGGGTTGAGGATGCCGTGGGGATCGAGGGCCTGCTTGATCGCCGACAGCACTTCGAAGCCGCCCCCGAGCGCGTCCCGCAGGAAGCGGGACCGGTTGAGGCCGATCCCGTGATGGTGGCTGATGGCACCCCCGGCGGCCAGGGTGGCCCGGGTCACCTCGTCCCATGCCCTCTGGTAGTAGCGGCCGGCCCACGTGCCGGATTCCGCCCCGCCACCCTCGGGTGGCCTCCCGGCGAAGGTGAAGTAGAGACAGGCGCCGTCCGTGTAGGCGTGGGACTGGTGCGACGAGGCGACCAGGGTGCCCTCGATGCCGCCCAGGGCCGCGAGGACGGCGTCGTAGAGGCCGGGCAGGGCGCTCCATCGGGCCGCGACCTCGACGGTGTCGACCACGATGCCGGCCCGCCAGAGCGGGGCCAGCGCGGAGACGTCGTTGCGGTGGTCCAGCCACCGGTCGACCAATTGGTCGTCCAGCCGCTCGGAGCCGCGGCACTCGGCATCCACGACCGCCAGGGTGGCCTCGACCAGGGCGGGGTCGTCCTCGTCCAGTACGACGAGGACGTTGGTCTCCCCGTGGTCGAAGGACCGGGCCGACTCGGTCGCGTCGTACAGCCGCAGCACGGCCGGGGAGGCGCCGCGCCGCAGGATCCTCCGGCAGGCGTCGAGTCCGTCGGCGAAGCCGGCGAACCCGAACGCCCGGCGCCCCTCGCCCTCGGGGACCGGGTGGACCCGGAAGCGGCCCTCGGTGATGACGCCGAGCGTGCCCTCGCTGCCCACGAACACCTGGGTCAGGTCCGGTCCGGTCGCCGACCGGGGACCGTGGCCGCCGGTCCGGATCACCCGGCCGTCGGCCAACACGACCTCGAGGCCGAGGACCATGTCCTCGATCTTCCCGTAGCGGTTCGAGTACTGGCCGGCACCGCGGCAGGCCAGCCACCCGCCGACCGTCGAGAGGTCCATCGACTGGGGCCAGTGCCCGAGGGTCAGCCCGTGCCCGGCCCGCAGGCCCGACTCGACCTCCGGCCCGAAGGTCCCGGCGCGCAGGTCGGCGACGAGCGAGCCCTCGTCGACCTCCCCGATACCCGACAGCCCCACGAGGTCGAGGGCCACGCCGCCGAACAGGGGGACCGACGCCCCGCACACACCGCTCCTGCCCCCCGAGGCGGTCACCGGCACGCGTGACTCGTTGCACAGGGCGAGCACCGCCGCCACCTGCTCGGTGTCGGAGGGCCGGGCGACCACCGCCGGGCGGGCCGGCACCTCACCATCGGTCGCCCAACTGATGGCCAGGGGCCACCAGTCCCGCCCGGCCTCGGCCCGGTCAGCATCGAGATCGGAGACCTCGGCGCAGACGTCGGCGAGCCGTACCCGGAGCTGTTGGTCGACCGCGACGCGTCGGCCGCCCAGGTGGTCGACCACCTCCCCGGGCGCGGCATCGATCGGGGTGACCGGCGTCGGCGTGGTCACCCCGGCTCCGACCCTCCGCCGGCGGCGACCGGCTGACCCGCGGCCACGTCGGTGTCCGGGTCGAGGCCGGCCGTGGCCAGCTCGGCGCGCACCCGTTCGGCATAGGCCCGGGCCTCGGCGGCCATACGCGCCGCGTCCCAGCCCAGTTCGGGGCCGATCAGGACGGCCACGTCGCCCGACGCCCGCGCCGCGGCGCGGGCGTCGCGGAGGGAGGCACGCGTCCGGCGGTCGAGGACGTCCGAAACGGTGCGGGCCATCTCGTGGCGGACGGCATAGAGCGCCTCGGCCCGCAGGTAGTCGAGGCCCTCGACCAGTGGATCGAGGAGGTCCGGCGCAGAGCCGACCAGTGCGAGCACCTCCGGGGTCTCCGATCCGTAGCGGCCGGCCAGGTGGGAGGCGATCCTGGCCGCTCGGTCGCCGTCGGACCGTCGGGCGCCCGCCGGTCCCCCTCCGGCGAGGGCCGGTGCATGGACGCCCCCGCCCGCCCCTCGCAGGCGGAGGTCCCGGGTGACACAGCGCAGGGTCTTGCGTCCGAGGAGCTTGACCACGGCGTCGACGGTGTCCTCGGCCATCTTGCGGTACGTGGTGAGCTTGCCGCCCGTGACGGTCACCAGCCCACTGTCCGAGGTGCGCACCCGGTGACGGCGGGAGAGGTCGGCCGTCCGCTCGCTCGGTGCGTGGTGTCCCTCCACCGGGGCCAGCAACGGCCTGAGCCCGGTCCAGATGCCGGTGATGTCGCTCCGCCCGATGGGCACCGTGCTGATGGCATTGGCTGCCGACAGGATGTAGTCCACGTCCTCGGGTAGGCAGCTCGGGTCGTCGAGCGGGCCGTCCCACCGCGTGTCGGTCGTACCCAGGTAGACCTGGTCCCCCCAGGACACGACGAAAATGGAGCGGTGGTCCTCCCGCACCGGGATCACCGCGGCGATGTCACAGGGGAAGGCCCGTTCCGGGACGGTGATGTGGATGCCCTTCGCCGGTCGGATGGAGTGCGGGTCGAGGCGTTCGTCGAGGGCCCGGACCTCGTCGGACCACACGCCGGCGGCATTGACCACGACCGAGGCGCGCACCTCGAAGGGGGCTCCTCCCTCGGGGGCGATCCGTGCGCCGGTCACCGTCCCGTCCGGCGCCGCGGTGAGCGCCGTCACCGGCGCGTGGTTGGCGGCCACGGCACCGTGGTCGACCACGGAGGTGCGCAGCACCGTCAGGGTGAGGCGGGCGTCGTCGGCGCGTGCGTCCCAGTAGAGGAACCCGGCGGCCAGGCGGTCGGCCCTCAGGTTCGGCATGTGGGCCAGCGCCTCGGCCCGTGAGACCTTCTCGTGGCGGCGGCCGATCCGAATCCCGCCGGTCAGGTCGTAGAGCCACAGCGCGGTCCGGTAGACCCGGGCGACGCCCCGGTTGACCACGCCCTCCTTCCCGAGCAGTGGGATCAGGAACGGCAGGGGGGACACCAGATGGGGGGCGTTGTCGAGGAGCCGTTGGCGCTCGGCCAGGTTCTCGTAGACCAGGCGGTACTCGCCCTGCTGGAGGTAGCGCAGCCCGCCGTGGATCAGCTTGGACGACTTGGAGGAGGTTCCCGAGGCGAAGTCGTCCTTCTCCACCAGGGCCGTGCGCAGGCCACGGCTGGCGGCGTCGAGGGCAACCCCGGCACCGGTGATGCCGCCGCCGATGACCAGGACGTCGAAGTGCTCGGAGGCCAGACGTTCCAGCGCCTCGTGCCGGTCGAACCGGCCCACGCCCGGCTCGACGGTGCGGGCTCGATCCGACATGGGCAAAGCCTGCCACAGGTGGGACCGGGCGACGGGCGGCCGGTGGCGGAGGCGGTCACCCGACTTTTCGACAATGATTGTTGAAGAACAACTATTGGTGGTATGGTGCTGTCCGTGAGGACGTCCGAGGAACTGACCGACCTGTTCCGGTCGACCGGGCGCAAGGTGACCGCCCAGCGCCAGTGCATCTTCCGGGTGCTCCAGGGCGACGTCACCCATCCTTCGGCCGAGTCGGTCCACGCCCAGGTGAGCCGTGAGATGGAGACGGTCTCGCTGAAGACGGTGTACCAGACCCTCCACGACCTCGCCGAGCTGGGGGAGATCGCCCCGCTCGACGTCGGCACGGGGATGACCCGCTTCGACCCGAACGTGGACGATCCCCATCACCACCTCGTCTGCCGGAAGTGTGGGAGCGTCAGGGACCTCGTGGCACCCTTCCCCGAGCTCCGGATCCCCGAGGGTGCCGAGCTCGGGTTCGAGGTCGGCTCGGCGGAGATCGTCTTCCGGGGTCTCTGCCCAGACTGCCGGCCGCAGACGCGGGCCCGCCGATCGGCCGGCGCGGTCCGGTAGGTGGGTCGCGGCAATCTCACCAGCAACCAACTCGTGGAGGAGTCCACGACCGTCACATTCCAGAAAGGAACACCGTGCCAGCACTGAAAGCCAGCAAGACCGAGGCAAACCTCAAAGAGGCGTTCGCCGGCGAGAGCCAGGCCAACCGCCGGTACCTGTACTTTGCCCAGAAGGCCGACGTCGAGGGCTACCCCGACGTCGCCGCCCTGTTCCGCTCGGTCGCCGAGGGGGAGACCGGCCACGCGTTCGGTCACTTCGACTTCCTGCGTGAGGTGGGCGACCCGGTCACCGGCGTGCCGGTGGGGCCGACCGCGGACAATCTGAAGTCGGCCGTCGAAGGGGAGACCTACGAGTACTCGGAGATGTACCCGGGATTCGCCCGCACCGCGCGCGACGAGGGTTTCGACGAGATCGCGGAATGGTTCGAGACCCTCGCCAGGGCGGAGAAGAGCCACGCCGGTCGCTTCACCGAAGGGTTGGCGTCCGTCGCCTGAGTGGTTGGCCGGGCCGGACGGCGCCGCCCGGCCGTGGTGCAGCCCGGTGCCGGGGCCTCCGGCGCCGGGCTGACCGCTCCCGTACCTGCCTGCACCGCGCCGGGC
>CAZNLF010000016.1:7232-11908 GCA_964573595.1 uncultured Acidimicrobiaceae bacterium | reverse complement strand
CCGGGCCGACCCGTCCCCGAGGAGGGCACCCCATGAACACGGCACGACCGCTCACGCTCGCCGACATCGCCGATCAACGCGCCTACGAACGCGAGCGGGACGAGTTCCGCTCCCGGGTGATCGCCGTGAAGAAGCTGCGTCGTGTCAGCATCGGGCCGGTGGTGACGGTGACCTTCGAGAGCCGCCTCACCATGCGCTTCCAGGTCCAGGAGATGGCCCGGGCCGAGAAGATGACCACCGACGAGCAGATCCAGCACGAGCTCGACGTCTACAACCGGCTCCTCCCGGCACCGGGGGAACTCTCGGCCACGCTGTTCCTCGAGCTCACGTCCGAGGAGGAGCTCCGCACCTGGCTGCCCCGCCTGGTGGGGATCGAGAGCGCCTGCGAGCTGAGGATCGGCGGCGGCGCCGACGACATGGTCGTCCCCTCCACCCCCGACCAGGAGCACCTGTCGCACCTCACCCGCGAGACCACCACGTCGGCCGTGCACTACATCCGCTTCCGCTTCACCGAGGACCAGGCCGCCGCCTTCGCCACCCAAGCGGTGGTGTTGGCCGTGAACCATCCCGAGTACCCCGACGGTGTGCCCGGTACGCCACTGAACGCCGCGACCCGCCAGGAGCTGGCCACCGACCTCGACGAGGGATAGCCGGGCCCCGACGCTCCGTCCGTTACCGACCGGTGAAGCGTGGCTCCCTGCGCTGGAGCGACGCGTCGATGCCCTCCTTGAAGTCGTCGGTCCGGATCAGTGCCAGCTGCTCGTTGCGTTCGTGCTGGAGGGCGGCGGCAAAGTGCGCCACCAGACCGGCCCGCATCGTGTCACGGATGGCCCGCACGGCCAGCGGTGCCGAGGCGGCGATCTGGGCGGCGAAGGCGCGTGCCCTCTCCCGGGGGTCGTCCGCCAGCCGGTCGCACAGTCCCATGGCGAGGGCCTCGGCGCCGCCGACCCGCCGCCCGGTGGTCAGCAACTCCAGCGCGCGTTGATGGCCCACCGCCCGCGGGAGGGTCACGGACAGCCCGAACCCCTGATGGAATCCGAGGCGGGCGAAGTTGGCGGCGAAGCGGCTCGACTCCGAGGCGACCCGGAAATCTCCGGCCATGGCCAGTCCGAGCCCGCCGCCCACGGCTGCGCCCTGGACGGCGACCACCACAGGCAGATGCCCGCCGACCAGTTCCACCGCCCGGTCGTACAAGAGGCGGAGGTCGTCGGCGCCGGGTGTGCCGGTGGCGCCGAAGTCGAGGCCGGCGCAGAAGTGACGTCCCTCCGAACAGAGCACGACCGCCCGGCACCCGTGGCCCTCGGCCCAGCCGATGCCGGCGATGATACCGGCGAGCAACGAGGTGTCGAAGTAGTTGGCCGGGGGCCGGTGCATCTCGACCTCGGCGACGTGATCGCGGAATGGGGTGGCCGTCACATCGCCGAACGTCTCGGTCACGGCGACCCACCCGGGCCCTTCGGGGCCGGACCGGCCGTCCGGGCCACCACTTCGGCCATCACCTCGTCGGTGTGCTCGCCGCTGAGTGCCGCCGGTCGGCGCACCGTCGGTCCGTTGGCCCGGGAGAACCGGACCGGCTGTGGGATCACCTTGTAGCGACCGGCGATCGGGTGCTCGTCCTCGGCCAGCCCTTCGACCAGCTCGTCGAGGGTCGGCACGGCAGAGGCCGGGACATCCGAGGCCTCGCAGAACGCGAGCCATGCCGCGGTCGTGCGCTGGGTGACGATGAGCGACACCTCGTGGTAGAGGTCGTCGGCGTGGTCGATCCGCGAGCGCGCCGAGTGGATCCGCTCGTCCTCGGCCAGGTCGTGGCGACCCCCGGCGCGGAACAGGTCCTCGAAGTTCTCCCGCGTGTAGGGGAGCACGCTGATCCAACCGTCCTCGGTGCGTTGTGGCCGTCGTTCCGGGCTGAGGATGCGTTGGTAGCCGGGTTCACCCTGGGGTGGTCGCGCCGTTGCCGCCCCGGCGTGCTCGACCAGGGTGAAGGCGGTCATCACGTCGACCATGGGCACCTCCACCCGCTGTCCCTCGCCGGTTCGCTCCCGGTGGAGCAGGGCGGCCATCACCGCGTAGGCGATGGTCAGGCCGCTGACCTTGTCGGCGATCAACGTGGGCACGAACTGAGGCTCCCCGCCCGATCGCCTGAACGTGTCCGGCAGCCCGGTGGCGGCTTGGATCACGTCGTCGTACGCCGGTGCGTCGGCCCTGTCCGAGTCGGTCGGATAGCCCTGGGTCTGGCAGTAGACGATGTCGGGTCGAACGGCGGAGACATCGGCGTAGGTGAGGCGGAGCCGGCCGAGCGTGGCGGGCCGGAGGTTCGTCACGAGGACGTCGGCGGTTCCGGCCAAGGCCAGCAGCGCGTCACGACCCTCGTCCGTCTTGAGGTCGAGCACCACGCTCCTCTTGTTCCGCAGCAGGTTGAGGGCGACCCCGGACAGCTGTGGGTGCGGCCCGGCGGTCATCACCCGGCTGAGCGTCCCCCGGGGATCCTCGACGGTGATCACGTCGGCACCGAGGTCGCCGAAGATCTGGGTGGCCAGTGGACCCATGACGATCGACGTGAGGTCGACGACCCTGGTTCCTTCGAGTGGGCCTGTGGGCGTTGTCGGCATCGGAGCCTTCCTCCGCCCCGGTCGGCGGGAACGCACGGTGGTGCGGACGTGGCGGTGACACGTGCACAGTATTCGGCCCGTCGACGGGCCGACGAGTCCCCGTAATGGCCGATGGGCTCGCAGACCGGCGCCGCCGACACGCAGCGGAGCGTCGGCGCAGCGTGACGCAGACGGCGCCGGCTCCGACGCAGACCGGCCGTGGTGGACCTAGAGGTAGGCGAGGTGGACGGCGGCCTCGGCGGTGTGGACCCGGAAGGTCAGGCTCTCCTCGAGGAAGAGGTCCACCGAGGTGGCGTCGGACGAGCGGTAGCCGATCGAGAGGTCCTCGCCGACGACCAGCTCGTAGTCGCCGCCCCGCTGGCTGAGCACCACGGCGCCGTCGACGGCCGGCGCCCACGCCACCGGGCCGTCGAGGATCTTTCGGAGGTGCTCGAACACCGGGTATCCGCCGTGCTCCGTCGTCTCGGTCACTCCGGTGTAGCACCGGGCGCCGAGGGCGATGGCATAGGGGCCGGCTATGTCGGCGGCTCGGAGCGCGGCCACGGCCCGGGCCACGTGCTCGGGATAGTGGCCGTAGTCGTCGCTGATGGCTACCTTCTCGTGGGGTGTCGCCTCGATGATGCCGACGATCCCACCCTCCTCATAGCCGTGGAACACGAGATGGTCCTCGGCCAGCGCGGCGTTGCGGCCGGCGGCGATCACCGTCTCGAGATCGAGGTCACTGGCCCCGCGATCTGCTGCTGCGAGCTCGGCTCGCTCGAGTGAGAAAGCGGAGCGCAACTCGACCAGCGGCGCCACCCGACGACGGGCCACCTCGACCGAACCGAGCGAGCCGATGGCCAGGATGTCGATCCGACCGGTGTCCACCGACGAGTGGTCCCATCCGAGCGGCCCGGTGAAGTCGACCAGGCGGCGGGCGGCCAGGTAGTGCTTGAGAGAGCGTGCCGCCTCCTCGTCGATCTGCGCCCAGGCGTCTTCGGTGACCGGGGCCAGTTCTCGCATCAGATGGTTCATCGGTGAGGTCCTGCTTTCGGTTCGTCCGTGGGTCCCGCGCTCCGTTCCCGGTCAGTGTAGGCGGCAACCAATTCCATCCCAAGTGGCCTACCCGCTTCGGGCTGCGGCAACCCTGCGCCGGGTGCCGCCGGGCACGGCATCGGTCGGCCGGCTATCCGCCGGCAAGGCATCCACCGGCAAGGTGTCCGCCAAGCTCCCGGTGCCGGCCCCCGGCAAGGTGGGTCCCGCATCATCACCCTGCCGCCCACGGTGGGTGGCACTGCCCGAACCTCTCCGGAGGGCCCGGCAGTGGCGCGAAGGGGAGCACCAGCGGCGCATCCCGGAGCACGAGAGGAAGGTATCGCCCGTGACCACGACCACCACGACCATCGTCGGGAACCTGACCCGGGACCCGGAGATCCGCTACACCCGGGAGGGCCAGGCGACCGCCACACTGGGTGTGGCCGTCAACCGGCGGTGGCAGAACCGCTCGACCGACGAGTGGGAGGAGTCCACCTCGTTCTTCGACGTGGTGGCCTGGCGCGACCTCGCTGAGAACGTCGCCCTCAGCCTCACCAAGGGCATGAGGGTCGTCGTGACCGGACGGCTGGAACAGCGGAGCTGGGAGACCGCGGAGGGCGACCGGCGCTTCAAGGTCGAGATCGTCGCCGACGAGGTCGGCACCAGCCTCCGGTTCGCCACCGTCGACGTGCACCGGATCGAGCGACCGGTCCACGACGGGGGCGACGATGCCGGACAAGGGTCCGACCCGGCCGCGGACCCTCTCTCGGCCGACGCATGAGCGGCGGACCGATGGGCCCCGGAGGGCCTCGCCCATGACCGGCCCGGCGGCCCGCGACCGGCGAGACCCGGGCCCGGCGCCGGTCCGGTTCGCCCAGTCGGTGCGCCTCTCCAAGGCCGAGGCCTTCTCCGCGTGTCAGGTGTTGGCCGACGCCGACCGCCGCCTGGTCAGGGCCCGGTGCTTCGCCGAGTCCGAAGCCCTCGCCGAGCTGTTCGACCTGTTGGAGGATCGGCTGGCCGCAGCACAGACCTGAGCAGCACAGACCTGAGCAG
>CAZNLF010000016.1:0-7132 GCA_964573595.1 uncultured Acidimicrobiaceae bacterium | reverse complement strand
GCAGCACAGACCTGAGCAGCACAGACCTGAGCAGTACAGACCTGAGTAGCCCGGACGCCCCCGTCCGGGAGCTCAGGATCGGTCCGGCTCGTAGTCGATGGAGAGCGAGTTCACGCAGTAGCGCTGACCGGTCGGTGCCGGCCCGTCGGGGAAGACGTGGCCGAGGTGGCCGCCACAGCGCGCACAGGTGATCTCCGTCCTTCGCATCCCGAAGGTCTTGTCCTCGTGCTCCTCGATGACCCCGTCGTCCAGGGCCCGGTAGAAGCTCGGCCAACCCGATCCCGAGTCGAACTTGGTGTCACTAGGGAACAGTGCGGCCCCACACCCCGCACAGGTGAACATGCCGCTGCCCTCGGCATGGAGCAACTCGCCGGACCAGGCCGGTTCGGTCCCCTTCTGGCGCAGTACGGCATAGCGCTCGGGCGACAGCTTGGCCCTCCACTCCTCGTCGCTCAGCTCCACGTGTCCGCTGGTGTCGGTGCTCTCGCTCATGACGTTCCCTTCTGTGCCTCGCAGGCCCGGGACGGAACCCGGGTCCGACGGCATCGATCAGAGTGTGCAACCCCCGGTGGACCGAGACTGTTCCCGGCCCTCCGGGCGGCACACGGCGCCCTTGCCCACCCCATCGGGGGTCCTCGTACCCGTTTGCTAACGTCGCGTCAGATTCAGCCGGGACCGTCCCGGGTGGCCGAGGTGCCCCGACCCCGCAGCGTCCGGGTACGTCATCCCCTGCCGATCCGACGCCACAGGACACGCCATCATGGATCTCCGAGACCGACCCGAGGACGAGGCCTTCCGCAAGGAGGTCCGTGCGTGGCTGGCCGACCATGTCGTGGGTGCGTTCGCCGCGCTCGACGGCCGCGGCGGCTCCGGGGACGAGACCTTCGGCTTCGAGACCCGCCTCGAATGGGAGAAGGTCCTGGCCGCCGGCGGATGGACCTGCATCGGGTGGCCGGTCGAGCAGGGAGGCCGCGGCGCGTCGGTCGCCCAACAGGTGATCTTCAACGAGGAGTACGTCCTGGCCAAGGCCCCGGGACGGGTGAGCGTGCTCGGCGAGGGGCTCATCGGGCCGACGCTCATCCAGTACGGGACACCGGAGCAGCGGAACCGCTTCCTGCCTCCCATCGTCGAGGGCACGGAGCTGTGGTGCCAGGGGTACTCCGAGCCGAACGCCGGCAGCGACCTGGCCAACGTCCAGACCAAGGCAGTGCTCGACGGTGACGAGTGGGTGATCACCGGCCAGAAGGTGTGGACGTCGCTCGCCCACCAGGCCGACTGGTGTTTCGCAGTGTGCCGGACCGAGCCGGGCTCGATCCGGCACCACGGTCTGTCCTACCTGCTGGTGCCCATGGACCAGCCCGGCGTCGAGGTCCGGCCGATCACCCAGCTCACCCGGACGTCGGAGTTCAACGAGGTCTTCTTCGACGGCGCACGCACCCGAGCCGACCACGTCGTCGGAGCGGTCGGAGACGGATGGAGGGTGGCGCTCGCCACCTTGGCCTTCGAGCGGGGCGTGGGCCTCCTCGGCCACCAGGTCTCGTTCCGGCGCGAGCTCGACCACCTCGTGGGGGCGGCCCGGGCCAACGGCTCCTCCTCGGACCCGCTCATCCGCCAGCGGCTGGCCCGGTCCTATGCGGAGCTGGAGATACTCCGGCTCAACACACTGCGGAGCCTCTCCGGCTACGACGGTCCGGTGGCGCCACCCGAGGCGTCGATCATCAAGCTGTACTGGGCCACCTGGCACCGGCAGCTGGGCGAGCTGGCCATGGACGTCCTCGGCCCCGGTGGACAGGTCGCCGACGGGTTCCCCTACGAGCTCGACTCCTTCCAGCGGACGTTCCTGTTCAGCCGGTCCGAGACCATCTACGGCGGTTCGAACGAGATCCAGAAGAACATCATTGGCGAGCGGGTCCTCGGCCTGCCGCCCGAGCCAAAGGGAGCGACCTGATGACCGACGCCACGACCGGCCGGCCCGCCCCCTGGCCGGCCCCGGAGCCTCCCCCGGGGCACGGCCTGCTCACCGGCAAGGTCGTGGTGGTCACCGCCGCCGCCGGCACCGGGATCGGGTTCGCCACGGCCAAGCGCTGCATCGAGGAGGGGGCGACCGTCGTGATCTCCGACGCCCACGAGCGGCGCCTCGGCGAGGCGGCCGAGACCCTGGCCGAACTGCCCGGGTCCGACGGGGTCCGCCCGCTCGCCGTGCCCTGTGACGTGACCGACGAGCAACAGGTGCAGCGACTCTACGGAGCAGCCGTCGAACGCCACGGCCACTTCGACGTGGCCGTGAACAACGCCGGCCTCGGTGGCCAGGTGGACGTCGTCGACATGACCGACGACCAGTGGGCGCTCGTCCTCGACGTGACACTGACCGGGACGTTCCGCTGCACGCGGGCCGCCCTCCGCCACTTCTACGCTCGTGGAGGGGGGGGCGTCATCGTGAACAACGCGTCGGTGTTGGGTTGGCGGGCCCAGGCAGGGCAGTCCCACTACGCCGCGGCGAAGGCCGGGGTGATGGCGCTCACCCGCTGCAGTGCGGTGGAGGCGGCGCCTCACGGCGTCCGGGTCAACGCGGTCTCGCCCAGCCTCGCCCTCCACCCGTTCCTCAACAAGGTGATGGCGGACGAGGAACTGGCCGAGCTCAGCCGGCGGGAGGTGCTGGGCCGGGGCGCCGAGGTGTGGGAGGTGGCCGGTGTCATCGCGTTCCTGGCGAGTGAGTACGCCACGTTCATGACCGGCGAGGTCGTGTCGGTGAGCAGCCAGCATCCCTAGGTCGGTCGCCCCGGCCGTGGCCCGGCCGACGGTCGACCGGCCGGGCCGGGCGGACGCTCCCGCCCAGCCGGGAAGGTGGGGTGATGCAGTACCCTGACGACGTGTCAGACAGTGCGGATCCCCGAGGGGACCTCCAGTGGGGGACGATCGCCGGCCTGGTCGAGGACGCGGCCGCCCGCTTCGGGGGGATGGAGGCTCTGGTCGACGCCAACGGACCGGGCGGCACCACCACCCGGCTGACCTTCGACCAGCTGGCCGAGAGGGTCGCCGCCGCCACCCGGGCCATTGTCGCCAACGGGATCGACCGGGGTGACCGGGTGGCCATCTGGGCGCCCAACTGCTCGGAATGGGTCGTGGCCGCCCTCGGCACCGTTGGTGCCGGTGCCCTGCTGGTGCCGCTCAACACCCGGTTCAAGGGGACCGAGGCGGCGTTCGTGCTGCGCGAGTCGGGAGCCCGGTTGCTCTTCACCGTCGAGGGCTTCCTCGGCACCGATTACCCGGCGATGCTGGACGAGGCGGTCGCCGACGGCCAGCGGGTGCCCGAGCTCGAACGGGTGGTGGTGCTGCGGACCGCCGACGGCGCCCCCCCGGCCCAGACCTCCCGGGGCGACCAGGTGGTCGACTGGCCGGTGTTCCTGCAGGAGGGGGGGCTCTGCTCGGCGGACGTGGCCGCCGGTCGGACCGCCTCCATCACCGCCGGCGACCTCTCCGACCTGGTGTTCACGTCGGGGACGACCGGGCTCCCCAAGGGGGCGATGACGACCCACGGCCAGACGCTCCGCACCTTCGCCACCTGGTCCGACATCGTCGGTCTCCGCCAAGGGGACCGCTATCTGATCGTCAACCCGTTCTTCCACACGTTCGGATACAAGGCCGGCGTGCTGGCCTGCCTCATGGCCGGGGCGACCATGGTGCCCGAGCCCGTCTTCGACGTGGACAAGCTGTTGGCCCGCATCGAGGCCGAGCGCATCTCCGTACTGCCCGGCCCGCCGACCGTCTTCCAGTCGGTCCTCGACCACCCGGACCGCAAGGAGTTCGACCTGTCGACGCTGCGCCTGGTGGTGACCGGGGCCGCGCAGGTCCCCGTCGACCTGGTCGAACGGCTGTGGTCCGACATGGGCATCGAGACCGTGCTGACCGCTTACGGCCTGACCGAGGCGAGCGGCACCGTGACCATGTGCCGGCAGGGTGACTCCGCAGCGGTGATCGCCGGCACGTCCGGGCGCGCCATACCCGACGTGGAGGTCCGGATCGTCGACGAGGTGGGGACCGAAGTGCCGGGCGGGGGACCGGGTGAGATCGTCGTGCGCGGCTACAACGTCATGCAGGGCTACTTCAACGACGCCGAGGCCACCGACGCCGCCATCGACCGCGAAGGCTGGTTGCACACCGGTGACATCGGGGTGATGGACGCGGCCGGCAACGTCACCATCACCGACCGGCTGAAGGACATGTACGTGAGCGGCGGGTTCAACGTCTATCCGGCCGAGGTCGAGGCCGCCCTGCGGCTGCACGAGGGCGTCGGTCAGGTCGCGGTCGTCGGCGTGCCCGACCGGCGCATGGGCGAGGTGGGGCTGGCGGTGGTGGTGCCGGCGGCCGGCGCCGTGCCCGAGGGTTTCGAGGAGTCCCTGATCGGCTGGACGCGGGAGCGACTGGCCAACTACAAGGTCCCCCGGTCCGTCGTGACCGTCGAGTCGCTGCCGCTCAATGCCAGCGGCAAGGTCCTCAAGCGGGACCTGCGGGAGCGGTACGCGACGACGACCTGACCGGGCCTGATCCCGGGGGACCGGGCCCACACGGGCCACCGGCTCGATGGGGCACCACGGACGACCGCCAGACCGGTGGCCGACCATTTCGACACGAACAGAGGGAGGGATGCCATGCGAGGCATCGTCTATACGGGTGACGGGGCAGAGGTCACCGACCAGTTGGGCATCGGGGACCCGGGCCCCACCGAGGTGCGGGTGGCGATCGGCGCCGCCGGCGTGTGCCACAGCGACCTCTCGGTGATCAACGGCACCATCCCGTGGAAGGCCCCGTCGGTGCTCGGGCACGAGGGGGCCGGTGTGGTGGAGGCCGTGGGCTCCGAGGTCCAGTCGGTCAAGCCGGGGGACCACGTGGTCATCGCCACCCTGGCCAGCTGCGGAACGTGCCGGGCGTGCAGCACGGGCCATCCGACCTGGTGCGTCAAGACGCTCGGGAACGTGTCGCAGCCGTTCACGTTCAAGGGCGAGCCGGCGTCCAACTTCGCCGCCACGTCGGTGTTCGCCGAGTCGACCATCGTGAAGGAGGTCCAGGCGGTCAAGATCTCCAAGGAGGTGCCCATGACCTCGGCGTGCCTCATCGGCTGCGGTGTGCTCACCGGGGTCGGGGCCGTCCTCAACCGGGCCAGGGTGCAGGCCGGCGAGACGGCGGCCGTGTTCGGCGTCGGCGGGGTCGGCCTCAACGTGATCCAGGGCCTGCGGCTGGCGGCGGCCAGCCGCATCATCGCCGTGGACACCATGGCGATGAAGAAGGACCTGGCCCTGCAGTTCGGTGCCACCCACTTCGTCGATGCCTCCGAGACCGACGCGGTGGCGGCCATCAGGGAGCTCGTGCCGCCCGGTCCGGCCCGCGTGACCGGCGCCCTCGGCTGGACGGGCGGGGTCAACTGGTCGTTCGACTGCGTCGGGCACCCGGCCGTGCTGCGCAACGCGCTCGACGTGCTCGACTGGGGCGGCAACGCGCTGGCCATCGGCATCCCGCCCCAGGGCACCGAGGTGGCCGTGGACGTGAATGCGCTGGCCTATGTCGACCGGGGCCTCCTCGGTTGCCGGTACGGGTCGTCGCGGCCGCACCACGACATCCCGCTGATGGTGGAGCTGTACCTCTCCGGCCGACTCATGCTCGACGAGCTGGTCACCGAGCAGCGCCCGGTGGAGGGGTTCCGCGAGATCGTCGAGGACATGGAAGCGGGACGGTTGGCCCGCGGCGTGCTCACCTTCTGACCCGTCCCCCTCACCCGTCCCCCTCACCCGTCGCCCGGCACCCCCCGCCCGCGGCCGGAGGCCGAGTGGAGGATGCACCGAAGTCGGCGCTGTTACAGTCGGCACCGATATGACGGCGCGTCAGATTGAGGGGGAGTTCGAGACGGTCGTTGACGTCCTGCGCGCCGGTGCCGTCGTCAATGCCGAGGTCGAGGCGTACGTCGAGCCGGCGACGGCGACGTCCCCGCGGCGCAGTGTGACCTTCGCCCAGTGGGACCGGGCGGCCGATGGTGTCGCCCGGCTCTTCGCCGCCCGCGGGGTGACCCGTGGATCGGTGGTGTGCCTGCTGGTTCCGAGCTCCATCGACTACATGGTCTGCTACGCCGCAGCCACCAGGCTCGGGGCGGTGACATCCGGGGTGAACCTGCGGCTGGGGGCGGACGAGGTGCGCTCGATCCTCGACCGCACGCACCCGGTGGTGACGGTGGTGGATGATGACGTCCCGCCGCCCCATGGCCCCACCGGCGCGGTGATCAGGAGGTCGGAGGCCGCCGTGGCGGCGACCGACCCGACGCCCGGGCCCCGACCCGACCTCGAGGGTTCGGACCCGGTCGCCGTGGTGTGGACGAGCGGGACCACCGGGCTGCCCAAAGGGGCGGTCTTCGACCACCGCAACCTGGCCGCCGTGGCGGCCGGCACCGACGTCCTCTCGGCGACCGGCGACCGGCGCCTGTCGCCCCTCCCGTTCGCCCACGTGGGCTCGATGACCCGCACCTGGGACGAGATCGTGCACGGGGTGACCACGGTCATCACCCCCACGCCCTGGCGGGCGGCAGACGCCGTGAGGATCATGGCCGCGGAGAGGATCACCGTGGCCCAGGGCGTTCCCACCCAGTGGGCGCTGGTGCTCACCCATCCGGACCTCGAACGCGCCGAGCTCTCCTCGCTGCGCATCGCCGGGACCGGCGCCTCCAGGGTGCCCGCCGAGCTGGTCGCGTCCATGAAGGAGCGCCTCGGCGTCCCCGTCGTCGTGCGCTACACGTCGACCGAGGCCTCACTCGGCACCGGGACGGTGCCCGGGGATGCCGACCGGGTGGTGGCCACCACCGTCGGTCGTCCGGTGCCCGGGGTGTCCATCGCGGTGGTCGACGACCGGGGGGAGCCGGTCCGGACCGGCGAGGTGGGCACGGTCCGGCTCAGGTCGGCGGCGGTGATGCGGGGCTACTGGGGCGGTCCTCCCACCGGGCCGGGGGCGGAGGGGACCGTCTTCGACCGGGCGTCGACGCGTGCCGTCCTGGCCGAGGACGGCTGGCTGACCACCGGCGACTTCGGGTACCTCGACGACGGCGGTCACCTGCACCTCGCCGGACGGGCGAACGAGCTCTACATCAGGGGTG
>CAZNLF010000015.1:22998-27216 GCA_964573595.1 uncultured Acidimicrobiaceae bacterium | reverse complement strand
GCCTCACATTGCACGTCGAGACCCGTCCTCGTCTGGCCTTCGACGGTGAGTCGCGCACCGGCGCAACTGACGTGGTCGGTGTCGCCCCCCGACATGAGGAGGCCTGGTCCGACCGCACCGGCGGCGACGCCGTAGGCCACACCGATGATGGCTACGGCAGCCACCGAAACTGCCAGCCCCCTGCGTCCGAGGCCGCGGGGGCCACGCCGGTCCGGTCGTCTTGTGTGTGCCGTATTCGTGTTTGCCGTGTGCCTTGAGGCCAAGGCGGATCCCCTCTCTCAGTTGCCCAGGTGAGAGCCTGCGACCTAGATCATGAGTAACCCGGTTGTGTTTGTCAAGCCAGGTCGCGCCCAGTGGTGCCTGCTTCATCGAACAGCCACACAACGTTCATCAGGGCGTTCACTCACGGTCACGTCCGGTTCGGATCCGGCCACGCCTCCTCGACGTCTGGGCGGGCCGACAGAAGCTACCCTTTGCAGCCTCACAGCGTTGCGGCAGGCCCCCGGTTCCGACCGGGGGCCTGCCGTCTTTCCCATTCGCTACGCTCGAGGCGTGGTGGTGCTGCTGGTGCTCCCGGTGATGGTGTTCGTCTGGATCCGACGGTGGCTGATGATCAGGCGCGAAGAGGCCCGACTCGCCGAGCAGGCGGTTGCCGAGGCCGACGCCATCCGCCGGGAGCGGGAGATCATCGCCGATATGGAGGTGCGCTTCTACGAGCAGTAGGCGCTTGCCGGGGGGTGCGCCACCGACGGGGCGCGTGGTGGCCGACGTTCCCGGTGTCGTAGGACGATGCGATCGACGGGCCGTAGCTGACGGACGCCGGCGCAGCCGGGTCGGCGAGCCTGCCGAGACCAACGGGTGATCAGGAACTCTGGGTCAGGCGGTGCGGTGGTACCGAACGAGCGGAGCGGTGTTGCGGAGGCGGCCCGGATGACCCGGCGCCCCGCTCCCGATGATCCGGAAGCAGCACGGTCGCCGGTCTCGCACCAGCGGCCAGACCTCATGCGCCCGCCGCCGGACCGCGGCCCGCCGCCCGCTGGTGAGGAAGTCGTCGGCGATGCCGTCTCCCCATCCGAGCACCACGACGTCGGCCCGGTCCACGACCCGTGCGATCCACCGGTCGTTCTCACCGGGCGCCTCCTCGACGGCGTCGGGGAGGTGGAGACCCACCTGCCGCGTATCCATGACCGCGAAGAGGTTGACGAGCTCGAAGCCTCCACCGCCGTTGGCCGAGGTCAGTGCCGACAGCTTCCGGACCGTAGGGTCGTCGCGGTCGGCATCCGCCGTGGACGGGTTCAACAGGACGAACGCGAACTGGGGCTCGGACGGTGTCCAGCGGCGCTGCAACCAGTAGCGGTACCGGCGGTCGGCGCTGAACGCCGCCGCACCTCTCCTTTGGTACGGGTGCCCGGTGAGCCCTCCGTCACCGTCGCCGGCCGCATCCGTGTCGCATCCCACCGGTTCGTCAGCCGGCCCCGTCCGCCAAGGCCTGACTCCACGTGTAGTAGTAGTCGCTGGGCGACTCCGTCGACCACGCAGTGAGCATGGTGACCGATTCGCCGGGTTGGTCTTGCATCGCCATCGTGGAGGGTGACCCCGTCGAGACGTCTGCCCCACCGAACGACAGCGAGCCGCCGAAGCTGTCCAGGTCGTTCCCGAGTCCCAGGATGTTGTCCCGGTGGTCCCAGCATCCACTCTCATCGGTCGCCGTGCAGTCGATGTTGCCACTTCCCAGACCGTCGTCGTACATCCAGTCGTACACGGCTTGGACGGTACTCTCCGTCGAGGCCCAGTTGCCGACCCATGCCTGGACGGCGAGATCGGCGACGCCGTCGGGCGGCACCGATGGGTCAGTTTCGTCCTGAGCCGCAGTTGTGGAGAGTTGGTCGAGCGTGGCGAGTTCTCCGGCGATCGGGGCCAGCCCGCGGTCGACCCGTTCACAATCGACCATGACGAACAACTGCTCGGAGGGCGTGAGCCCGTCGAAGTCGGGAGGAAGCACCATGGGCCCGACCCCCTCCTGGGCTCGTGCGTTGTCGATGGCGAGGACGGTGTCGGCGATGCAGGCGTCCTGGTCGTCCGGGGATCGACACGGGATCGACGGGTCGGGGCTCGGTGGGATGTCAGCGGAAGGAGGCGCCGGCGCGGTGGACGCGTAGCTGATCGGGACACTGGCCCGATCCGTCGACGACCCGATGTGGCCGGTCGCGGTGCCGTCGGTGGATGGGGTCGTGGCTGACGGTGGTGTCGACGGTATGGCCACGTGGCCGGCCTCTGGTTCGCGGGAGACGGCCGGCACCGTCGTGGCTGACGGCACGGAGGCGGGAGTCCCCCCGGGCTCGGCCGGCGCAACGCCGGTGGAGGCGGTCACCGTGGGGGGAGTCGACGTTCCCGGAGGGGAGGCATACGGAGTGGAGGCATGGTCATCCAGCCCGATCACGCCGGCCCCGAGGACCGCCGACGCGACGATCACCGCGATGACCGTGCCCGATACGAGGAGCGCTCTGGTGCCGGTGCCGGTGCGGGTGCGGGTGCGGTCGCCGGCCGGAGTGCGCGACCTCCCGTCACCGCGTGCTTCGGTCACAGTCCGCAGGTGTAGTCGCACGTGGTGGTCACCTGAACTCTCGGGGCCGTCGGTGGGTGGCGGAAAACGCACGACAGGGGAGCCAGGGTCGTCCGTCGCGTCCCACGGGCGCCTCCGACGGGCCACGACCGCCTGCTGTCCACAGAACGTAACCAATCGACGTCATGTGCGGGTTGCCTGAATGTGACGCCGACATGAATCTTGCGCGACACCCACGTTCGACCCGGTGGCCGTTCTGAACCGGCTCGGTGAACCGACGGTCCGGTGGCGGCCAGCAGCCGATCGCGTCCGCGGCTCCTTGTCCCGTCGGCTGTCGGGCGGCGGCGACGGGCAGATGACGCACAAGGTTCTTCAAAGGTTCAGCGTCTCGTGACCGTCGGGTGGGCAGGCCGGTGTTAGAACGGGCCCGTTCCGGGTTGTGGTGCGCATCCGTTGTCGGTGGAGCATGTGGGCGCGCCGACCTTTTGCCGCGACGACATCCGTCGGGGCGGCGTCTGCCGCTCCCCTGAAGGTGACGTTGACGAGACGGACGGGAGGAGAAGCGGTGCCAGGAGTCGAGCACGGTGGCGATGACGGACCATCCCCGGAAGCGGTGACCATCGAGCGGGTGCGACTGCTCGGGTCGTTTCGTGGTCGGGTCATGGTCGAATGGAGCCTCTCGACAGAACCGGGGTCCCGGTGGGCCGGCGCCTTCGCCGGCAGTCCCTCGAAGAGGAGGGGTTCACCCGAGTTCGTGACGGACCGCGGGGGACCGGAGGTTGTTCCGGAAGGTCTGATCCGATGGAGTGTCCCCCACGGCGACCTGAGGGGGGCTGCCGCGTTCGTTCTCGAGTCGGTGATCCATGCGAACGCCGCGGTCACCGGTGGGGACAGGAGGAGCTCGCCGCCCGACGGGCCCTCCCCTTCAGCGGCGCCCGCCGGTGCGAGCGGGGCCGACCGTTAGGGCACGACCTTCCGACACCCACAGTCGCAGCCACTCGTCGGTGGCGGCGGACCCCTCATGACGCCCACTGCTCGTGGGGGAGGTCGGACCATTCGTGCCCACATTCGCGGCACCGAAGGTGCACGTTCGGCAGTACCGATCCGGAGGTGAACGTGCTGGCACCCCGGACGATCAGCCTCGGCGTGTCGTCGACCCCGCAAACGGGGCATCTCGGACTGAGCTTGGCATCTTCCATCCGTCCGACCTCTCAATGGAGCTACCCGATGCCCTGCCCGGCATGCTTCGACGGTAGGTCACAGTACTTTCACCCGGCCGGAATCGCCAGTGGCAGGTGCCGGCCCGGGCGGCGACATCCCCCTACGCTGGACCGACAATGGAGATCCAGGTGGCCGTCGTGGGAGGGGCCGATGCACCTCCTTCCCTGCTCGCGGTGGCGGAGTCGGTCGGCGCCGCCCTCGCCTCCCGTGGGGCCGTCGTGGTGTGTGGCGGGCTCGGCGGGGTGATGGCCGCAGCCTGTCGGGGGGCCAAGTCGGAGGGCGGCCTCACCGTGGGCGTGCTCCCGGGGCCGGATCCCTCTGTCGCGAACCCCTGGGTCGACGTCGTCATCCCCTCCGGTCTGGGTGAGGCCCGGAATGCCGTCATCGCCGGCTCCGCCGGGGCGGTCGTGGCCATCGGTGGCGAGTACGGGACC
>CAZNLF010000015.1:0-22898 GCA_964573595.1 uncultured Acidimicrobiaceae bacterium | reverse complement strand
CACGGATCGACCAGTCGAGGAACCTGATGGAGAGAGGGGCGAGATAGGTCTGCCGGCACAGTTCGTCGAGACCTTCGAACGCGACGGCCAAGCCGGACACCGAGCGCGTCGATGACGTTCTGGCGCGGCACCGGCCATCCGGCCTCGGCCATCCGGCCTCGGCGCGGAGCCGCTCGGTGAGGACGACGGCCTCCCGACGCAGTTCCTGGCTGCGGGGATCCGTGTCCCACTTGAGGACGAGCACCCTGCCTTCCGGCCCGGTCACCTGGTGCGCACCGGTCTCGGCGCCGATCAGGCGCCTCACCAGCCGGTAGGGCTCGTCCGTCCCCTCGGCCAGGAGGGAGACGGCCGTCTCCGCGTCGATCCGCGTGGTCCGGGCATCCCACCAGCATGGCCGTCGGGCGGCGAGAGGACAGGGGAGCGGTCCGCGTGGTGTACTTTCCGGATAGCTCATGGAGAGCAAGAGCGTCTCCGCTGACGGTGACAGGATCGGGGGTCCCGATGCGAACCCAGAGTGCCGGTCGATGGCAATGACGGTGGGGGGCTACGACACCGGATTGGGCCTGCTGGTCGAGGCGGCCGAGGCCCTCGAGCTTGCCGGCGGGGCGTGTGACGCGCCGGAGGACGCAGCCCGCTTCATCGCACTGGCCGACCGCGTCCGCGCCTATCTGGCCGCCAGCCGGCCGAGTACGACACTCGGGATGCCGAGGATCCCGCCAGGCGGCAACCGGCTCACGGACGAGGGCGTGATCCACCGGTCAGGAGGGGCCGAGCAGTCCCATATCCGCGTCATTCCGGACTGACCGGTCCCCGCGGTGGGTCGGGGGGAGGCCGAGCAACCCCGCGACCGTCGGGGCCCATGCCGAAGCCGCCGGGCGCCGGTGGCTGATGGCGGCACCGAGCCGCTTCGCGGCGGGGTGGCCCCCGGTGACCACCCCGACCTGGGATGCGGTCCGTGGACTGCCGTGGACACCCCGGACCGGGACCTCGGTCGGCGAGAAGTAACGGCCGGGTCCGCACCAGACGAGGACCACGTCCCGGCCGACGCGCTGGAAGCCTTCGACCCCGTCGACCGCGGTAAGCCAACCGGTGTCGTGGGCCAGCTCACCGCCGGCGACCGCCGCGGCACCGTCGTCCAGGACGAGGCCGCCCAGCCCCACGGCGCCGGCGGCGGCGTGCAGGTCGACCGGCTCGGGCTCGGTCACCGGTTCCTGGCTGTGGTCACTCACGACGATGGCCACCCAATCGTCCCAGTCGGCTCTGAGCGAGTCGATGATCGTGCCGACGTGGACGTCGGTCCGGCCGTACTGGCACAGCGCCTCCTCGCTGTCCGGCCCGAAGATGTGCGCGACTGTGTCCGGCTGGTTCAGTTGGGCGAAGACCAGTTCCGCTCCGCTGTGGACCGCTTCGACGACGATGGCGGCCGTCTCACGGTCCTTCGCGTAGCCGAGAGGATCGAGGGGGGCCACGCCATCGGGGTGGGGGCCGACGGGCCAGAGGAAACTGGCGTTGCCGGCCCCGGTCGCGCCCACGAGATGGCCGTCCCCGAAGACGGCTGCACTCTGGCGGCCTGCCGCATGCATGGCGTCGAAGAGCGTGGGCACGGATAGGCCCACCTGCCACGACGGCATCGCCCCTGAGGCGGTCGGAATCTGGTTGGCGACGATGCCGTGGGCCGCCGGTGGGGACCCGGTCGCGAACGTCGCATGATTCGGGTAGGTGGAGGACGGCATCACGCCCACGCCGCCCGGGCGGCTCCATCCGCCGGCCAGGGCCAGGGTGGTCAGTGCCGGCATCACCTCCCTGTCGACATGGCGGGGCGACAGGCCGTCGACGACGAGGAAGAGGACCCTCACCGGCGAACCGGCACGATGGTGCTCACCCGACGGCGGCGAGCAGCGGGGGCATCCACCAGTCGAGGTCGGGGACCTCGGCGGCCGGGTCCTTCGCCGCCTCGTCGGCCATCCGGAGTCGGAGCGCCGCGTCTGCGTGCGGCCCGGCTCGGAACTCGGCCATCTCGTCGGCCGTCATGCACTCGCCCTGAACCGTCAGCGTCCGGAGGCTGCCGCGCGAGAGCCGCTCCGGGTATGACCTGTCCGTGGTCACCAGATACCGCTTCGCCGGCACGTGGGCCTCGATGAGGGCGGCGACCCGCGCACCGAGCAGCGGCCGCACGAACGCCGCTCCTACGGATCCGTGATCCTCGGGGCGACCGGGGGCCACCACGTGGCCGAGGTCGTGGAGGAGCCCGGCCAACTGCAGCTCCGGATCACCCGGACACGCCGAGCGGAGCAGCACTGCACACTGGAGGCCGTGGTGCAGGATGGTCAGTCCCGGGATGTCCTCGTTGGGCTCCTCGGTGGACCCGGCCCGCTGCAATGCGTCGAGGAGGGGCGCGAGGTCCGGCCTGCTCTCCCGTGGTGCGCTCACCCGGCCCATCCTAGGTGGGCGCTCAGTCCTTCTTGACCTTCTTCACCGTGCCGTAGCCCCGCTCCATCGCCGACACGATGATGGCCTCGAAGTCCTTGTCGGTGAGGACCCGAGGGGTTCCGAGCGAGGCGGCCCGCCAGTACAGCTCGGCCAGCCATTCGAGGAGCTCCAGCCGTTCGACGGCCTCGGTCATCTTGCTCCCGTAGGCGACAGACCCGTGGTTCTGCATCATGGCCGCGTTGCGCCCCTTCAGCGCTTCGATGACGTTGTCGGCCAGTTCCTGTGAGCCGAAGGTCGCGTAGGCCGCGGTCCGGGGGGCGCCACCCAGGGCCAGGCAGCTGTAGTGCAACGGCGGCAGTTCGTCGTGGCTACAGGACAGCGCCGTCGACGCCATGGCGTGGGCGTGGGTGATGGCCAACGCGTTGGTGGCCGCGTAGATGCCGGTGTGGAGCGGCACCTCCGACGTGGGGGCGAAGTCGCCGTCCACGACGGTCCCGTCGAGGTCGATGACGGTGACCATCTCCGCCGTCACCGTGGCGAGGTCGGCACCGGTCGGGGTCACGGCGACGAGGTCGCCGTTGCGGGCGGAGATGTTGCCCGCGGTGCCGATGACGAGTCCATTCTCGGCCAGATGGCGGCTCGCACTCGCTACAGCTTCTCGTTCGATAGCCAAGAGCAGGTCGCTCATTCTCAGTTCCTCTCCGGAGGTTCGATCCTGATTGCCTCGGGCGATCGCCCGTGGCACGGACGGCAACGGTCTGACACTACGGCCTGGCCGCCTCTCCCGCGGCCCACGACCACGCCCGGTGCGTCGGTCGAACAATAGACACACGGAACGCCGACGCGCTCGGGGGTCGGGCCGGCATCGTCCGTGTCGTTCGAGGGGCAGGGCATGGTCCGGAAGGGACGGCCGGAGGCGGTCGGGTAGTGTCCGGACCCGTGCGGGTCCTGCCAGTCTGGCCGCTACGTCGTCGAAAGGTGCCGGGATTGGATGCGGAGGGGGAGGATGCTGAGGCCGTGGCGGGCGACGATCTGGAGGTTCGCCTGGCGGCCCTGGTAGGGATGCCGGTGGGATCGCGTGGGCCTTCGGTGGCTCCCGATCCGGTGAACCAGCCGATGATCCGCCACTGGGCCGCGGCGTTCGAGGACCACAACCCTGTTTACACCGACCCCACGTTCGCCGCCGCCTCTCGGTTCGGCGGCATCGTGGCGCCGCCGCTCATGTTGCAGACGTGGACGATGGCGACGCCGAGGATCGCCGGCATCGCAGAGCGCGGGGGCTCACCGGTCGACACCGAAGGGGCCGGACCGCTGGCGGTGTTCGACGAGGCCGGATTCGTGGGGACGCTGGCCTCGAACTCGGAGTTCGAGATCGAGCGCTATCTGCGCCTCGGTGACGTGATCTCCGCGTCGACCGTCATCGAGTCGATCTCGGAGGAGAAGGCGACCCGGCTCGGCCCGGGTCACTTCGTCACGTGGGTGACCACCTACCTGGACGAGGCCGGCGAGGTCGTGGGCCGCCAGCGGTTCCGCATCCTCAAGTTCAAGCCCCCGGAGCCCTCGTGACCACCGCACCGCACGCCACGCCGGCGTGGCCGGACATCCGGGTGGGCGATCGACTGTCCGACCTCGAGATCGAGGTGACCCCCACCCGCATCGTGGCCGGGGCGATCGCCACCCGCGACTTCATGCCGGTACACCACGACCGGGCCTACGCCAACGCCCAGGGAGCACCGGACATCTTCATGAACATCCTCTCCGACACCGGATACTGCAGCCGCTTCCTCACCGACTGGGCCGGGCCGGACGCGATGGTGCGCCGGATCGCCATCCGGCTCGGCGTCCCGCTCTTTCCCGGCTCGACGCTCACCTACCGTGGTTCGGTCACCGCCACGTACCCCGAGGACGGCGAAGGCATCGTGGAGGTGGAGCTGCGGGCGACGACCGACCTGGGTGACCACGTGACGGGGGTCGCCGTGCTGAGCCTGCCGTTGACCGGTGGTGCCGGGCCACCGACCGGGCCCACCAACACGGAGGGGCCATGACGCACCTGGACTCCGCCGTCGGTCGTCCCGACCGGTGAACCGGCGGTGACCGCCATCTCGTGCTGTCGGCGGCCGCGATGTGATCCCTTCCACTCCCGGTGGCCTGCGCAGAGGACCCCGGGTTGAACGGGCGCCCGGTCTGACCGAAGATGGGCGGAGGGCGACTTCGACCGTGGAACGGCGAGAGGATGTGGGACCGTGGCGTCGAAACGCCAGCCGAGACAGAGTCGTGAGGAACTGCGCACGTTGCTCCTCGACACGGGCCGCAGCATCCTGCACGAGGAGGGTCTGGGCACCGGGGCCGAGGCGCTGACCTTCAAACGGGTCTTCGACCGGGTCGAGGACAAGACCGGGCTCCGGATCACCAATGCCTCGGTGATCCGACGGGTGTGGGAGAACCAGGCCGACTACCAGGCCGACGTCCTGGCGACCATCGCGCAGAATGCGAACGTGGAGGAGATCGACCTCTCCGTGGAGGCCATCAGGGAGGTCGTGGACTCAGTCGACCTCAGCACCCCGATGTCGCGCGAAGCGGCCATGCGCGAACTTTGCCGGGTGGGGGGCGAGGACAACGCCCGCGCGGTGAGCGAGTCCCGCCATCTGCCGTTGTGGGTGGGTGTCTGGGCGCTGGCCGCCGTGGGCGAGCCGCTCGACCACCGTCGAAAGATCGAGGCGGCGCTCCGCACCGGGTATGACGCATTCACGGGCCGCATCGAGGAGATCGACGCGGCGATGACCGCCCACCTCGGGTTTCGACTCCGGGAACAGTTCACGCTCCGCCAGTTCGCCATCGCCGTCGACCTGCTGGGTCAGGGCTACGGGTTGCGCTCCCGGGTCGACGACTCCGTCAGGGATGTCATCGTCCGCCGCACCGGCCCCCTCGGCGAACCGCAGGAATGGACCCTGTTCGCCGTGGCGTTCGAGGCACTGGTCCTGCAGTTCTTCGAGGTCGACCCGGACTGGGCCAGAGGTGTCGCCGATCCCGGCCTTGGCTGACGGGCATCCGCCCGGCGGTGGCACGGACGTCGCCGATGGCCGTCCCCGCCGCCGGCCTGCACCCCGTGGTGCCGACCGGCCACACCCTGAGCGACCTCCGACAGGTCGGTCTCGGGCGCATGGCCGTCGGCTCCTCGGGATCCGCCACCCGCCCCGATTATGGGGGATACGGGCCCAGGTTGCAACTGCCGATTGCAAAGGGGGTCGGAACCGCCGGCCGCCGCCGTCCGCCGGAGGCCACGGGACCGGCCCGGTCCGTCGGGCGGGACGTACCCTGGGCAGCGTGCCGGCCCCCGTCATCACCTACCGCCGGGCCTACCGGTTCGACATGCCCCCGGACGAGCTGTGGGGCCAGATCGAGCAGGTCGACCAGTTCGAGCGATGGTGGCCCTGGCTCACCGAGTTCAGCCTCGACGGCGCGGGCCTGTCCGAGGGATCCGTACTCCGCGGCATGGTCAATCCACCGGTGCCCTACCGCATGCGGATCCTCGTCAGGCTGGTCGGATGCCAGCG
The DNA here is from genome assembly GCA_964573595.1 of uncultured Acidimicrobiaceae bacterium. Classification (GTDB taxonomy): domain Bacteria; phylum Actinomycetota; class Acidimicrobiia; order Acidimicrobiales; family RAAP-2; genus Bog-756. The sequence continues at coordinate 16,914 of CAZNLF010000015.1, read as the reverse complement.
TCCGTCCAGCATCGACGCCACCATCGAAGGGGACCTGACCGGGCAGGCCCGGCTCCGGCTCCGTCCGGATCCGGGAGGGACGTCGGCGGAGGTGGCGTGGACCGTCGAGATGCAGCAGCCGGCGATGCGCCTCGCCAGCCGGTTCGGGCGGCCGCTCCTGCAGTGGGGACATGACCGGGTCGTCGAGATGACCGTCGCCGGATTCCGCCGGAGGATCGAGTCACAGCAGGAGTGACCTGAGGCAGGGTCCCGCGCCGACACCGCCCGGAGGGCACCGTGCGTCGTGCACACCGGCCCGGGCTCCACGCGGGTGGGGCGCTCAGGGCACCCGGTCGAGTCGGCCGAAGGAGACGCCGGTCAGTTCCTCGGACACGTCCCACAGCCGGCGCGCCGTCGCCGGTTCTCGGGCCGCCCGCAGGAGCGGGACCGCCTTCGGGTTGCCGCGAGCCCCGAACAGCCGGTCGGGGCCGAAGAACTGACCACCGCCGACGCCGGGGGCCGTCGCCGCGTACAGGCTCGGAAGGGCCCCGGCCGCCGCACTCTGGGCGAACGCCGAGTTCGCAAGCCGGTTCAGCTCCTCCATCAGGGCCGATCCGATCATCTGGGGTGCGACCATCTGCAGGTTGGTTGCGGCATAGCCGGGGTGGGCCGCCACGCTGACCAGGTCGATGTCCCGATCGCTCACCCGGCGGTGCAACTCGACGGTGAACAGCTGGTTGGCCAGCTTCGCCTGGCCGTAGGCGGACCACTTGCCGTAGCGGCGGGAACCCTGCAGGTCGTCGAAGCGGATCCGGCCCACTCTCGCCGCCATGCTGGTGACGGTCACCACCCGGGCGCCGGGCGCGGCCATCAGGCGGTCGAGCAGCAACCCGGTCAGGGCGAAGTGTCCCAGGTGGTTGGTGCCGAACTGCATCTCGAACCCGTCGACGGTCTCCCGGCGGGGGATGGCCATCACCCCGGCGTTGTTCACGAGGATGTCCAGCGTGGCATGCCTGGAGGAGAAGTCGCTGGCGAACTCCCTCACCGATGCGAGGTCGGCGAGGTCGAGCCGGCCGAGCTCGACCTCGGCGTCCGGCACGGACCCCCGGAGCCGGTCCACGGCGTCCGCTCCCCGGGACTGGTCCCGGCAGGCCATCACGACCAGGGCGCCGGCGCCGGCCAGGGCCAGCGCCGTCTCGTAGCCGAGCCCGCTGTTGGCTCCGGTCACCACGGCCACCCGTCCCGTGAGCGCGGGGATGTCCCCGGTGGTCCATGGCGCCATGACCGGCGACGTTACGCGCATCTGCGGTCCCTGGCCAGGTCGACCGACCACGGGGCCAGGTCGACCGACCACGGGTAGCGCACCGCACGGGCCTGGACCCGGGCGGCGGGACCGGCCCCGGCCTCCTCCGATGCCACACTGGGCCCTACCGGAGGTGACCACTGTGCGGGTTCTCATCACGAACGACGACGGCATCGAGGGCCCGGGTCTGAGGGCCCTGGCCGACATGGCAAGGGACCGTGGGCACGACGTGCTGGTGGCGGCGCCGTGCTGGGACAGCAGCGGGGCCAGCTCGTCGGTGACCGGGGTGAGCAGCGTCGGCGAGGTGCTGACCGAGCCTCGCAGCTGGACCGGTTGGCCGGAAGGATCCGTGGTGGCGGTCGACGCGACCCCGGCACTGATCTCGCTCATCGCCCTGCACGGCAGATGGGGCGAGCGCCCCGACATCGTGCTGTCCGGCATCAACCGGGGGGCCAACACCGGCCGGGCGATCCTCCACTCCGGAACGGTCGGGGCCGCCTTCACCGCCTACCAGCACGAGTGCCCGGCACTCGCCGTCTCCCTCCACGTGGTGGACCCGGCCGCAGTCGATCTGCATTGGTCGACCGCCGCCGCGGTCGCCGGCCGGGTGTTCGACTGGATGCTCGGCGACCTGAGCAGGGCCGTCATCAACTGCAACGTGCCCGACGTGCCCCTCGGCGAGCTGCTCGGGGTGCGGAGCGGACGGCTGGACCTGATCGGAACCTTCCAGACCTCGATGACCGAGCAGTCCGGGCAAACGGTGCCGATGACGGTCGCCGAGGGAGGCGGCGCGGACAGCGAGACCGACACCGACCTCGTCAACCGGGGGTTCGCCTCGGTGACGGCACTGGTGCCGGTCGTCGAGGACACGGGTATCGACCTCCGGCCCGTGCTCGACTGAGAGGACGCGGCCCGACCGCCGTCCGCATCCGTGCGTTCGCATCCGTGCCGGGTCGGGCCCGACACTGACGGCGATCGGCATCGGTCACCGCCGGCCCCGCAGGATCGGCTGCAGGGTGGTCCCCTTCGCATAGTGTTCGGTGCCGGATCGCGCAGCCGGCGCGCAGCCCCGGGATGGTCAGCGGTGACGCGTGACCGGTTGCCGGGGTCGGACTACCAAGGAGAGGCTGTCGATGACGTTTTCACCGTATGACCGGCCGGTGCGGGCCGCGTTCGTTGGGCTCGGCCGCATCTATGACCTGAACATGCGGGCGTATGTCGACAATCCCGACGTGGAGGTCGTCGCTCTCGTCGATCCGAGTGAGGAGCGCCGGGCCGAGCGACAGTCGGACTGGCCGGCCGCCCGCACGTTCGCGACCGTCGCCGAGCTGGCCTCGAGCGGCCTCGAGGTCGATGCCGTCGAGGCCCTGCTTCCCATCCCGTTGCACGTCGAAGGCGTCATCGAGCTGCTCGGCAACGGCTGGCACGTCAACCTGCAGAAGCCGCTGTGCAACGACCTCGCCAGTGCCAGCCGGATGCTCGACGCCGCCCGGGCCAACGACCGCCAGCTCCGGGTCATGGAGAATTACGTGTTCTACGAGCCGCTGGTGAAGCTGAAGGAGGTGGTGGAGTCCGGCGAGATCGGCGAGGTGGGCGGCTACCACCTGAAGATGGTGGCCAGCGGTCTGGGGGGCTGGGAGGTCCCGGGAAGCAGTTACGAGTGGCAGTTCAAGCAGATCCGTGAAGGACGGGGGATCCTCGTCTTCGACGACGGCTGGCACAAGCTGTCGACGGCGCTCTGGCTCTTCGGCCCCGTCCGGGAGGTGCGGGCATGGATCGGTGGGACCGAGGTGATGCCGGGCATCGCCATCGACGCACCGTCCACGATCGTGTGGGAGCACGAGAGCGGGATCCGTGGCGTGTGGGACATCACCCTGGCGCCCGACATGTACCTCCGCTCCGACTACTACACCAATGACGAACGGTGGGAGGTCACCGGGCGCCGCGGCTATGCGCGGGTCAACCGCTGCACGGGACGGGGCATTCAGCAGCCCAGCCTCGACGTCTACGCCGACGGGGAGATGCGCTCCTACCACGCGCTCGACGACGACTGGGCCAGCAGCTTCCGCGACTCCGGCCGGCACTGGCTGCGCTATCTGCACACCGGACAGGGCCTCCTGCTGTGGAGCGGCGAGGAGGCGGTCTCCGTGCTCCGCTTCGCTCTGGCCGCCTACGCGAGCAGCGCGGCCGGCGGCACCGGGGTGGACCCCGCGTCACTGCAGTAGTCGTCCCACCGCTCGTCGGTGGGGCGGCAGCCGGTCAGAGTGAGGCGTAGAGCGTGTCCATCAGTGCCCGGTTGCGCGAGCTCTGCCACCGTGGGATCACGTCGTTCATGACATAGCCGAAGGCGACGCCGGCGGCAGGATCGGCGAACCCGACGGCACCACCGGTCCCGAAGTGCCCGAAACTGCCCGGATTGGGCCCGAACGGCCGTCGGGGCACGGTCGGCTTGAAGCCGAGGCCGAAGGTGACCTCCTCGCCGAGGACCGGGCAGTAGCCCTGCGACTGGGGTGAGACCGCCTCCGCCAACAGGCCCGGCGAGAGGAGCCGGCCCGGCTCGAGCAACCCGGCGTAGAGCCGGGCGACGGCGGTGGCGGTGGCATGCCCGTTGGTGGACGGCACCTCGGCCCCGCGCCACTCCCCGGTGTTGACCACGCCGACCGACGAGTAGCCGGGAGGGTTGAAGTAGCCGAGCATCGTCATGAGCTCGTCGCCCGAGAGGCTTTCGAATTCGATCTCCGGAGGGATCGGCGACCCGGACCAGACCACCTCGGCGCATCGGTGCTGTTCCGCCCTCGGGACGCCGAACCAGAAGTCGGCACCGAGCGGTCCGGCCACGGCGCGGAGCCGGGCACCGCACGTCTCTCCGGTCACCCGGCGGACGACCTCACCGACCAGATGCCCGTAGGTGTTGGTGTGATAGGCGTGACGGGTCCCCGGCTCCCACCACGGGTCGGTGGCCGCCAGGGCGTCGGCCATCCGCCTCCAGTCCCACAGGTCCTCATCGGTCAACGGTTGGCGTATGGCGGGGACCCCGGCCCGGTGGCACAGGGCCTGGCGGACGGTGGCCGCCCCCTTGCCTCCGGCACCGAATTCCGGCCAGACCTGGGCGATCGGGTCGTCGAGGCCGATGAGCCCGGCGTCGACCAGCTGCAGGGCGAGGAGGCCCACCACCGGCTTCCCCACGGAGTAGACGTCCACCAGTGTGTCGGCCCGCCAGGGCCTGGTCCTCGCCCGGTCCGCCCAGCCCCCCACGAGGTCGACCACCACCTGGCCGTCGACCAGCACGCACACCGAGGCCCCGAGCTCACCCCGCTCGGCGAAGTTGCGCCCGAATTCGTGCCGCACCATCTCGAACCCGGCATCGCACGTGCCACTGATCGGGGCAACCACGATGAGAGCCTCCCACGACCGACCGGAGTAGGTTCACCTCGGAGATGTCCGACTCGTGCCCATCCACCTTGTGCCACAGTGACCGGCCCTGACCCGATGACCGCAAGCACGGTCCCGCCGGGCGACGCCCGGAGCACCCCGTCGAGACTGGCCGGATGGATCCGGGCGAAGGACCCCCAGCTGACGGCGGTCAAGAGGTCGGTCCGGGCCGCGGTCGTCATGCCGGTCGTCTTCGGCCTCACCCACCTGCTCTTCTCCGACCCCCAGGTCAGCCTGTTCGGTGCCTTCGGGTCGTTCGCCTTGTTGTTGCTGGTCGACTTCCCCGGACGACCACGGACCCGGCTCGTCTCCTATGTGGGGCTCTTCGTCGTCGGCAGCTGCTTCATAGCCCTCGGCACGGTCGTCTCCACCGACAAGGTCGGCGCGGTGGTGGCGATGGCGGTGGTCGGGTTCGCGGTGCTCTTCGGGGGGATCGTCGCACCCCAGGTCGCGACCGCCTCCACCGCGGCCCTCTTGACGTTCGTCCTGCCGGTGGCGGTGGCCCAGCCTGCCGCGTCCACCGGTGCCCGGCTGTTCGGTTGGCTGGTCGCCGCCGCATTCTGCATCCCAGCGTGCCTGGTGGTGTGGCCCACCCCCTGGCACGACGACCTCCGGCGCCGGCTGTCGGCCACCCTGTCGGCGGTCAGCCGGATGGCGGCGATGGTGGCCGACGGCAGACCCGTGCCCGAGGCGCAGGACGCGGTCGCCTCCGAGCTGACCCTCCTTCGGAGCCACTACGCCGCGACCCCGTATCCGCCGACGGGCGCCGCCGCCGGTGCGGTCGCCCTGGCCAAGCTGGTCGGCCGGGTCGAGTGGATGGCCGGCAACGCCGCACTGGTGAATGGCGACACCGTGCCCATCGAGCTCCCACGCATCCGGACGATCATCGAGGTGGTGGCGGAGACCCTCGATGAGTGCGCCCGGTTGATCTGTGACGGGAACGCCTACCCGGTGGAGGACGACGTGCTCGTCGGGGCGATCCGGGAGTCCACCGCCCGGCTCGACGGGCTGGTGGGCAGTGAGCTCGACGCCGAGGTGTCGATGCTGATCGACACCGGCGCCGACGTAACCGCCGGATCGCTCTCCGACGTGGTCGGGCCGGGCGGATCCGGTCGGGAGGGGATGGCCCCCGCTCTGGACCCGAGCTTCCGAGCCCGTGCCTTGGGTATCGCCGCCGAAATGGTGGCGGACGCGACGCTCGAGTCGGCCGGTGCCCAGCCGGACGGCGATCGGCGGCTCGGTGTGGTCGAGGGTCCGTCCCGGCAGATGGTGTGGAGCCGACTCGTCTCCCACCTCTCGTTCCGGTCGGTCTGGTTCCGTAACGCCCTCCGTGGTGCGTTCGGGCTGGCCCTGGCGGTGGCGGTCGTGGAGATCACCGATGTCGGGCACGGCTTCTGGGTAGTGCTCGGCACGCTGTCGGTACTGCGTTCCAACGCACTCGGCACCGGCGCGACGGCCCTGCGCGCCATCGGGGGGACGGCCGTCGGCTTCGTCATCGGGTCGGCCATCATGATCGGGGTGGCCGACCACACCGCCCTGCTGTGGGCGCTCCTCCCGCTGGCCGTGTTGGTGTCGGGCGTGGCCCCGTCGATGATCTCGTTCGCCGCCGGGCAGGCCGGATTCACCCTGGTCGTGATCATCCTGTTCAACATCATCGATCCCGTCGGATGGAAGGTGGGACTGACCAGGATCGAGGACGTGGCCATCGGCTGCGGGGTGAGCATCGTGGTGGGACTGCTGTTCTGGCCCCGGGGTGCGACGGCGGCGCTCGGCCGGGCCCTGTCCGATGCCTTCGTCACGAACTCCGGCTATCTGGCGGACGCGGTCGACCGGCTGACCACGTCGACCCGACAGGTCGACACCGGTCCGGGCCAGCGGGCCGCCCACCTGGCCTATCTGCGGCTCGACGACGCCTTCCGGCAATTCCTGGCCGAGCGAGGGGCGAAGGTGGTGCCCGTCGACACCATCGCCGATCTCTTCACCGGGTCGAACCGGCTCCGGCTCGCCGCCTACACCCTGGCCACGTTGCCGGCGTTCCCGACCGGTCCCGATCGGCCCGAGCTCGAGTCGGTAGCGGTGGCCGGGGCGGTCCTCCGCGATGCCTACGCCTCCAGCCACCGATGGTACGGGGAGTTCGCCGAGCTGCTGGCCGACCGGCGTGCGTCGCTGGACCCGCCCCCGGGCTGTGACGAGGTCCTCCAGGACGTGCTGCGGGAGGCGTTCGTCGACGCCAGCAACCGGCGCCGCGGCGATCGGCTGCGCACCGCCCTGCAGATGCTCTGGGCGGACGAGCTCCTGGAGAACCAGCGCCAGGTGCAGGTCGACCTGGTCGCCTCTGCCGACCGGTTCGCCAGGCAGAGGCGCCAGGGCCTGTTGGTCTGAGAAGGCTCGGTCATGCAGGCCTGTCGGTCGAACGGCGCCGTGCTGCCTGAGCGGGCTCGGTCAGTCAGGGCCGCCCGGTCGCACAGGGCCCGTCGGTCGCACAGGGCCCGTCGGTCAGACGGGTCGCCGGAGGATCAGCCGGCCGACGCTCCCACCCACACCGCCTTGAGATTGCAGAACTCCCGGATCCCATGGGCCGTCAGCTCCCGGCCGTACCCCGAGGTCTTGATCCCGCCGAAGGGGAGCTCCGGATACGACGTCACGTTGCCGTTGACGAACACCATGCCCGCGTCCAGCTCCTCGATCAGCCGGGCCCGCTCGTGCTCGTCCTCGGTCCAGGCGTTGGCGCCCAGCCCGAAGTCGGTGACGTTGGCCAGTTCGATCGCCTCCTCGATGCCGGCGACCCGGTACAGGGTGGCCACCGGACCGAAGACCTCCTCCAGGTGGACCCGCATCGACGGGTCGATCCCGGTGAGGACCGTCGGAGGGTAGTACCACCCCGGACCGTCCGGAACGACACCGCCACACCGCGCCACCGCCCCCCGGGCGACGGCGTCCTCCACCAGCTCGACGATGTCGGACCGCTGCTGCTCCGAGGCGAGGGGACCGATGTCGGTTCCCTCCTCCATCGGGTCGCCGACCACACGCGACGCCATCTCCTCGACGAACAGCCGCTCGAACTCGTCAGCGACCTCGGCGTGGACGATGAAGCGCTTGGCCGCGATGCAGGACTGGCCGTTGTTGAGGCAGCGGGCGGTGGCACCGACCGCTGCCGCCCTGGCCAGGTCGGCAGAGGGTAGGACGATGAAGGGGTCGCTGCCACCGAGCTCGAGCACCGACTTCTTCACGACGTCGCCGGCGATGGAGGCCACCGACGAGCCCGCCGGTCCCGAGCCGGTCAGGGTGACGGCCGCCACCCGGCGGTCACGCAGCACGGCCTCCACCTTGCCGGAGCCGATGAGCAGTGTCTGGAACGTCCCCTCGGGGAAGCCGGCCCTGGTGAAGAGATCCTGCATGAACAGGGCGGTCTGGGGGACGTTGGACGCGTGCTTGAGCAGCCCCACGTTGCCGGCCATGAGGGCCGGCGCGGCGAACCGCATGGCCTGCCACAGCGGGAAGTTCCACGGCATGACGGCGAGGACCGGTCCGAGCGGCTGGTAGCGGGCGTAGGCCGTGGTGGCTCCCACCGCGTCGGCGTCGGCCGGCTCGTCGGCCAGGAACTCCTCGGCGTGCTGGGCGAAGTAGCGGCACGCCTTCGCGCACTTCTGCACCTCCTGGCGGGCGGCAACCAGCGTCTTGCCCATCTCGGTGGTCATCATCTCGGCGACGGCGTCGACCTCGGCGTCGAGGATCTCCCCGGCTCGCCGCATCCATGCCGATCGCTGCGCGAAGGTGGTCCGCCGGTAGGTCCCGAAGGTGACCGAGGCCCGGGCCAGGCAGCGCTCGACCTCCTCGTCGGTGAGCTCGGCGAAGGTCTTCACGGTCTGACCGGTGGCTGGATTGACGGTGGCGATGGCCATGGGAACCTCGGTTGGTCGACGGGCAGGTGGGATCTGCCCCAATTCTGCGCGGATCATCGCGGCGGGCGCCAGCGGGCCCGGACCCCGCCCTCCCAACGCCACCCCTCGACTCGGCGGCATTTGACGCCGGGGCCCGGACCTGGCCAAATCAGGGGGACCGCGGGCCGGGACGAGACCGCGGCGCCGCCAGGAGGGTGGGACGAGAATGAGTGAAGAGCTTTCTGCGCTGCACGCCTCTGTGGAGCGACTGCAACGCATCGTGGACGGCCTCGAGCCCGCCCAGCTGAGGCGGCAGGCCTACCCCACGGAGTGGACGGTTGCCGATGTCCTCTCCCACCTCGGGTCCGGGGCCGTCATCCTCCGCCAGCGTTTCGAGGACATCGTGCACGGCCGCCAGACCGGCGAAGACCTCAACCAGGCCACCTGGGACGAGTGGAACGCCAAGACACCCGATGACCAGGCCGCCGACGCTCTCATGGCCGACCAGTCGCTGGTGTCGAGCCTCGCCGCCCTCGGCGACGACCGGCGAGATGGGTTCCGCCTCGCCATGGGTCCCTTCGACCTCGACTTCGACGGATTCGTCGGGCTGCGGCTGAACGAGCATGTCGTCCACACCTGGGACATCGAGGTGGTGCTCGACCCGGCCGCCGTCCTTCCCGACACCGCGGCGCGCCTGATGATCGACAACCTCTCGACGATCGCCGGATTCGCCGGTAGGCCCGTGGGCCGCACCGAGACACTGCACGTCCGGACCAGTGACCCGAGCCGCGACTTCACGGTCGGCTTGTCGACCGACTCGGTCACGCTGGGCGGGAGCGAGCCCGTCGCCGACCCGGAGCTCGACCTGCCGTCCGAGGCATTCATCCGTCTCGTCTACGGACGCCTCGACCCCGAGCACACGCCGGGGACGGTCGTCGGCGCGGCGCTCGACACCCTGCGCCGGACGTTCCCAGGCTTCTGACGGCGCCCCGAGGGCATCGACGGGTCCGGGCGCGCGGCCGGGGCCGGGGTCGGGGGGACGGGGCACGCGGATGGTCGTGGCTATAGTGATGGTCGTGGCTATAGTGCTCGTCGGTGGCCGATTCCCCTCATGACCTGTGGCGAGTCCTCGGGCGGGCCGCCCGGATATGGGCCCAGTCGGGTGAGCTCGAGGTCGGCGACGACTGGTGGGTCGCCTTCAGCGGCCAGCGTTGCGTCGACTACAACCTGGCCTGCTGCCATTCGGCCGACGCCGAGGTGCTCACCGGGAAGTGCCTCGAACCGGCGCTCGGTCTGAGGAAGCCCGCCATCATCATGCTGTCCGGGCCCGGCCTGGCCACCGCGCAGAGCCTCGCCGGCCAGGGATGGGTGTCCGTCGGGGCGCTGCCGCTGATGGTGGTGGGGAGGCCCGACATCTCCGGCCGTTCCACCGCCGGAGCCGGCCCGCTCTCGGTCGACGAGCTCCCTGCGGCCCGCCGACTGCTGGCGGACACCTACGGGCTCGACGACTCCTCGGCGGCCGTCGCCATCCCCGACCGGGCCGTGGACGAGGGCGACCAGTCCGTGTGGGGACTCCGTGCCGACGGCGACCTGGTGTCCTGCGTGACCACCGTCAGGCAGGACGGCCTCGTGGTGATCTGGTCCATGGCGACCCGGTCGGACTGCCAGGGACGGGGCTACGGGCGGCGGTTGTTGGAGGCCGTGTTCGACCGCCAGTTCGAGGAGGGGGCGACCGGGTCACTGCTCCATTCCTCGGTGGCGGCGGAGAGGCTGTACCGACAGCTCGGGTTCACCGTGGTGGAGTACCTGCAGCTCTGGTCGCGTCCCCGCTGGGTCCTCGGCGCGGCCTAGCGACGCCGGTCGCCCGTCAGGCGATGGCGCTCCGGGAGGCGTCGGTGTCGGGCTCGAGCAGACCGGCCTCCGCCAGGAGCCGACGCTCGTCGAGCTTGCTGGACCTGGTCATCGGCAGCTCGTCGACCAACTCGATCCGATCGGGGAGCATGGTGTCGGGCAGTTGCTCCCTCGCCCCGGTGCGGAGGTCGAGCGCGGGCACCGACCCGTCGGTGACGACGAAGGCGGCGATGCCGACCTCTCCCTGGTTGTGGAAGACGACGCAGGCGGCTGTCGACACCCCGGGCAGGCTCCGCATGGCGTCCGCCACCTCGAGCAGGGAGATGCGCACGCCGAGTCGCTTGATCACCCGGTCGGCGCGGTCGACGTAGTGGTAGTGGCCCCGATGGTCCCGGTAGACCAGGTCGCCGGTGCGGTAGACGGTCGTCTGTGACACCACGTCGGCCCTCATCACGTCGGCGGTGAGGCCGGGGGATCCCCAATAGCGGGTCATCAGCTGGGAGCCACCGATGTACAGCTCACCCACCCGGTCCGCTCCGTCGACCGGTCGGCCGTCGTCGTCGAAGATGTGGAAGCTGACCCCGGGATGGGGGCACCCGATGGGAACGGTGCCTCCGGCCAGCAACTCGGGGGTGAGCTCGATGTGGGTGACGGCGATCGTAGTCTCGGTCGGCCCGTAGCGGTTGAAGACCCGGATGCCCGGCGCCGCCTCCCACAGTGCTCTGACCTCAGCGGGGGAGCTCGCCTCCCCGCCCAGGGCCACGATCTCGAGCGTGCTCCCCCTCAGCTTGTCGATCTCCGGGTTGGCGAGCAGCAGTCTCAGGTAGCTGGGGGAGAACCCCGTGAAGGTGATCGCCTCCCGCTGCACGGCCCGGAAGAAGGTCCGCGGGAAGAGCAGTGACTCTCGGGGCCGGATCACGAGGGCGCCACCGGCGAAGAGGGTCGGGAAGAGCGTCCCGAACGAGCCGTCGAAGTAGAAGGGGGACACGCACAGCGCCCGCGTCGAGTGATCGAGCCCGAGGATCACCGCCGACGAGCGGACGGCGGCGACGAACGCCCCGTTGCCGATCAGCACACCCTTCGGTCTGCCGGTCGTGCCCGAGGTGTAGATGGCATAGGCGACCCGTGCCGGATCGGGCGTGAGGGGCGCGGCCGGCTCCGCTCCCTGGCCCAGGAGATCGGGGAGCGTCACCCATGGGGTGCCCCCGGTGTCGGACCGGTCGCCGGGCTCGACGTCGTCACCGGTCACCACCAGCGTCGGGGCGCAGTCGGCCACGATGGCGGCCACCCGGGCCTGCGGGTCGGTGACGGCCAGCGGCACGAAGATGGCGCCGACCCACAGGCTGGCGAGGGCGGTGACGACGAAGTCGACCGAGTTGGGCAGGTGGAGCGCCACCCGGTCGCCCTCCCCGACGCCCCGGGCCGCCATGCCGCCCGCCACGCAGGCCACCTCGTCGACCAGTCCGCCGTAGGTCAGGGCCCGGTCCAGGTCCTGTACGGCGGGGGACTCCGGCTCGGTGTCGGCCCACCCGACGACGGCGGAGAGGACGTCGCTCGGGCTCATGGCGCGGACCCTTCGGCCGGGCCCCCCTGCTCGCCCCGGACGAGCCGGCCCGGTTGGGCACCGGTTTGGACCCCGTCCTCGAAGGTCACCGCCCCCCGCTTCACCGTCCACCGGTAGCCCCGGCCGGCCTGGAGGAGACGGCGACCGCCGGCGGGCAGATCGGCGGTGATCTCCGGGGGCGCACACTCCAGGTGCTCGAGGTCGATGACATTGAGGTCGGCCAGCAGCCCGGGTGCGACCACACCCCGGTCGAGCCAGCCGAAGTGTGCGGCCGGGCGCCTGGTCAGCTGGTGCACCACCGACTCGACGGGCAGCCCGTACTCGTCCCCGAAGTCGCGGGCCCACATGGACAGGTACGTCGTGGTCATGCTCCCGTCGCAGATCTGCCCGCAGTGGGCGCCGGCGTCCGAGAGCCCGAACATGGCGACCGGCGAGGTGATCATCTCGCGGACCGCGTCGAGGTTGCGGTGGGCGAAGTTGAACATCGGGGTGTAGATGAGCTGGCGGCCGCCACGCTGGAGCTGCGCGTCGTAGGCGAGCTCACGGGGGTCGGCACCGGTGCGCCGGGCCATGGCGCCGAGCGACTGCGTGCTGTCGAAGTTGTAGTCGACCGGGTCGCCGAGGAGGTACATGTCGTCGAAGCGGCCGAAGAACGCGTAGCCCTCGAAGGCGTCGGGGCCCGAGGTCAGCTGGGCATGGCCCTCGAGGATCTTCTTGCGGCGCTCGGGGTCGCCGAGCGCCGCCACCCGTTCGGCCAGCGGCAGGCCGGCGATCCTGGCGTAGGCGCGCGACGGGGTGAACACGTTGACCGAAGCCTCCAGTCCGAGCAGCACGCCGATCGGGCGAGGAGCGACCTGGGCCTTCACGTCGAGGCCCTCCTTCCGGAGGGTGACGGCCAGGTCCATCAGGTCCCGCCACCGCTCGGGTGCGGCGACATCCTGTTGCACCGTGTAGCTGACGGGCCGTCCGCTCGCCCGGGCGAACGCGTCGACCAGAGCGAACTCGGCCCGGGCGAACCCGTCGTCCGTCGTGCGGTAGCTGTCACTCAGGAATTGGAAGACGCCCCTCCCACTGGCCCGGAGGGTGGTGGCTAGGGCCATCAGCTCCGGCTCCCGGGCCCGGAGGGTCCCGAGGCTCTCACCGGCGCTGGTGCGGTGCCGCTCGGTGCGCGACGTGGTCACCCCCAGGGCACCGGCGTCCAGACCCTGGTGCAGTAGCTTCGCCATGGTCTCGAGCTCGTCGTCGTCGGGGTGCTCGGCCGGGTCGCCTCCCCGCTCACCCATCACGAAGGCGCGCAGCGCGGCGTGGGGGACGTGGGTGGCGACGTCGATCGTGCGCGGCTGTCGCTCGAGCGCGTCGAGGTACTCGGGGAACGACTCCCAGTCCCACTGCAGCCCCTCGTGGAGCGCCGTCCCCGGGATGTCCTCGACGCCTTCCATCGTCTCGATCAGCCAATCGTGGCGATCGTGCGCGACCGGGGCGAAGCCCACGCCGCAGTTGCCCATCGCCACCGTCGTGACCCCGTGATGCGAGGAAGGCGCCAGCAGCGGGTCCCAGGTGGCCTGGCCGTCGTAGTGGGTGTGGGGATCGACGAATCCGGGGGTCACCAACAGGCCATCGGCGTCGAGCTCGCGCCTTCCCTTGGCGATTGCGCCACCGACTTCGGTGATCCGGTCGCCGGTGATGGCGACGTCGGCGCGACGGAGCGGCCCACCAGTCCCGTCGGCCAGCGTCCCGTTTCGGATCACCAGATCGGCACTCATCTGTTCGCCCCCTCCCGACTCAGCCGGCCAGCGCCCACCGGCGCAACGGCTTGCGGGCCCGGCTCAGTTCTTCGTACTGGGCGTCGGACAGCTGGATCTCGCCCGCGGCGCAGTTCTCGTCCAGATGGTCGAGCGACATCGTGCCGGGGATCGGCAGCATCACCGGTGAACGACGGAGGAGCCAGGCCAGGCACACCTGGGGCACGGTCGCTCCCAGCTCCCGGGCGATGGTGTCGACCGGTCCGCCGTCGCGGCAGAGCTTCCCGCTGGCCAGCGGGAACCACGGGATGAATCCGATCCCGTGTTGTCCGCAGTGTTGGAGGACGTCTTCGGCCCCGCGCATAGCCAGGTTGTACTGGTTCTGCACGCTGACGACGGGAACGATCCGCCGGGCCTGCTCGATCTGGTCGACGGTGACCTCGGACAGCCCGACCTCGGCCACCATCCCGGTGTCGCGGAGCTCCCGGAGTGCACCGAACTGCTCGTCGGCGGGGACCTTGGGATCGACCCGGTGCAGTTGGAACAGGTCGATGTGGTCGACACCGAGGCGACGGAGACTCCCCTCGCACTGGCGCTTCAGGTGGTCGGGACGACCGCACTCCTCCCACTGGTCGGGCCCCGACCGGGTGAGTCCGGCCTTGGTGGCGACGGTGACTCCGGCCGGGTAGGGGTGGAGCGCTTCGCGGACCAACTCCTCGGCCACATCGGGCCCGTAGGAGTCAGCGGTGTCGATCAGGTCGACGCCCAACCCGACCGCCCGGCGGATCGCCCGGACGGCACCCTCGCGGTCTGCGGGGGGGCCCCACACACCGGGGCCGGTCAGTTGCATGGTCCCATAGCCGAGTCGATGCACGACCAGAGTCCCCAATTGAAGCGTGCCGGAGGCGCCCACCCTCGTCTCATTTCTGTCAGTCGCGGTTGCCACGGCGTCGAGCAACTGCGAGATCCCTGTCCCGAAGACTCCCCATTCTACTGACCGAATTGTCATTTCGACAGGGCCTTGTGCAAGTGCAATTCGCAGACATACCATCGATAGAGCCGCATTGGTTTTGCTGCAATGGTGAAGAAGGGGCTGCAGTAAACATGGAGCTGTCGCGTCGGTCAATAGGAGCACCATCGGGTGGTGCGCGTCCGGGAGATGATCCGGACGCCGGTGCCGATTGCCGGCTCATCGAGTTCGCCATCGTCGGTTTCGGCTCGTGGGGGCTCTGCGTCCTCGAGCGCACAGTGGCACAGGCCCGCCGCACCGATGCGTTCGTCCGGGTCCATGTGATCGAGCCCGGACAGATGGGCGGCGGCGTCTACGCGAAGGAGCAACCCGACTACCTGGTCCTCAACAACCCCTGCGGTCAACTGTCGCTCTACGCATCACCCGACGGGGACGAGGACCCTCCCTATGCCGTCGGTCTGTACGAATGGGCGGTCGAGAGCGGCTATCGGTGGTCGGGACACGAATGCCGGATCAGTGCCACCGGCACACCGATCCTCCCCACCGACTACCTGCCCAGACGGCTCATGGGCGAGTACCTGGTGTGGTTCTACGAGACCCTCATGCTCCACGCGCCGAAGAACCTCGAGGTCGTGCGGCACTACGCGGCCGCGGTGGACATCAGGCCCGGAGGCGGTGGTCGGGAGTCGGTCGTGCTCGACAACGGACGGACCCTGTGCGTCAACCACGTGGTGCTCACTTCCGGCCACACCTGGAACGACGAATCCCCCGGCGCCGGATCGGACGTGCGCTATCTGCGCCCGTACCCGGTCGAGTACTTCGACGAGCCGGTTCCCGCCGGTGAGGCGGTCGCCGTCGCCGGCATGGGCCTTGTCGGATTCGACCTGCTGACCGCTCTCACCGTCGGGCGGGGGGGGAGCTTCGAGGCGATGGGGGACCGCCTGCGCTACGTGCGCAGCGGCAACGAGCCGATCGTCTACCTGTACTCCCGTTCCGGGGTGCCCTACTGTGCCAAGTCGGCGCACGGCGTGGATCCCTACGGGGAGTACAGGCCGGTGGTCTGCACGCCCGAGAGGATCGCCGCCCTGACCAATCCCGACGGGTCGTCCGTCCGCCGGCAGGTGGAGTTCCGTCACGATCTGCTTCCCCTGCTCTTCGCCGAAATGCAGGCCCGGTACCTTACCCATGCGGCCCTGCTGAAGTCGGGCGAGACCGATTCGGCCGATGTCCGCCGGCGGCTCAGCGGGGCATGGGCGAGCGGCGACTTCGATGCGGTCGTCGAGCAGTTCGAGCCGATGTACGGGCGGTTCGAGCCGGCCAGTCATCTGTTCGCCGGCGCCGGTGACCACTACGAATCGAGCGACGACTACGAGTCCCGGGTCTACGACGCGATCGAGTCCGACCTCGACGAGGCCATGGCCATCGGGGGCAGCCCGGTCAAGGCGGCTCTCGAGGTCCTTCGCATCCTGCGTGACCAGTTGCGCTCGGTCATCGAGTTCGGCGGGCTCACCTACGAGTCCTACCTGGACTTCCAGACGAACATCCGGGGCCGGATCAACCGGCTGGAGGCCGGGCCTCCGCCCCTGCGCTCCCAGCAGTTGCTGGCACTACTCGACGCCGGGGTGGTGCGCATCCCGTTCGGGCCGAATCCCGAGGTGAAGGCGGGTCCCGACGGGCGGGTGACACTCCGGTCCACCGAGCTCGACGAGGAGACGACGGTCACCGTCAACGGCGTGGTCCGGGGCCATCTGGACCTTCCCTCGTTGGCCCGCTCCAGCTCGCCGCTGCTCAACCGCCTCTACGCCAACGGCCGGCTGACCCAGATGAGCTACGGGAGCACGCCGGTGGGAAGCGTCGCCATCACCGAGCATTTCCATCCCTACGACACGTCCGGTCACGTGCAGGTGAACCTCTCCCTGCTCGGCGTGCTGACCGAGGGCGCTCGCTACTTCACCCACTACCTGCCGTCCCCCCGCAGCCGTATCAGGGCGGTGCTCGATGCCCAGGAGTGCGTGCAGAGTGTGATCGGCTGACCCCGGGGACATCGTCGCCCGGGTCACAGTCATCCGGGGCACAGTCGTCGGGGCACGGCCGTCCGGGGCACAGCCGCCGGGCACAGCCGCACCGGCGCCGGTGACCGGTCAGCGGACCGCCTTCGACAGCGCCTGGTCGATGTCCTCGATCAGGTCGTC
>CAZNLF010000014.1:0-27936 GCA_964573595.1 uncultured Acidimicrobiaceae bacterium | reverse complement strand
CGTCCCGAGCGGCACGACGTCCTGGTTGCACTCGCTGGTGTCGTCGATGATCGAGTGGAAGTAGACGAACGGGTCGTGGCGAGTTGCGTAGCCGTCGCCGGTCTCGGCCTCCAACGTGTTGTCCGGGGAACCGACGGCGGGATGCCCGCAGGTCGCCGATTCACGGGTGGGGTCGTTGCCCATGTCCTCCTCGTAGGCCTTCCAGGTGTCGCCCTTCGCCGTCAGCTGGTCGGCGATGGTGGGCACATCCGACGGATAGACGCATCCGGACCCCTGCTGGAGCCCGTTGGCATCGAGGCCGTCCCCGACTGGGAAGTCGTCGAAACCGCCCGCGCAGTCCGCCTGGTTGGACGAGTTGGGCAGTTGGCCCGAGACGAAGCCGACGTAGTTGTCGTTGGAGAAGTGACCGACGCCGTAGTAGTTCTCGAGCAGGGCGCCCTCACCCGGGAGCGTCGAGGCGAGATACGGATCGCTCGAAGGGTCGCCGAAGGTCTGGTCGTACCCCTCGTTCTCCAGCATGATCACGAAGACGTGGCGGATGCCCGGCAGGCCCTTGACGGCGATGGTCAGGTCCTGGGTGACCGATCCCTGGGTGTTCGTGGCCTGGAGGACGATCGGTGGGTAGGTGCCGCCGGGCACCGAGCCGGTCACCGTCGCGGTGCCGGTGGTGCCGACCGGGGCGTTGGGCGTGAAGGTCACGCCGGTCGGGAGGCCGCTGACGAGGCTGATCGTCGGTGCCGGATTCGCCTTGGCCTTCACCGTGAAGGTGAAGGTGGCCAGCGTCTTGGCCTTGAGCGTCGTCTTGCTGGTGAAGACCGGAGCCGAGAGGGGCTTGGCCGCTCCCGCCGTCGAAGGTACGGCACCCAACAGCGACATCACAGCCAGCGCTGCCACCGACAGCACGAGGTACTTGTGGTTTGCCTTCATCCGTCCCCCTGATTGCTCTCCGCTCGAACGCCGACGCCGGCGGCTGAGGCGTTGGTCGCCCCTCGCCGGCGGATCGACCTGGAACTTCTAGCACGGAAACCCACCCTCCGCACCGACCGACCACCGTGGGTGCCGGAGGATGCCGGAGATCATCAGCGATTCCCGGACCGAGGACCCGGGCTGGCTGGGAGAACGCGCCGAGGGAGCGTCCTCGCGCCGGGAAGTGGGATCAGCCCGGCACGAGGCGCTTCGACCTCGGAGTCCGCCGACAGGTGCACGTAGGGAAGGGTGCCCCGGACCGCTTCCCATCTAAACCCGCCCACGTTTCGGCAGGGTTACACGCAGCTGAACCGTCGATGAACGTCTGGTTGCTCGGCGACCACCGTCCCGATCCGGTCCCGCCGGGACGCCACGCCCTGGGAGCGAGCCGACGATCGGGCCCTCGGTATCAGCTGGCGGGAGCTGCCGGTTGCGTCGCCCCGTAGGAGGAGTTGAACGCGGTCGCCGAGGCGTCCGGCGCACCGGGCGTCGAAACCTGGAGGCCGCCCTGGATGAGCGTCCCGGCGTCGGTCTGATAGTCGAGCCCTGCTCCGATGGGTGCCCCGCCGACCGTCGTCGACACGGCCGCATCCCGGAAATCGCCGGCGCGGGAAGATCCGGCAGGGAAGCTGTAGTCGGCGAGCGTGGACAACGACCTTCCCACGAAGGGTGCCTCGACGATGAGCTCGGCGGAGTCGCCTGGGCCCTTGTAGACCTGCGTGGTCGAAAAGCTCCAACCCGCGGTGACGTCCTGGAGTCTGATGTTCCACTCGTCGGTGATGACCTTGATCCTCTTCCGCTTCACCACCGTGACCGCGGTCTGCGTAATGGCGGCCTCCATGGTGTCCCCCGGGGACACAGGATCAGGAATGGTCGTCTCGGCCTTGGGCAGGATCTCCCACCACGCGCTGTAGGAGGCCGACCCGCCCGAGTCGTCCTGCTCGGTGCCCGTCTGGATCAGGTCGGTGTCGTTGAACCCGTCGATGCCGACCCAGGTGGCCGAGAACCACTCGGAGCGGGTGTCGGCCACGCCGGGCCTCACCCTCGGGACCGTCCAGCTGCCGGAGATCGACGTGAAGTGGCCCGTCTCCGCGTAGCCGGACCAGTTCGACGCGGACCACGTGGACCTGGTGCGGCCGGTAGCCCCGTGGGTGGCCGGAAGCCGGTACCAGTTGGTCAGGGCCGGCGTCGCGGCTGCAGTCGGGCCGGCCGACAGCCCGGCGGGCAGCGGCCCAGCGATCATCAGCCCCGCGACCACCAGCGTGGCCATCCCGGCGACACGGCCAACTCGCATGCACAACCCCCTCCCGGCCCCGATCCGCCGCGGAATCACGACGCCGGGCCCCCCAGCGACCTCGCGACGATAGCAACCGTCGGTGACGCACGCACCCGGGAGGCCCGACACGGACAGCCGGGCAGGCCCGACGACCGGCCGCGACCGCCCGGACCCGGATGGAGTCTGACCCGTCGACGGCCGGCGACTGCGATTCCGGCAGTCGCCAGGATCCGGCCCGCTCCGTGTTGCATCATGGGCGGATGATTGCATCACGGGCGGACGGACGGAGCTGGTTCATGGACGGAGCTACGGTCGATCGAACAGTCCGGGCGCTGACAGGCGCGGTGCCATGAGCAGCGGCCGATGGTCGACGACCGCCGGTGGCCTCGTGGCCTTGGCCATGGGCACGACCCTCCTCCTCGGGGGCACCCCAACATCGGCGGCGGCCACCGTGGCTGCGCCATCCGCGACGACGACCCTTGCCACCAGGGCCGGCCCTTCCGGGCCGACCACGTTGGCCGGCACGGGGACGCCCGGGTTCGTTGGGGACGCCGGGCCGGCCGTTCACGCACGGCTCGATGCTCCCGGTGCGATCGTCGAGGATGGCTCCGGCGACCTCTACATCGCCGACTCCGGCAACTGCCGCGTGCGGGAGGTTCCGGCGAGATCGGGCTTCTCGTTCGGCCGCCGGGTGCAGGCCGGCCACATCGTCACCCTGGCCGGCGGTCACTGCGGCACCGACGCCGACCCGCCACCGACCGCACTGGCTCTCGACCCGGCGGGCGACCTGTTCATCGCCTCGGGGCCCGGTGAGCGCGTCGAGGAGTTGCCGGCCCACGGCAACACCTCGCTCGGTGAGCAGATGACCACCGGCAGGCTGGCCGTGGTCGCCGGAACCGGCGCCGCCGGCGACAGCGGCGACGGGGGTGGCTCTGACCACAGTGAGCTCGACGACCCCAGCGGCCTCGCCGTCGACCCCTCCGGCGATCTCCTCATCGCCGACACGGCCAACTGCCGTCTGCGCCTGGTGGCCGCGTCCACCGGTTCCCGGTTCGGGGTTGCCATGCTGAAAGGGGAGATCGATACCGTCGCCGGAACCGGCGTCTGCGGCTCGAACGGGGACGGTGGCCCCGCGCTGGAGGCCGAACTGTGGGACCCGGGGGCTCTGGCGGCGGACGGGGACGGGGACATCCTGGTGGCGGACCAGGGAAACCGGACCGTCCGGCTGCTCACCGAACACGCCGGCACCTACTACGGCGTTGCGCTGGCAGCCCACAGCCTGGGCACCGTGGCGGGCGACGGTTCCTACGGCCCCTACCTGATCGACGGGCTGCCGGCCACGGGTGGCGTCGGCGAGGCCAACTTCCCCTCGGCGTTGGCCGTCGACGCCGGGGGCGATCTCTACATAGCCGACGGGGCGATGCACGCCATCCGTGTCGTGCCCGCCACCGCGACGACCTTGCTGGGCAAGATGGTCCAGGCGGGCAGCCTGTCCACCGTGGCCGGTGCCGAGTCGACCGGAGCGCTCCATGCCGTCACGACCTGGATCCAGACGCGCATGGGCGACCCGAGTGGGCTCGCCGTATCACCCCACGGCAACCTGGCCTACAGCGACAGCGACGGCGACGTCGTGCGGGAGGTGACCGGCGTCGGCTGACGCGCGCCGCGTCAGTGGGACGGCACTGTCAGTGGGACGGCACTGTCAGTGGGACAGCACCGTCAGTGGGACAGCACCGTCAGTGGGACGGCACCGTCAGGTCGTACGTCCCGGCGCCGACGACGAGGTCCACCTCACCCGGTCCGATCTCGACCACGTCGATGCCGTCGACGTGCGAGACCGGAGTGCCACCCTCGGTCACCCGGGTGATCGGCACACCAGCCAGGCGGCACCGCGCCTGCGCGTTGGGAGGCACCGTCACGCTGAGCCCCGTTCGCGCCGTCGTGGTGCGCCAGGCGATCGAGAACTCGCCCGCCGGCGTGGCGAACGTGCCGGAGGCGTGGGCGAGCCCGGCCGCCGGAGGGGTCACGACGACCACGACCGGTGGACCGCCCGGCGACGGTGGACCGGGGGCTGCACCGAGCAGCACCTCCTGCATGGCGACCAGCGCCGAAGAGCCCCAGCCGTGCGACATGCTGTCGCCGATCAGGTCGCTCGGCGTCCACGCCTCCCACGTGAACGTCCCTCCCGATCTCAGGATGGCGGCCCAACCCGGGAACGAGGCATCGGTGAGGATCCGCACGACGTCTGCGTCGTGCCCGCCCGCGTGCAGCGCCCGCAGCAGTTCCATTCCCTGGTCAGGCTCCACCGAGATGTCGAGTGAGGCGACGTACTTCGCCACTGACGGGGACGACGCCGCCGGCACCACCCCGTAGGCCAGAGCAGCCAGGTTGGCCTGTTGGGAGTAGTGGGTGCTCTGTCGCCCGTCCGCTCGCAGGCCGTCCACATAGAGGCTGTCGATCCCCACCAGATGAGCGTTGACGGCGGCCGTGAGGTCCGCCTCGCGTTCCCCCTGGGCGGACGAGGTGGTCGGGGTTCCGACCAGAGCGGCTATGGAACCGATCCGGCGGAAGGCGTTCACCGCGAGGATGTTCAGTGTCGTGTCGGCGTCGGTGTCGTAGTCGTATCCGTAGTCGTCGTCCCCGTTGGTCGTGAGCGATTGCCCCGACACGAGACCGGTCGAGGCGTCGATGGTCCCCGCCAGGTAGTCCGACAGGCGGAGCAGGGTCGGCAAGAGAGTGGCCAGGGTGGCCCGGTCCCCTGTGGACAGGTAGTAGCGCCAGACCCACTCCGGGTAGAGAGCGGTGAAGGTCGGGTAGTCCTGGGCGCCGTCGTCGTTCGGATAGATCTCGTTCAACTGACCGGTGGGCCAGTAGCGGGCCTGGGCCCGTGCCTGGTCGCGGAGGCCCTGCCAGCTGAGGTTCTGTTCGCCGAACGCCCGCATCACCGTCTGGGACTCGTTGGCCGCATCCCAGAGGAACTGGCCCTTCTCCCTGGTCGGCGTGTCGATGAACTGCTCCTGCGAGGTGTACAGACCGGAGTGGGCACACAGCGCCCACACGGCGTCGAGCGTCGGCTCGGACGAACGGAAGGTCGCCTCCGCCCCGTCCGGCATGGCGGCATGGCGTGCGACCAGTGCGATCTGTCCGTCGGCCAGGGTCTCGCCCGGGTCGTCGATCTGCAGGTAACGGAACCCCAGGTACCAGTAGGGATCGAACGTCTGGGTCCCGGAACGCTGGATGTAGAGGAACGACAGATCGGTGCCCTGCGTGTTGTGCGTGGTCGAGACCGATCCGTCCGGGTCGAGGGTGTACCCGACGTGCATCGGGACCGTGTGTCCGTCGGTCCCGTCGCGGAACGACACGGTGGGCCGGCCGGCGTAGACCTTGCCGAAGTCGACCACCACCGAGCCGGAGGGAAGGGTCCGCACGGAAACCGGGCGCACGTCGTGCTGGCTGATCCGGGTCCGCTGCGCATAGAGGTGGGTGAACGGCTCGGTGCCCACCGGCCCGAGCACCACCGCCGCCGGCCAACCGCTGTCGTCGAAGTCCGCGGCCGACCATCCGGTCGGGTGGAGCCGACCGTCGATCCACTCGACGAAGTCGCCGGCGTCGGTGTTGCGCTGCGGCGCCGGGAGCCACTCCGCCCGGCGGAAACGCCAATTCTGGCCGGATCCGAGGGTGACGACGGTGCCGTCGGTGTAGTGGACCGCCACCTGGACCAGCAGACCCGGAGCCGACGTCGGGCGACCCCGGCCCGGTCCGTACCAGTGGTGCAGGACGCCCATGGCGTTGGTCCGGCCGGGGGCTAGCACCGCCGTGACGTCCGTTGCCTGGTAGTACTGCTCGTCGGGGAAGCAGAAACTGGGCCCGGTGTCGACCTGGATGCCGTTCACCCACAGTTGGTACTTGTGGGCCCCGGCGACGAAGGCGGTGGCGTGGGCGATGGTGCCCGGTGGCAGCACGTGGGTCGAGCGCAGGTACGTGTACTCCTCCTCGCCGGGCTCGGCCGGCCCGGGCCGCAGCCACTGCGCGGTCCAGTCGCCGGCGCGCAACCCCGTGGTGAACGTCGCCGGGCCGCTGGCCCGGCTCCACCGCCCCCCGCCGTCCGCCGTACTGACCGTCCAGCGATAGCGGGAGTGGGCCGACAGGGCCGGCCCGTCGTAGACCACGAACGCCTGGCTGCTCGAGACAACCGCGCCGGAATCCCACACCGTCGTGGCGCTGCCGTCCGGCCCACTGACCACGATCCGGTACCCGTGCTGCCGCGCGCCACGGCGTGGGTCGGTGACCTGCCACGCGAACATGACGTCGTCGGGGTCGACACCGACCGGCCGGGTGACGCCCGTCGTCATGAGCTTCGACGGAGGACCCGGCGCTCCCCCGGCCGGTGCCCCGGCGGCGCCGGCCGACGCTCCGGGGGAGCCGGTGTCCACCGCGAGGTCGGTCGCACCGACCATGGCGAGGGCGGCGCCGGCCTTGATCCCGGTCGATAGGAATGTTCGCCGATCGAATCTGCCCACCGCGCCCCCTCCTCCGAAGTGGCTGCGATCGTACCGGAGGGAGGCGCCGGCAGCCGAGCGGCGTCAACCGGTGGCGCTTCCTCATCGTTCTCTCATATTTGTAGGGTACAAATCTCCCCTGCAGGTTCCACCACCGAGTCGTTCCGGAGACATCCAATGTCGACCACGCCCACCTCCACGACCGTGCTGCCGGATCCAGTGGGTTCCAGGGGCGATGCGGTCGTGGTTCCCCCGTCAGTTGCCGGGACGACCGGCGCCCTCATCGTCGGACCCGGTCCACGCTGTCGCACCGTCAGCCCACAGAATCTCGGGCCCGCCCACCGATGAGGGTGTTCCTGACCGGTGCTACGGGGGCGATCGGTGGTCACGTGGTTCCTGCCCTCATCAGCCGGGGACACACCGTGTCGGCCCTGGCCCGGACCCCCGAGAAGGCGACGGCGCTGCAGGAGCAGGGTGTAAACCCTGTCACCGTCTCCCTGTTCGACCAGGTGGGCCTGGCCACCGCCTTCGAGGGACACGATGCCGTCGCCAATCTGGCGACCTCCATCCCTCCGATGGCCCGGTCGCTGCGCACCGGCGCCTGGCGCGACAACGAGCGCATACGGGTCAAAGGCTCCGAGGCGGTGGCCGGCGCGGCGACCGATGCGGGCGTCCCGAGGCTCATTCAGGAATCGGTGGTCATGATCTACGCCGAGCAGGGCTCGTCCTGGATCGATGAGGCCGCGCCAGTCGACCGCTATCCGCTCGCCTTGCCGACCATCGCGGCCGAATACAACGCCAAGGGATTCACGGCGAGGGGCGGTATCGGCGTCGTGCTCCGCTTCGGTCTGTTCTACGGCCCAGGGGCCGCCCACAGCGAGCAGATGCTGGCCCTGGCCCGCCGCCACATCGGGTCCAGCGTGGGACCGGCCGGCAGTTACGTCTCGTCGATCCACATGGCCGATGCCGCTGCCGCCATCGTTGCCGCCATGGATGTTCCCGCGGGCACCTACAACGTGGTGGACGACGAGCCCCTCACCAAGCGCGAGTACTCCCGTGCCCTGGCCGAGGCCGCAGGAACGAGCGTGTGGCTCCCGGGACCGGGACGGGCCGCGACCCTCCTGGGCGACCGGGTGGCGTCGCTCACCAGGTCGTTGCGTGTCAGCAACGACCGACTGAGGTCCACCAGTCCGTGGGCCCCCCGATACCCCAGTGCGCGCCAAGGTTGGATCGCCACGGCCCGTGCCGTCGGCGGAGTCTCCGGACAGGGTTCGGACAACCTCCGGGACTGACCGTTCGGCCGTGCTCGGTGGCCGGGCCGCGTCCCCGCCGCTATGAGCCGAACCGATAGACGGGACTGTGCAGCGTCGATACCCGTTTGCGGTCAGGATCCTCGAGGCCGCGCAGCTCGTCCATGATCGGGACCACCACCGTGTTCCACTCCTCCGCACTCAGATCCCACAGCGGTGAGTAGAGGCGGTCCTCGATCTGCCGGACGAGCTCGAGGGGAGACCGGGCGACTTCCAGGTGGATGTGGGTCGTCGCCGTCGGTCGCAGGCCCGCCGAGGAGGCGGCTCGTATGATCCAGTCGGCCTCACGGGGCGGAGCGAGCACATCGAGCTTCCGGAAGACGACGTGCACGTCGTGAGGGACGTTGTCAGGCGTCGCCGAGACGACGATCACGTGACCGTCCGCATCCAACACCCGTCGTGCCTCCCGCAGAGCGGCGACCGGGTCGCCGATATGGTGCAGGCTCCACACGAACACGGCCGCGCCCAACGAGCCCGGCGCCAGGGGAAGCTCCTGTGCGTCCGCCAGCACCACCGAGCCGGGGAGGCGGATGAATGCCTGGGAGAGCATGCCGTCGGCGATGTCGATGCCGATCATCGGCACACCGCGATCAGTGAGTGTCTTCGCGATGATGCCGGTGCCCACGCCGATGTCGACCGCCGGTCGGCCAGGAGTCAGCCACGCCAGCAACGCCTCGGCGACGGCTGTCGCCCGGGCTTGGCCGCCCCGTTCCCGTTCGTAGCGAGCCGAGATCCGTTCATAGGACGTGGAAGGCACCTTCACCATCATCGCACGCCATGCCGTGCGTCGAACGGTGACGTCGGCACCCACGGACCGGGTGGGATAAGGACGCACGCATGGGCGTTCCGGATCCTCGCCCGGCGCCCCCGAGTCCTAGTGGACGTACGTCAACGAGATGACCTTCCACGAGCTTCTGGCCGCCCAGGCGCTCATTCCGGACAGCGAGACGCCGACCGCCAGCAACAGCACCGTTGGCAGCCAGAGTGCCGGATGGCTGAAACCGACGGTGGTGAAATGGCCGTCCGCCGCCTGCCGGGCCTGGACGATGAGTCCGACGCCCCACGTGGCGTAGGCGACCATCATCAGGGCGAAGAGCGACGCCACGATGGTGGCCACCGACCGGCCGAACCGAAGATCCGACGGGGCAACGTCGGCCCGGCGGGCGGCCACGGCGACACAGACGATGGAGACCAGCCACCCCACACCGGCCACCGTCGGCACGATGACGGCGAGGGCACGGGCCTCGGCCGGGTGGGCGCCATAGGGGACGAGGTGGGGTGCGACAAAGCGGGCGTGGCCGGCGACCGAACCACCGACCATGCGGTAGTCCGGGTATCGCACCGCGTTCTGGGCGAACACCAGTGCGATGTCGGTCAGGAGAGAGAGGACCGGCACCCACGCGAGCAACCGGAGCCGTCGGCGATCGGGACTGGAGGAGTGGCGGATGGCGCTGGTCAGGCCCGACCATCCACTGATCAGGACGACGAACGTCACGAGGAACAACAGCATCACCGCCGCAGCCGCGTACAGGACGAGGCGGGCCGTGGGTGCGAGCGGCGGTGCCGGCACCCAGGGCAGGTGCTTGGTGACGACCTGGAGGTCGGTGGGCAGGAACGAGATCCCGCTCGAGGTGACGGGTCCGGCGTGCGACCGGAGGGTCTGGTTGCCCATGGCGATCAGCACGACCGGGGCGACCACCATCCACGGCAGGGTGGCGGCGGCGATCGAGACCCGGGTCCGGGTCGACCAGAGCCCGTAGGATTTGGGCATGCCCGGGGCCCGGGTCCGGGCCCGGACCGCACCTCCGAGGAGGTTCACGGTGACCGTGGCGGTCGACCGGCCTTCGGCCGTCAGGTCGTTCGACACCAGCCGCACTTCGTCGGCGTACCGCTCGCGCCACCATGCGGGGTAACAGCGAAGCGCCCAATCGATGGCAGACCGGTTCTTCACGCTCCGAGCACCCCGAGGCGTTCGAAGCCGATGTTCGCCACCTTGACGTTCGCCTCGAGGCGCTCACGGAGGACTGCCGCCCCGTTGCCGGTGATGCGATAGGGCCGCCGGTGGTCGTCCCTGGGCATCGATTCGACGAGCCCCTCGTCCTCCAGACGGCCGAGCACGCCGTAGAGCGTGCCCGGGCCGAAGGAGACGCCACTCATGGACTCGATGTCCTTGATGACCGCGTAGCCATGCTTCGGACCGCCCGAGAGGCTGGTGAGCACCAGGATCGTCGGGTCCTGCGTCCGCCCGAGTCGCTTCGACTTCACTGTTCACCCCTCCGCTCGCCTGCCGCCATGCTATTACGAAAGTCGTAATAGTCAAGGGGCCGCCGAGGACCCGTGTCCGCGGTCGGAGGGCGCCGACCCGACCGGGACTCCCGGCGGGGGCGGCCGCTACGTGACGATGAGGTAGGTGCTCTTTCCGATCAGCCAGAAGCCGAGGGCGAGCGAGACGATGATGATGACCTGGTCCTTGTGGGTGTCGATCCACGTCCGGGTCGCGGCCAGGAAGGTCTGCGTCTTCTCCGGGCGGAGCGCCGCATAGACCTCGAGGGCGACATAGGTGACCACCGAGAGCAGGCAGAACAGGACGAGTGCGATGTAGCTCCCGAGGGAACTCAGCTTGGCTCCGGTGATCACCGCCACACCGGCGGCCACCAGGCCCCACGGTTGGACGAGCGGGCCCAACAGCACGGCGAACCAGGCTGACATGTTGTCGATCCCGGTCTGCCACTTCGGCGTCTTCTTCGGCTTCTTCGGCCTGCCCATCCTCCGCCACTGCCGGACTGCGATGAGCACCAACGCCACCCCGATGGCGATCTTGACGGCCAAGGCCGCCAGCGCCGGGCCGGTGCTCGGCTTCGGAGGGTTGTTCCCGGTGAGCAACAAGGTGAGCGCGACGACGGCGGCCAGGGAGAGCAGCCAGCCGAAGATGAAGGCCGCCCCCTTGCGGACCCCACCCTTGGATGCGAGCACCAGGATGAAGGCGGTGAGCGGTATCGGCTCGAGCGTTATGGCCAGTCCGATGAGGATGAGGTCGAGGACCACGGGCGTCCGCCTTCGGTGTTGAGGGCTCCGTGTGAGTGTGGCGCCGGCCCTCCGCAGCGGGCAGGCCGGGTCCGGGAAGCGTAGACGGATCCCCCACCGGAGACCACTCCCGGCCATCGTGGGTGGGTGCGCCTCCCCGTGCAGCACCGGGCTCTTGTGCCGCCGCGGGATTCCGTTCCGCTACCGGCTCATCCGGCGTGGGGCTCCGAGTGTGCCGGCCGACCCGCTTTGGATCCCGTCACCAGGCGCTCCCGATCGAACATCCGAGAGACGATCCGCAGTGCCCGCAGATCGATCACCAGCAGGCCGATCGCGAACAGGATCGCCACCGTGAAGGTGGGATGAATCACTCCGACCCCCAACAGGACGACCACCCCGAGCGGCGGAATGCTCGCCACCGTTCCCAGTTGCTGTGCGACACGGACCTCGCTCGCCCTGACGGAGACCGCCATTCCGACCACGATCGCCCAGCCGGCCAGCAGAGGCGTGAACAGGAACAGGGTGAGAAGGACCGGCCCCTGGTGGAAGAGGTCCGAGGCGACCACGGGGTTGGCGAACAGCCGGACGACAGCGAGGAAGATCCCGAACACGGCATAGGACAGCACCAACGTGGGGATCATGACCGCCGCCCCCTTGCCCAAGATGAACTCCTGGGTGCGAATGGGCGTGGTGAGCAACGGCTCGAGTGTCCCCTGCTCACGCTCACCGACCACCGAGTAGGCGGCGAGGGTGGAGGGCAACATGACCGGGATCAGGAGCAGGAGGAGCAGGGGGAGGCTGAGATACCTCCCGCTCGCGGTGGACGCCGGCACGAGGAAGATGGAGAGGGTGGGCTGGATGAGAAAGATGGCGGGCAGGACGGCCATGGTCACGACGATGGACCGCTTGCGCCGGTAGTCCCGCAGCTCCTTTCGGATGACGGGCCGGACCCGCGTGGCGTCGAGATCCGTCATCGCGCCCGGGCCTCGACGTCCTCGGCGACGAGCTCGAGGTACACGTCCTCGAGCGAGTGCTGCGCTTCGCCGATGGCGAGGACGTCTGCCCCGGCGCCGACGAGGGCCCGCGTCACCTCGGGTGCGGCGGCCCCGGGATCCGGCGCCGCGAGCACATAGGAGGTCGCACCCTCGGGACGCCAGCTGTCGACGGCGGAGATGCCGCCGAAGAGCGCGTCCGGGTCGGTGAGGGGCGCGAGGGTCTTGACGACGAGGGCGCGCTCGAAGAGCTGCTCTCGCAGCTCCCCGGGGCGACCGATGGTTCGCAGCGTCGTATTGAGGATGGCCACCCGGTCACAGAGCTTTTCGGCCTCTTCGAGCCGGTGGGTGGTGAGGAAGATCGTCACCCCCTTCTGTCGGAGCCTGCCGATCAGGTTGTGCACCTCGCGGGCGGCCACCGGATCGAGTCCCGACGTCGGCTCGTCGAGGAACATGGTCACCGGGTCGCTGAGCAGCGTCCGAGCCAGACCCACCCGCTGGCGGAGTCCCTTCGAGAGTCCCCCGCAGAGGTCTCCGGCCCGGTCGGTGAGGTTGACCGCCTCGAGGGCATCCCTGATCCGCGCCCCGGCCTTGTGCAGACCGTAGAGCCCGGCGAAGTACTCCAGGTTCTCGGTGACGGTGAGGCGCAGGTAGAGACCGGGTGACTCGGGCATGACCGAGATGCGCTGGCGGATCTCGACTCCGTTTTCCGGACTGAGCGGGATGCCGGCCACCACCGCCGAGCCGGAGGTCGCCACGATCAGCGTCCCGAGGGTGCGCACGATCGTCGTCTTGCCGGCACCGTTGGGACCCAGGAAGCCGAACACCTCCCCATGGGCGACTTCGAACGAGACCTCGGAGAAGGCGGTCCGCTCACCGAACCGTTTGGTCAGTCGGGTGACGACGAGGGCAGGCTGGCGCCCCGCGTGGGTGGACGCCGACGCATCGGTGATCTCAGCGCGCCCTCCCGGCGACCGCGGTGGATCCCGTTCGTCCCCCGGTCCATCGGCTGCGGCTACAGGATCGGCTCCTCGGACCGCATCGCCGTCCACCATTCAGTGGACGGCGATGCCGGTGGCGGAAGCAAAACTGTTGGCGGGATCGGTGAAGACCCGGACGGGAGCCGAATTGCCGGAGGCCGTCGGAGCGAACACCTCGATGGCTCCCGGTCCGCTGAACTGGGACGGCTTCACCATGGCGTAGATGTCGCCGGTCCTGGCGCTGACGGCGAGACCGGTGATGACCCGACCGTCGAGCCCGGTCAGGGAACCCTGGATGGTGACGAGTGGTGCGGTGTCACCGGTCGCTCCGGGCGCCCACACGCTGATGTGGGTGGCGGTCCCCTCACTCACGCCCACCACGGTGTCGGCGGTGAGCGACGCCACCGCCACGTTGACATGGTCACAGACGTCGATCGACGCACAGTCTCCAAGGCCGGTCGCCGTGCCAGAGATATCCCGGGCGGGCGTGGAGGGTCCGGTGGGCCCCCCGCTGAAGAACTCGATGGAATTGTTCGACGAACGGACGACCGCGGCCACCAGCTGACCGCCGGCGTCGGTGGCCAAGGTGTCGGGCCATGGTTCGAAACCCTGCTCGTCCGTCGTGATCGTCCGGACCGGGCTCACACGGTAGAGGTCGGATGGTTGCCCCGACGCCCGGCGGGGGGCGACCGAAATGACCGCTGCGCTCTCGCCGCTGGCCACGTACTCGTATCCCCTGCTGTCCACGGCGATGGACCGCGTGTCCGGTGCGTCGGCGACGAATGCCGCCTTCGGAGCGGCGTGACCGTGCGCCCCTGGGCCGAAGACGAAGGAGGTCGCGTCGGAGAGGAAGCTCTGGACGTAAACGCGACCGGACGGCCCGACGGCCACCCCCCAGGGATCCCAGACCGTGTCGGGCAGTTGCGGGTCGTCGATGGACCGCAGCGGACTCACCGAACCCGAACTGGTGGCGGCGTAGGCCTGCACCGGTCCGCTGTCGGCGCTGGCCACCCAGACCAGCTCCGGCTGGCTCGCTCCGGCCACGGCAGCGGGGCCGGACAGTAGACCGAGGCTCGCCGACAGCACCCACGCCACGGCCACACCGACTCGGAATCGCTTCGGTGGTTGCGACTCGGTCATGTCGGTGCCTCCCTGTCGCCACGATCCACCGCTGCGAGGCCAGCATAAGCCGCCACGGGGTCCTTCCTTTCGCTCGTCGGCCTGTCGCCCGTGCCGGCGGCGCCGGCCGTGGTGTCCGGCCGCGCTGGAGGGGTCGTCCGAGCCGATGGAGGAGCGTGGCCCTGTCGGACGCCATCACCGAGGCGAGTCCTCAGCGGAGCTGCCTCCGGGGCATGATCGCCCCGATGATCCAGAAGAGGGGGATGAAGATCCCGATGATGAACATCACCCAATGACCCTTCCGGATCGACAGGATGCCGAGGGTGATGAGCAGCACGAAATAGATGGCACCGAGGATGAAGCCCATGTCTTTCTCCCTTGACTCCTGTTCGGAACTGGTTGCCGGAGCGCCGCCTCAGCCTATCCCTGTGCCCACGCCGTCCTTGGAGGTCGGGAGCACGAGATGACACGGATGAGGCCGGAGTGCCACCGGTAGGGAGCTCGTCCCGATGCCCAGTCCGCGGGGCCTTGCACTACGGCCGAACGATCCCGCCGGTCCTCAGTACCCTGTGCCGGTCCGCTCGGCTACCCCCCTGTCGGTGAGCCAGTCGACCACAATGTCGGCGACCTCGGCGTCGCGTCGTCGCAGGGAGTGGTCGCCGTCCAGGAAGACCAGGGTGACCGGTCCGGAGATGGCGGTGGTCTCGCGCTCGATCTCGTCGGGCGTCCCGAGGGCGTCCCGACGCCCGCTGACGAAGAGACACGGCACGTGGATTGCGGGGAAGTGCCCGGTCCGCAAGCGTTCGGGCGCCCGTGCCGGATGGAGCGGGTAGCTGATGAGAACCAGGGCGGCGACGCCCAGGCCCTCGGCGACGGCCATCGAGCACATCCGGCCACCCATCGATCGACCCCCCACCGCGATGGCGGAGGTGGGCACGCCGAGCCGTTCGGCGAGCCCCGAGGTCGCCGTCCGCACCGACTCGACGCACACCTCCGGCGGATCCGGCCGACGCAGACCGGCCGTCCGACCGGGGAACTCGATCCGCTCCACGGCCAGACCGCGCCCCGTCGCCGCCTCGTCGACGGCCACCAGTGCCGGCTGGTCCCGACCGGCACCGGCCCCCGGGGTCAGCAGCAGGCCGGAGATGGCCGCAGCGGTCATCCGGTCATCTTGGCCCCGGCACCAGTGCCGCCGCCAGCGTCGGCCGCCTCGGTCGATCCGCTCTTCGATCCTCCAGCCGAAGGGCTCGGAGGTGGGATCGGACGACTTTCGTCCTCACTCAGCGAATGGGTTCACGTGTCGCAGCGGCAAGCACTTCATGCGACCTCGAGGGCTCAACGCGAGCTCCGAGTCGGTAACAAGAAGGTTGCCGGTGAGTGAACGTTTCGCAAAAGGCCGTGCAGGATCTCACGGACCGTGCCATGGTGACGACATGCTGAGGCGGATGCGAGGGCAGGGCTCTGGCGGCTCCGATCGAAACTGGCCCACCCCTGGTCAACCCGCCACGTTCCGTTGCGTCGCGTGCGAAGGAGTCTTGGAAGTCACCTACAGTCCGGGCGCTTCCATGCCATGCCATGGGTGTGGCATGAAATTGGTGATGCCGCCGCTTCCCGGGTGGTATCGCGGCGATTCCGGGATGTAGGGGACCACACCAACGCCGAGGCACTCAGGGCTGTGGGGTGCCGCGCCGAGGCAAATGCGGTGTTTCACCGAAGGTTCATCTGCGACTGAGCTACGGATGCGCCGGACGTCGGAATGGAGTTGAGGTCGGCCCACCGCGCCGGGCCAGCTTCCCCGGAGGTCCCACGGCACCATCGCTACCGCCGCAACCCACTCGCGTTCGAGCCGGACGGTGACGTCCAGATCAGTAGAGAGCTCCTCGTCCAACTGGATCAGACTCCAACGCCCCGGGAGCATTGGAGGCCAGTCCATCTCCGGAATGGGTTCCGACACCGATACCAAGGGATGGAACCGAAGGCCAACAAGAGCCGCCCCGAAATCGCTGAAGAAGTAGGTGCAACTGTGTTGAGCCTTGCGGAGAGCCACGGCACGCGCCCTCCCTCCGCATAGACGAAGATCCTCTTCGCCACGTCACGCCGGATCGAATACGGCTCAGGTGGGAACGACCGGCTTCGGCCCGTCAGCAAGCGAGGCCGCATCGAAGCCGGCTCCATGGCCACGGCACCGCTATCCCACCAACCCAGCGGCACCCTCCCAGAAGTCCTGGTTACGAGGCGCGGCGCAGGCGGGACTGCTGGTCTGTCCACGAGCAGTCACATGCATGGCATCGCCAGCCAATGCCACCATCAGCCGCTGCAGAGCTACTCACTACCAGGGTCGGAACATCGTGCGACCCACAATTCGGGCAGATACGAAACACTTCACGGTCAGTCATTTGCCCACCTCCGACTTGGCGGCTGGTACTGCTCCAATCACAGTGTCGCGCACGCGGAGGTCAAAAGTGAATCGGTCCCAGATCAACGTCCTCTGACGACGCTCGACTCAGTGGGCCGAAGCGCTACGAAGCGCTCAACTCCGATGACGGCTCTGGCGACCATTCACAGCCACAGTCGTGACATCTCAGGCTCACCTCGCCATCAGGTTCACCCCGCACGATCAGGGTTGGTACTTCCACCGATCCGCAATGTGGACAGTGCCGAATCACCGCGTGCTCACTCATTTGCCGACCTCCGACTGGTGGGTAAGTGTTGCACTTCGCAGTCAAGCCGCCGCTGAGAGTAGCGGCGTACGACCAGAATCGCCACCTCCAACTTTCCTTGTCGGCCATGGGTTCGGGCATGGCCCACCAAGTCGTCGCGTAACGTTCACCATTTTGTCAGTGATTGTTCACCGTGTCGTCTCGATGAACTGTGCACTAGCCATTTGCCTGACATCTCCCCGCGCGTTTGTGACACCGTATCTCCATGGACCATGAGCAACGGCCGGGGAGGCTCGTCCGGGACAAGGTCCCCGACATCATCCGGGAAGCCGGAGGCGCTCCCCGTACGGTCGTCCTGGACGACGAGCCGTACGCGTTGGCACTGCAGGCCAAGCTCTTGGAGGAGGTCGAGGAGCTACTGGCGGCAACAGGCGAGCAGCGGGTCGAAGAGGTGGCGGATGTCGTAGAGGTGTTGTACGCCATGGTCGAGCACTACGGTCTGGATTGGGACGACGTCGAGGTCGAGGGTCGTCGAAAGCGGCGTGAGAGCGGCGGGTTCGAAGGGCGGGTCTGGTTGGAGCCGTAGCGCAGCGGTGACGGGCCAGGCCACCGACCGCCAGAGGAGCTGGGCGACTCCGGTACCCAGAGCCACCGGAGATCGTCGACAACCTGCCCGTGCCGCCGTGAGATTGAAGCTGTTCCCCGACTTCGTCAATTCATCAATCGAACAGGAACTACCCGGGCGTAAACAGGTCCATGAGGAGCCCCCGACATGGCATTCATCCAGATCATCGAATTCACCACCACCAACATCGATGATATCGGCGAGTGGGAGGCACTGACCGGAGGACGGCGAACCGCCGAGCGAGCCACCTTCACTCGGGACAGGGACCGGCCGGACAGGTACGTGCAGATTGTCGAGTTCCCCTCCTTTGATGACGCCCGGGTCAACTCGGCGCTCCCGGAGACGGCTGCGTTCGCCGAGAGACTTGCTCAGCTGTGCGACGGGCCGATCGAGTTCCGGGATCTCGATGTCCGCAGTGTCAGTGAGCTATGACGTCGGGCCTCTCGGAGCCTCGGGAGGGCGTCGGGCAGATCGGTCCGACGACCACTGGGAAGTGGGCCGTTCAGAATGGACCGGCTCTGCCTTCTGATCTCTTGCTCGAAATGACAGAGAACGTTCATCAACATGTAAGTGGCTGTTGACGTAACGAGGGCGTCGCGCGTGTTAGGACGGTAAGCGTGTAGAACGCCTCGGTCGCCACCTGAACAGACGGGGATTTACTCTCACCGATCAGCGTGAGTGCGAGCGGCCCTTCCTCGGGCACCGCGCGTACCGGAAACCACCGGCACCTCGCCTATGTGCCCACTCGGTGCAAGGAGCAAATATGAGCCTCCATACGCGCATTCGCCTCCTCGCATGCCTGGTGACGACCACGGTACTCGTGTCGATGCTCGCGACTCCCGCATCCGCCACCCCGGACGTCAGTCCCGATCCCTCGGGTGAGTCGATGCCCGGTGCGATCCCGGGGTGGACTCAGACTTTTGCCGACGACTTCACCAGTCCGTCGACGCTCTCGAACTATCAGGTCTACGGCGGTACGCCGACCGACGGGTCGAACGCATGCTGGGCTCCGAGTCACGTCGCCGTGACCGGTGGCGAGATGGTGCTCAAGGCCTACAAGGATCCCGCCGCCATCGCTGCGAACGGCTGCACCGGCGATGCCAATCAGATGGTGACGGGTGGCGTCAAGCTCACATCCAACTCACAGACCTACGGCAAATATGAGATCCGCATGAGGGTGGACAACGGCCAGGGCGTCTCCCTCGTCACCCTGCTCTGGCCCACCGGCGACACCTGGCCCCCCGAGATCGACTTCACCGAGGACAACGGCGCAGCACCACGTAGCGTCGACACGGCTACTGAGCACTGGGGCACAGCGACGAACTTCTTCCAGATCAGCGACACGCTCGCTGTCGATCTGACCCAGTGGCACACCGTTGGGGTTGAGTGGAGTCCGGGCAAGATCGTCTACACCATGGACGGGTTGCCCTGGGCGACCGAGACCAACGCGAACGTCTCCGACGTTCCCATGCAACTCGCCTTCCAGACCCAGGCATGGCAATGCGGCGTAAGCAGTTGGGAGCAGTGTGCCGATACCTCCACGCCCGCAGAAGTAGACATGGATGTCGACTGGATTGCCGTCTATGCCCCGGGCGGCCAACCCGGCGTCGACGACCTGGCGGTGTTACCCGCGGTGACCCCCGAAACCCCGTCCGTTCCGCTCCTCGCCCTCGCTGCCGCAACCGTCATGGCTGGCGGGTGGTTGGCCATCTCGAGACGGAGACGGCGACGGGCATCCGAGACGGCGCGATGAGCGAAGACGGCTGGTCCATCGACACCGGTGGAGTCCAGCGGGAGCGATCGGTTTCCACAACCACACAGCATCACGAGCGACACGACCACCACGCCCACCACGGAACGTGTCGCCTAACCGGAGTTGTCGGCCGTGTCGTGACGGACTGATCCTGTAAGAATCAACTCCGCGCGTGCAGCAACACCCGTCCGAGACCACGACACGCACAAGGTCCGTCCGGCGGCGCCAGCGTCCACGTGAGGACCCGACCGAACGCGACCATGAATTCGACTTGCTCGACCGATTGCACAGAGCGGAATCCAAAGACGAGCCGCTGCAGGACCTGGTTCGGCTTGTTGTCCCGATCGATGAATCCGTACACCCAGCGTGCCGAGCCTGCACGTTGCAAATCCCGAAGCATCTCCGCCATGATCAGCGCGCCGGCCCCGGAGCTGCGGAACTTCGGGTATACCCAAAGGTCATAGACATACGACTCGTCCGGCGCAAACTGCAGTCGCAGACCGATCCAACGGTCGCGAAACACTCGGGCCTGGCTCAACCAGATCCAACCGGCGACCGCGTTCCCCTGAGTGGCGACGTACGCCACTTCGCCTCTTGCCAATCGGCGGCGAAACCGTCTGAGCCTTCTCGCTGCCGCGAGCGAATCGACGAATGGAAGCCCACTCAGCCGCAGAACCACCGGACTGCTGCCCACCCTCGATGCCGCGATCAAGAGGTCGCCCCCCTCGACGCGATGAACCACCAGTCCCTCATCCGCCCGAGGCTCTGGAGCGGCCTCGTCGACATCGCGCCGGACAATGTCGAGGACGTGCACGGAGAACAGTCGCGGTCCGAGGGCTGTCTTCGCCCGGCCGAGCGGGCCGGTGCTCATGTACGTCCCGCCGACCCGTATGGCCCGAGCCCCATCCCCGTGGACATCGGAACGGACAGATACCTCAACGCCGAACTTCGACGAAATGAGCCATCTGACCCAAGGAGCCGAAGTTGTCCGGCACCAGGTCCTCGGGTGCGATGGTGATACCAAACCGCTGCTCCAGTTCAGACACAATCGCGACCAGATGCAGCGAGTCCAGTACCATGCGCTCGAACAGCGGTGCACTATCGTCGATCCCCTCGAGCGCTGTTGGACCGGCAATCCCGGCAACCAGAGCACGCACCTCCGCCGCAAGACTCGTCGAATAGTCGTTCTCAGCCACGGGTGCCTCCTATTTTTCCGGGTGCACCTGGTTCGGGAGCACGGTGCAGTTCGGGGCCCTCCAGTTCGCTCGCCAGACTCACCCGGTCGATCTTTCCGTTCGAGTTCCTCGGAAGCGCAGTTCGGAGATGCAGCTCGGTGGGCACCATGTACAGCGGCAGATTACTACGGCAGAATTCCCTCAACTTCTCGAGGCCATCACTGTTCCTCACCGCGCAGAATGCCACGATTCGATTGCCGAGCAACTCGTCCGGGATGGCGATTGCGACGGCTTCTTCAACATCGTCGTTGGAATTCAGCACATACTCGATCTCACCCAATTCGACACGGTAGCCCCGCGTCTTGACCATGTGGTCCCGTCGACCCACGAAGCGAAGTACCGGGTCATCGTGGGGCTCCGACCAGTAGACGACATCGCCGGTCCGGTAGGTATTCGACCCGAGGAAGCCCTTATCGCCTGTCCCTTGTTCGCCCCAGTAGCCTCGAGCCACGATCGATCCGCTGACTACGAGTTCCCCCTCAACATTCGCCTCGGTGACCTCACGCCCCGCTTCGTCCAGAACGGAGCACCTCGTGTTCGAGCATGCTCGACCGATCGGGATGGGGGGATCAGTTGCCGCCGGTGGCTCCTTGACCTCGTAGAAGGTGCAGACGTTGGTCTCCGTCGGGCCGAACAGGTTGAAGAACCTTGCCGTCGGTACGCGAACCATGAGGTCACCCAAATGCTTATTCGGAAATACCTCGCCAGCGAACAGGATCAGTCGAAGCGAATGGAGCGCATCCTCACTCAAGCTGCCGTAGCGAACAAGGAGCGAGAGCGCGGACGGTGCGGAGTACCAGACAGTGATCCCTTCGGAGTCGATCCAGCGCGCCAGCTCTTGCGGAAACATTGCGGTCGTCCTCGGCACGATCGTGCAGACTGCGCCGGCACTTGCCGCACCGAAGAGGTCGAAGGTCGATAGGTCGAAGTGAAACGGGGCATGATTCGAAAGGACGTCACTCGGTCCAAGTTGAAATTCCGTTGCAGCCCATTCGATGAAGGTGAGCGCGTTCCGATGGGAGATCATGACTCCCTTCGGCTGGCCGGTCGAGCCCGATGTATAGAGGATGTAGGCCAGGTCCGTGTCGATCGCGCTCCGCCGTGGCGGTTCAGGTGAGCCGTTCTGTACCGCGTCCCAGGTCTCGAAACCCGCAGGAGCATCCGTCCCGCAGACGATGCCGCGGTCGACGCCCGCTCCGTCTGCTCCGGACAAGTGCTCAGCCCGGGCAGAGTCAGCGACGACCGCGGCGAGGCCACAGTCCCGAGCGATCGACGCGCACCGGCCGGGCGGAGCCATGGGGTCGAGAGGAACATAGGCGGCTCCAGCCCGCATGATCCCGTACACGGCAGTGATCGCCTCGATTCCCTTCTCGAGGTACAGACCCACCCGATCACCGGTGGCGACGCCCATGCCGGCAAGGGCATTGGCTACCCGGTTGGCCGCGTCGTCAAGCTGTTCGTAGGTCAGCGTTCGATCGGCCGCCCGAACGGCTGGCTGGGTCGGCCACCGGTCACGTGCCTCGGTCAAGAGACCATCGACGAGGAACGGCCTCACAGCGTCATGCTCCTCGCGACGATGACCCGCTGCATCTGTGACGTCCCCGAGTGGATGCGTGCACCTACTGCGTTTCGCAGGTCACGCTCGATTCCCGTCTCGGACACGTAGCCGTATCCGCCGTGGACCTGGATGGCATCAAGACTGCTCGCCACGGCACACTCACTGACCCAGAGCTTTGCCATCGCTGTCTGCGCCAAAGCCGGCTTGCCGGTGGCCTTGGCCCACGCCGCCTGATAGAGGAGAAGCCGCGCTGTCTCCAGACGCAACCTCATCTCGACGAGGGTATCGGCAACGGCTTGGAAGCTGGAGATTCGACTCCCGAACGCCTGACGCTCCCGTGCATAACGGCTGGCATTCTCGAGTTGCCGAGCGAGCATGCCCACATACGGTGCCATGGCGAAGGATCGCTCCCACTCCATCGCTTCATTGAATACCCCCAGACCGAACCCCTCGCGCCCGAGCACGGCATCGGCCGATAGCCGTACGCCACTGAGAGCAACCTCGCCGATCGGAGCGGTACGGAGTCCTTGCGTCTCCATCGGCGGGCCGAGCACGACTCCCTCTTGGTCAGTCTGCAGAAGAAAGGCGCTCGTCCCCCCCATGGAGCCGCCGGCACCCGTCCGGGCAAAACACACGATGAGATCGGCGACCGGACCATTGGTCGTGTAGGTCTTCGAACCATCGAGGCGCCAGCCGCCGTCATCGACCCGCTCGGCCCGAGTACGCATCGCGAATGCGTCAGAACCGGTGTCAGATTCCGTCATGGCCAGCGCACCGATGGTAGAGCCCGCCATAAGACCTGGCAGGTACCGGCTCTTTTGCTGCTCGGTCCCGAATCGCAACAGCACCGGGACGATGACCCATGATTGAACGACGGCAGAGAAGACAAGCCCACCGTCCGAACAACCCTCCCCGAGACCCTCTGTGACCAGCAACGCGGTCATGGGATCGAGGCCGGCTCCCCCCAATTCTTCTGGAACGGCCAGACGGAAGAACCCCCAACCGGCAAGTTCGTTCCACTTCTCGGTCGGGAATCGGCCTGCCCGGTCGTCGCCCTCCACATCGTGGTTCAGCTTCGCACGGGCGAACGCCACCGTTTCGGCTCGCAGTTCGAGTTGCTCTTCGCTCCAGTCAAGGTCCATCGTCAACGGTCCCCTTCCCCACCTCTGCCCCCATCCCTCGCCTCACTGCGCTCACGTCGTTCGGTCGTAGTAGCGGAGGATTTGGTCAACTGCACGAAACAGATGCGGATGC
Source organism: uncultured Acidimicrobiaceae bacterium (assembly GCA_964573595.1). Classification (GTDB taxonomy): domain Bacteria; phylum Actinomycetota; class Acidimicrobiia; order Acidimicrobiales; family RAAP-2; genus Bog-756. Next base: position 4,685 of record CAZNLF010000014.1, on the reverse strand, counting down.
TGCCTGATGCGGGGACCCGCCCATCTGATGACGTCCGCCCGTGCTCTGTGTGCACCCGCATGCCACCGGCCCCGGGCCACCATTCCCTCGGCGACAAACAGGTCGCGGCTCTTCAGTGTCTGCTTGTAACGCTCAGGGCCCCTGCCCATGTCGATCAGATGGATGCCGAGGGCAGAGGTGTGCTCGATCAATTGCAGATGGTGGATCAGCCCGGGAGACTGTCTGCTGAAGCGCGGATCGTATGCCGGGTAACAGTGGGCGAGCACATGACCGGAGCGGAGACCGAAGTGCGCGGCGACCGGCGTCTCGCCCGCGTAGAGGACGGAAAGCAGGCTGGCGAAGTGGTCGGTATGGGTGCCGAACAGGTCACCGACGAGATCGACGAGCCAGGGCCGGTCAAAGAAGTCGATCCAACCCGAACGCCGATACTGTTCCGATTTCCAACGGATCAGGGAACGCAGTTCCGCCGGATCCTCTGAGTCAACGACGAAACGAAGCTCACCGGCTTCACGCTCGAGCTTGCGTGTCTTGCGGGCCAAATCCTTGCAGAACTGCGGTGACTTGGCCCGGAGCGTCTCCTGGTAAGCCTCGAACCCGTCGGCGATGTCGATCAGCGGTGAGGGCGACACGGTGACCGCGAGGGGCTCGAAGGGCCACTGACCCTCCACCAGACAGTCGAACTGCCATACCGAGAGCCCGCACGCCCGGAGCAATCCCCGCCAGTCCCATTCCACATCCGGCGCATGGACCACCCCTTGACAGTCGTTCATGCCTGAGCCGATCGGCACACCGACGTCGAGCCGCCGCCGCTGGAAGGGGAAGAACCCGACGATGTCCGGTCCGTCGCTGAGGACGGCGACGCGGGCGTCCGGGCGGACCCTGTCGACGGCGACGGTGAATTCCGGACTCATGAACGGGCTCGCCAGAGATTCCGTCTTCCGCTGCATGGACTGCCAGGTGGCTATTTCCGCCGGTCCAAGCTCACTTGGACGGGCCACCGAGATCTGCACCTACGTCCCCCCTTGCGGTCCCTCGCCTGAGCGACATTAACACCGCTCCTTTTGGCGGTGTCGTGGTTCGCGCCCTGCGTGGCGACCGGTTCCGACACCCCGGCAAAGAGGCTTCTCGTCATTGGTCGCGACGACAACAACACCGTGGGGAATCGATGGCCACAGCGTGGGAGACGGTTCCGACCCGGACGCCGTCGGCCCAGGTCAAAGGGGTTGTGTTGCTCGCCCGAATTCGAAGCCGGTGCCGATCGACGGCGAGGCCAGTTCCACTTCGGCCGGCTCCACGATCGGGTTACGCAACCGGTTCGCCGAGGCCGAACGAACCCCTCGGGCGGCTCCTTGGAATCGGGTCTCCGGGATCTGTGGTCGACCGCGATCACAGCCAGAGGACGGAGACCCTCGATGTCGGCCGGGCCGTCAGCATCGCCCCTGGCCGGATCGGTCCCCCTCGTTGAGGCAGAGACTAAACGGTGATCGGCGTGAACCCTCCCTCCGAGCGCAGATCCTGCAGGCGGGCCGGTCCGGTGAAGTTGACCGAGGAAAGGTCCACCACATAGGTCTCGGGGTTTCCGATCATCCGGTAGGCATAGCGGGGTGTACTGAGGTTCAACACGGAGTCCCACACGGTCACCTCGGGCACGAGATCGCCGCCCATGGACTCCTGGATCGCCCCGGGCGGGATGTCGAAGGCGTTGCACAGGTGCAGAGCCAGTTGCTCGGCCTCGTCGGCGTCCTCGGCCTGGGACACCAGTCGCAGCATGGTGAACAGACGGACGAACCGTGCCGGAGGCGTGTAGTCGGCCGGGATGCCGCGCAGGCCCTGGCCCTGGCCGAGAGCGGACAAGGTGAGCCCGCCCACCACCTCGTCGGGAGGGTTCTCGGCCGAGACCCCCAGGAAGTTGCACAGGTTGGTCAGGTGCCAGTCCAGGAATGGGGCGTTGGTGGCCACGCCCACCGGGTTGTCGACCACCCGGGTGCCGTCCGGGTGGAACTCGATGGCGACCGAGCCGGTGCGGTCGTGGACCAGGCAGTGCACGGGGGGCACGAAGCCCATGCCGGGGTCGACCCCGACGACGTTGACCCGGGCGACGGCCGCCCTCACCTGGTCGATGTTCGCACAGGTGCCGAGCAGGTAGGCGGCCAGGTCCACCTGGGCCAGGTCCGTCCCGTCCCCCAACGGGTCCCGGTAGGTGCAGTAACCGCCCGGCATGTACAAGAAGTGGGCGCTGACGCCCTCCGTGTTGAGGCCGTCGACGAGCCAGTCGGCCTTGTCGAAGATCCCCATCCCCACCGCCCCGTGGCGGGCGGTCCAGGTGACGCCGTCGGCCGGCGAGGCGGTGCCGGCGAAGTCCGCCGGGAGGACGGCCAGCTGGGTGGGCATCCCCATCGGGAACTCCATGCTGCGGGCCACCACGACGGTGCCGTCAACCGCGGTGGGGAGCTTGAATGTCATACACATGTCTGGTCCTGCGCTTTCTGGTCGGTGGCCCGGCTCGTGCGCCTGCGGCCTTCGGGTACCGCCCCGGCGGGCTCAGCCCGCCGGGGCGACCGGGGCGGCGTCAGGCGCGGGAGCACCCGAGCCATGGGAGAGGAGGGCGAAGGCCAGGATGCCCACCGCCAGCGTAACGGCAGCGCCCACGTACATCATCGTGGCGAAGGCGTGGCCGTAGGAGGTGACGGCGTCCTGCATCGCCTGCTTGCCCAGCGACGTGGAGGGCGTGGTGCCCTTCGTCGCGAAGGTGTTGACGGCGTCGATGCCGGTGCCGATCTGGTTGGCCGGCACGCCGGCGTGCTCGAGCCGGCGGACAACGCCTCCGGTGGTCATGCGGTCGATCACGACGGTCGAGGTCGCCAGGCCCACCGTGTAGAAGATCTGCCCGAACGTGAGGCGGGAGCTCGACACCGGGCCGAGGTGCTCGGGAGGGGCCTCGGCCAGGATGAGGCTCCCGAACGGGACCGAAGCGATGGCCACACCGCCGCCGACAAGGATCAGCCCGGGCAGGAACCCGGGCAGGCCCGACGCCCCGTGGAACGCGGCGAGCCACACGAAGCCGACGGCGCTCGTCGCCCCGCCGAGGAGGATGGCGACCCGGTCGGACATCCCCTTGGACATCCTCCGTCCGACGACGAGGCCGGCGATGATGCCCGACATCATGAGTGGCAGCTGCCACACCGCCACCTGCGAGGTCTTCAGACCGTTCACGTACTGCCACAGGTTGGTCACCTGGAGGAACGACACGGCGGTGCCGAAGTTGTAGATGAAGCCGGCGCACAACGCGGCCAGGAACACCGGGGAGCGGAACACCGTCATCGGATAGATGTGCCCGTCGGAGCGTGACTCCCACACGGCGAAGGCGGCGAGCGCTGCAATCCCGAAGCCGAGCGGCACCAGCGTCCTGGGACTGGTCAGGCTGTGTGCGAACTGGCTGACCGAGTACAGGAACAACACGACCCCGACCATCAAAAGGCCCTGGCCGGGCAGGTCGAGCTTGCTCCCGGTGACCCGCGGCACCTTCGGGAGGAGCACCGGTGTCACCACCAGGCTCAGCAGGCACATGACCGGGATGAGCACGTAGGCTAACCGCCAGTGCGAGCTGGCCAGGGTGCCGCCGACGAAGGTCAGGACCACTGTGGCACCCATGACCACGGCGACGAACTCACCCATGGCGGCGGCCATCTTGGATGGTGACACCACTGCGCTCATGTAGCCGAAGGCGCAGCCGTAGACGGCACCAAGGCCCACGCCGGTGACGATCATGCCGAGCATGTAGACGGCCGTGGTCGGCGATGTCAGGACGATCAGGTTACCGAGGGCGCCGACCACCAGGGCCACCATCAGCACATGCCGGCGTCCGAGGCGGTCGGCCAGCAGGCCCGTGGTGATCGCCGTGGCGGCGATCGACATGGTCTGGATGCTCGCCGCCAGGGCCTGGGTGCTCCCCGCCATGTGGAGTGCACGGCTGGCGCCCACCAGAGCCGTCGAGGCGATGTTGGGGCATGCCCCCTGGACGGCCCCGAGTAAGCCGAGGAACGGGACGGCGAGCTTGGAGACCGTGCGGGCCGTGCCCCCCGGCGAAGCTGGGGGTGATGTTGCCGCTGCGGCGTCGGGCTCGATAGCCGTGCTCATGGGTTCCCCCTCGTTGCGGTTGACGACGGGGCTGCCCGGTCCGCCAATGTCCTGGTGGCGGTCAACTGGGCACTCCTGCAGTGGCCGGTGCCTTCGGTGGTGCGGTCACACTGCCGACCGTGGCGCCCGGCCCGCCCGTCGTGGCTCCCGATCTGGTGACTCTTGGCGTACCAAAACCAAGATCTGGTGTTGAGCAGAAGCAGAAGAGCTATGACGACGAGTAGGACGATCAGGTCCAACACAACAAGCTTCCTCCATGATGGTTTTGTAGAAGCCGGGCTCCGACGGGCACCACGTTTGCTGCTTCGACCGGTCGATCGGTCTTGCCGAGGCAACCACTACACGCATCGGAGGACGGCAAGGCCGGCTGGAGCGGTTGCGGAGAATCCCCAGGAGGTTTAGGGCCTGCCCCCCATCAGTGAGTCCTCGATAGAGGGGCTGCTTGGTCGAATGGCGACTCGGATGTCCGGATCCTCTACGGGCATGTGGATCGCCAGCCCCAACGCGTTCCGAACCCAGCCAGCCCGCCGGCTGGCTGGTACCTCGAT
>CAZNLF010000013.1:0-28327 GCA_964573595.1 uncultured Acidimicrobiaceae bacterium | reverse complement strand
CGGCGGGGACCGGTGAGCGCCGCCGGCGCCGACCAGGTCACCGGCCTCGTGGTCGTGGACAAGGAATCGGGTTGGACCTCCCACGACGTGGTGGCCCGCTGCCGGCGCATCTACGGTCAGCGCCGCGTCGGCCACGCCGGGACGCTCGATCCCGATGCGACGGGCGTGCTCCTGGTGGGCCTGGGTCGCGCCACCAGGCTCATGCGGTTCCTCACCGCCCTCCCCAAGACCTACCAGGGGGAGGTGGTGCTGGGGACGGCGACGTCGACGCTGGACGCGTCGGGCGAGCCCATCGGCACGTGGGACATGACCGGCGTCGGACTGGCCGAGGTGAGAGCGGCCGCCTCGGACCTCACCGGTGCCATCGATCAGGTCCCACCGATGGTGTCGGCCGTCAAGGTGGGGGGCCGACGACTCCACGCCCTGGCCCGCGAGGGGATCGAGGTGGAGCGCAAGGCCCGGCCGGTCACCGTCCACCGCTTCGACGTCTCGCCGGGAGCGCCCCCCGGGGTCTTCCGCATCGAGGTGGAGTGCTCGTCGGGGACCTACATCCGAGTGCTGGCGGCCGACCTGGGCGCGGCGCTCGGCGGCGGTGCCCACCTGCGCAACCTGCGGCGCACCTCCATCGGCTCGTTCGGCGTGGAGGATGCGCGACTGGTCGACGAACTGACGCCCGCCGTCGTGCTCACCCCGGCCCAGGCGCTCCGCGACCTGGACCAGGTGGTGGTGCCCCTCGACGTGCAACAGCACGTGTCGCGTGGCCTCCCCCTCGACCGCGTGCCGCTCGGGATCACCGGTGACGGGCCCTGGGGACTGGTCAACGAGCGGCACCGGCTGCTCGCCGTCTACGAGGCCACCGAGACGGACCGGATCCGTCCGGCGGTCGTGCTGGGCTCGGCCGGGTGACGCCCCCCGGGGGGGAACCGGCGTCCACCGAGGGTGCGCTGCGCCTGGCCTCGGGCCGGCGGCGGTAATCTTCGACGGTGATGGACATCATGAGAGACCCGTCCTCGTGCGTTCCCCCGCCGGGCGGATCGGCGGTCACCATCGGTGCCTACGACGGGGTCCACCTGGGCCACCGCGCCCTGCTGGCCGAGCTGAGCTCCCGTGCCCGCACGGACGGCCTGGCGACGGTCGTCGTCACCTTCGACCGCCATCCGGCCACGGTGGTCCGGCCGGAGTCGGCACCGTGCCTGCTCTGCGACCTCGACCAGAAGCTCGAACTGCTCGATTCGGCCGGTGTCGACCGGACGGTCGTGGTGCCCTTCACGACGGAGCGGGCGAACGAGACGGCCGAGGACTTCGTCTCCTCGATACTGGTCACCGGCCTGGGAGCCCGTCTGGTCGTCGTGGGGGAGGACTTCCACTTCGGCCACGGCCGGAAGGGGAACGTGGCCCTGTTGTCGGAATTGGGATCGGCGGCCGGCTTCGAGGTCGACGGGGTGACCCTGGCCAGCGACTCGGGGGCGGCGGCCCAGCCCATCTCCTCGACCCGCATCCGCAGCCTGGTGGCCGAGGGCCGGGTGGAGGCGGCGGCGATCATGTTGGGCCGCCCGCATCAAGTCAGGGGCCCCGTGGTGCACGGCGACCACCGGGGCGGCACCGAGCTGGGGTTCCCGACGGCCAACGTGGCGGTCCCCGACGGCATCTGCCTCCCGGCGGCCGGCATCTACGCGGGCTGGTACGAGCGGCCCGACGGGACCGTGTGGGAGACGGCGATCTCGGTCGGCCGACGCCCGACCTTCTACGGGAGTGACGGGAAGCTGCTGGTCGAGTCCTATCTGCTCGACTTCGACGGCGAGCTCTACGGCGAGGAGGCCAAGGTCTCCTTCGTCGCCCGGCTGCGCGACGAGGAGGCCTTCGCAACGGTCGACGACCTCATCGCCCAGATGGGCCGAGACGTGGCGACCACCCGGGAGCGGCTGTCGGCCCCGGGGTGAGCGGGGCGGACGGGATGCCGCGGTGGGCCGGTGGCCCACTTCGCGTCAGGCCGGTGGCGTCCCCCCGAGCAGCTCGGTCCGCAGCTGTCGCTTGAGCACCTTGCCGGCCGGGTTGCGGGGCAGTGGTTCGGCCCGGAACCAGAAGCGGCTCGGCACGTTGAACGCCGCCAGCCGTTCGGCCACGAACCGGCCCAGCTCGTCGGCGCCCACGTCCATGCCCGGCCTCAGGACCACCACCGCGCCCACCTCCTCGCCGAGGACCGGATGGGGCACGCCGATGACCGCGCAGTCGGCGACGGCGGGGTGCTCATAGAGTGCGTCCTCGACCTCGACGCAGTAGACGTTCTCGCCACCGCGGATGATCATGTCCTTCGCCCGGTCGACGATGTGCACGAACCCCTCCTCGTCGATCCGGGCGACATCACCGGTGCGCAGCCAACCCTTGGAGAAGGTGAGCGCCGTCTCCTCGGGCCGGTTCCAGTAGCCCCGCACCACGTTGGGCCCCCTGATCCACAGCTCGCCGGTCCGGTCGGGATCGACGGCGGCGTCGCCCGGTGGCTCATCGCCCTCGAACTCCTCGGGCACCACGGCGACGTCGCACACCGGGGCGGGCGGCCCGACGCTGTCCGGCTTGCGGACGTAGTCGTCGCCGCTGTTCATCGTCGTCATGGCCGAGGTCTCGGTCATGCCGTAGCCGTTGCCGGGCGCGCCCGACGGGAAGTGCTCCTTGATGCGCCGCACCAGGTCGGGGGGGCACGGTGCGCCGCCGTAGGAGATCGAGTGAACCGATGAGGTGTCCCGTTTCGAGAAGTTGGGCGAGTCGATGACCTGCATGACCATGGCCGGCACCCCACCGAAGATCGTGATGCGCTCCCGCTCGATCAGTTCCAGGGCCCGGTCGGGGTCGAAATGGTGCATCATGACCAGCTTGCCGCCGGCCGCCGTGTTGGTGACCAGCAAGGCATGACAGCCCGTGGCGTGGAAGAGGGGCACCGAAAGCAGATTGGCGTTCTGGGTGTGCCCGCTCACGTCCGCCACCGCCCCGGTCCGTCTCATGCCGCCGGCCGTGGCCATGAAGAACAGGTTCATGAGGTTGGAGGCACTGTTGCGGTGGGTCCCGACCGCGCCCTTCGGCCGACCCGTCGTTCCCGACGTGTAGAAGATGGTCGCATCGTCGTCCGGCTCGATGGCCACCTCGGGCAGGACAGCCTGATCGGGAAGCCCGCCGGTCAGATCGGAGAACGGGACGATCGGGAGCGGTGGGGCGCCGGCGCGTTCCGCACTGCCTGCCTCGGCCTTCCGCCGTCCACCTGCCGGGTCGGGCTCCTCGCAACAGACCACCATGGCCGTGAGCGAGGGGATCTCTCCCAGGTGGGGGAGGATCCTCTCTTTGCGCTCCTCGTCCACGAACACCACCGAGGTCCCCGAGTCGTCCAAGCCGTACGCCAGCTCCGGGCCGGTCCACCAGGCGTTGACCGGGACCACGATGGCCCCGGCGGCGATGGCCGCCCAGAAGGCGATCACCCACTCGGGGAGGTTGCGCATGGCGATGGCCACCCGATCGCCCTTCTGGACGCCGTAGCGCTCGATGAGGACGTTGGACAGCCCGGCGGCCAGGCGGAAGTGGTCGCCGAAGGTCAGCCGTTCGTCCTCGTAGACGAGGAACGTCTCGTCACCGTGACCGGCGGACAGCTCGAGGACCGAACGCAGGGTGGGCGGGGCGGTCTTCCAGGTCCGGGTGGGGACCCCGCGTATGACGAGGTCCTCCATCTCGAAGGGGGCGCCGGGCGCGGTCAGGCTGGCGGTCACGTCGGCCAGGGACGGCACGCCCGGGGCGCCGGCGCTGGTTGGTTGCTGGGCCGGGTCGGCCATGGTGCTCCTCTCGGGGATGGTGTTCGATCGGTGGGGCGGCTGCGGACGGCCGGAGGTGGGCGCCGGCCCGCGGCCCGGTCGGGTGTGGAGGCCCGGTCACCCCTCGCCCGGCGGCTTGAACACCGTCGAGCGGTAGTAGGCCAGCTCCGCCACGCTCTCGCGGATGTCGTCCATGGCGCGGTGCCCGCCGGACTTGACCGGGGCGTCCCCCATGACCTCGGGGTACCAGCGCCTGGTCAGCTCCTTGACGGTCGAGACGTCGATCGAGCGGTAGTGGAGGTACTCCTCGATGGCCGGGAGTTGGGCGGCCAGGAACCGGCGATCGGTCCCGATCGAGTTCCCGGCCAGGGGCACGGTCCGTGCCTTCGGCACGTGGGACCGGATGTAGTCGAGCGTCAGGGCGCCCGCTTCCTCCAGCGAGGTGGTCGACGCGGTGATCGCCTCGAGCAGGCCGCTCCTCTTGTGCATGTCCCGGACGAACTCGTCCATGGCACCGAGCTGTTCGGGGGTGGCGGACACCACGAGGTCCGGCCCCTCGGACAAGACGGCGAGCTGGTCGTCGGTGATCAGGGTGGCGATTTCGACGATGACATCGTGCTCCACGTCGAGGCCGGTCATCTCCAGGTCCATCCACACGATCACGCCGGTGACGCTACCGGTTGCCAATCGGAAGTCAAATATGACGGTCTGTCAGATGCCGGGCCACGACCGGCGGGCCGGCCGGTCCGGTGGCGGCCCCGGGCCGGGGCGCAATCGCTTTCGCCACGCGTGGGCGGTGGGCACTAGCGTCCAGAGACGAGCGAGCGGAGGAGCCCGGTGGTCCCGGCATCACACAACGGCGTCGACATCGACCGACAGGACGGCACGGTCCCCGCGACGCGTCGCTCCGATTCGCTGACCGTGCCGGTACGCCGCCTCGATCACGACCTCCCGCTGCCCGACTACGCACGCCCGGGAGACGCCGGAGCGGACCTGGTGGCCCGCTTCGACGTGACACTGTCCCGAGGGGGCGGTCGCGCCCTCGTGCCCACGGGGATCGCACTGGCCATTCCGGAGGGGTTCGCCGGCTTCGTGCAGCCGAGGAGCGGCTTGGCGCTTCGCCACGGTGTGACCTGTCTCAACACCCCGGGCCTCATCGACTCGGGTTACCGGGACGAGTTGGCCGTCCTGCTGGTCAACACCGACCCCTCCAGCGACTACGAGGTGCACCGGGGCGACCGGATCGCCCAGCTGGTGATCCAAGAGGTCGAACGCGCCGACTTCACCGAGGTGGGGGAGCTGCCCGGCAGCGAGCGCGGCCTCGCCGGCTTCGGATCGACGGGTCGTTAGCGGGCGTGGGGCGTCTCACCGGGCTGGACGGTGCCTTCCTGGCACTGGAGTCTCCGACCGCCCATCTCCACATCGTGGGCGTGCTGATCTTCGAGCCGGTCGAGGGGGGCGACGGCGCCGACTTCGACCGCATCCGTGCCCTGGTGGCCAGCCGGGTGCCGCTGGTCCCCCCGTTCCGCCAGCGGATGGTCGAGGTCCCTCTCGGGCTCCAGCACCCGTCGCTGGTCGACGACCCCGATTTCGACATCGACTTCCACGTCCGCCGGGTCAGCGTCCCGAGACCCGGTGGGCTCGACGAGCTGGCCGCCCTGGCGGCCGACCTGGCATCGCGCCCGCTCGACCGGCGACGGCCGCTGTGGGAGTTCCATGTCGTCGAGGGTCTGGAGCACGGCCGCATCGCGCTGATACCCAAGGTCCACCATGCGATCATCGACGGCGTGTCCGCGGCCGAGGTGATGGCCGCCTTCTTCGATCTCTCGCCAGATCCGGGCCCCCACCCGCTCTTCGGTGCCGGACGGGGGATCGACCGGTCGGTGGACCACCGGCCCGACGAGCCGACCGATCCCTCGTGGAGCCCGGGACCGCTGCCCGGTGGGCTCGGCCGTTGGCGCGACGTGCTGGGCGGACTGCCGGGCGCGGCCGACTCGGTGGTGCGCACGGTGTCCCGGACCTTCGAGGCGGGCCGCAGCCTGAACGGCAGGAATCGTGAGGTGGCCGGGGCTCTTCCCCCGTCGCCGTTCACCGCGCCGCGCACGTCCATCAACCGGGCCATCTCGTCGCACCGCCGCACGGCCTTCGCCGAACTGCCCATGAGCGACGTCCGCCGGGTCCGGGAGAGCCTGGGCGGCACCACGAACGACGTGGTGCTCACGGTGACCGGTGGCGCCATGAGGAGCTTCTTCGAGCAGCGGGACGAGGTGCTCGACCACTCACTGGTGGCAATGGTGCCGGTGTCGGTTCGCACCCCGTCCGAGCAGGGGGCGCTCGGGAACCGGGTGTCCGCGCTGTTGGTGTCACTGTCCACGGGGGTCGCGGACGCCGCCACCCGCCTGGCGCAGGTCAGCAACGGCATGCGTTCGTCGAAGGAGCAGATGGCCGTGATCGGGCCCGAGGTGTTCGCCGGCTGGGCCCAGGCGGCCGTCCCGGCACTGGCCACACGACTGACTCGGCTGGTCACCAACGTGAGGCTCTTCGACCATGTGGCGCCCATGTTCAACCTGATCGTCTCCAACGTCCCCGGTCCCGACTTCCCCCTCTACCTGGCCGGGGCACGGTTGCTCGCCATGTACCCGCTCGGTCCCATCATCGAGGGGGTCGGGGTCAACGTCACGGTCTTCTCCTATCTCGACTCCCTCTTCGTGGGCGTGCAGGCCTGTTGGGACCTGGCCCCCGATGTCGACACCATCGCCCGGGGCATGCAGGCGTCGCTGTCCGAACTGGTCGGTGAGGCGAACCGCCGGGACCGCCCGGTCCCGTGGTGGCACTCGGAATTGCCCGCCTGACGACCCGACCGGGCCCCGGCAATCCGACCGGTGACGGATGGCGGACCAGGGGAGACGGGATCCGCCAACTGCTAGGGTGGTCACCTCACGCGGACGTGGCTCAGCTGGTAGAGCACAACCTTGCCAAGGTTGGGGTCGCGGGTTCGAATCCCGTCGTCCGCTCCATTTGGCCTTGACCCCATTTAGGATTGCCGCCCCAAGGCGTAGATCCGGAAGCCGCTGGGCGCCGTAACCCACTCCTATGCGGTCGTACCCCCTTGACTCTCCCTGGGTCGCTGTATGCCTTCGTCAGTTCTGAGTCTCCCTCATCGGAGTCGAGCGGGTTCTCGAACTTTCGGCGGGCGATGTCGAGGTTGTCTGCGGATAGGCGGGTGGTCCCTGGGAGCATGCGCCGGCTGTGGTTCCCGTTGAGGAAGCGGGTGGCCCATGCGGTGATCCAAACGGTGGGCGCCGGTCGGACCTCAGGGGAGGTACTGACACAAACGGCAAGGTCGGTGCCGGGATCCTCCAAGTTGTCCTGCGTGGCGGCCACTGACCCGGCAGGGCGGGCATGGTCAATCGGCTAGAGGTCCACCTGGAATCCGAGGTCCACCTCACTCGCCGGAGTACCGCCATGCACACCCCAGTTCTCCGTGGGCGATTCGACAATTGCGATCAGGATGTCGGACAGCGGAACCCCGACGGAGGTGAGTGCCGAGCAGATGCCTTGATAGAGGGCCCGCTTCGTTGCGATTGAACGTCCGTCGAACATGGTGATCTGCACGAGGGTGTAGCTGTCTCCAACACCGCTCGGCGCGATGATGCTCTCAGGGTCGATCTCAGTAATGGTGACCGTCGGGTCGCCACTCGGGACGCGCAGAGCTGCCACGAGGGCACCATGGACAGCGTGCAAACGGTCCATTTTCTCCACCGGGCTCAGTCCGCCAACCACCTCGATCCGAGCAATCGCCATAGGAGACGGTACCGCTGTTGGCCCGACCTCGGAGATCCATGTGGCAAGGGCTCTCCGAGTCGCCCCACTCCCAGCGGTGATGTGGGCGACTCGGTTCGCTCCGCCAGCCGGCGGCCGCGTTCTTGGCGGTAAAGAGAATCTCTTGTCGTAAAACCCCGGCCTTCGCCGGTCAGTATGGGTAGAGGCCCATGGGAGAACCAAGCCACCAGGAATTCGAAGCGTTCTTGCTCCAGACCGGTTTCCGCCCGGGTGTCGGCAGGGCGGTCATCGTCCCCAACGCCGACCGAGCCCCGACCGCCGCACCGATCAGCGGGTCCAGCACCCGGTCACGTCGACGAAGGGGGCGGTGCAGGGGGGTCCGTCGGCGACCAGCATGCGGGTCTCGCCGGCCGTGGCCGGCGGCACGGCCAACAAGGTGGCGGAGCGTGTCCCGTACCCGTCGGTGTGCACGCAGGCGGCAAAGGTCTCCAGCCGGCGGGACACGCCGCCACCGTCACTGGCGGCCTCCTGTACCTCGGCAACGGGCACCATGTGGTCGGCGAGGATCTCCGGCAGCGTCGTCCAGGGGCTTTCGACCCCGTCGGATGCCGCCAGGAGCGACCTCACCCGATCGACCTTGGGCGACGGCTCGCCGAGGGGCGCGTTCTCGAGCACGTGGACGCCGGGTGCCAGTGGCTGGACGCTCACCGGCCGACCGGGTGCCACCTCCAGGTAGAACAGCGACCGACGATCTCCGACCAGGAGCCACGCCGGGTTGTAGTCGTCCGGTCGGATGCGCCGCACCAACGCTTCGACACCGTCGGAGGCGGTGCGCCCCCCGACCAGCACCAGCGGCAGCTCACCCCGGGTGCGCTTGTTTGGGTCGCGTCCTCCCGGTGACGGTCGGTTGGTGAGTCCCGCCACCACCCCGTGCTCGTTGGCGGCGAGCCAGGTACCTCCGGCGAGATCGTCGTGGCCGCCCAGGACCCTCGGATGCTGGTCTCGAAGGGTGCAGAACGATCGGGCCGGCCGATCCAGCTGTTCGTCACGGTTGGCGGCGACGATCAGTGGGAACGACGATCCCGTCTGCCACGCGAACAGGAGGAGGCACATCCGGGCCAGCGTATCCCGCCCCGCGATCGTGACCTTCGCCTCTAGTCGCCTCCCCTCGGTCGACCCATGCTGAATGTCGCGGGGGCCGGGTGCGGAGGGAGGCGCGGGTCGATGAAGGGATGCGCGAGGATCGGAGGATCCGATGACCCTGACGAGCAGCACAGACGGTCCATATGTGGGTGACGACGGGGTGCTGTCCGAGCAGTGCCGTCCTGAGGCATTCTGGCGTACCGACGTGGCGCTCGAGATATGGATCGACGTCGAGCGGGTGCCCGTCATCATCCGTTTGGCCGGCACGTTGGACGACGCGACGGGCGGCAACCTGGTCTCGGTGGTGGAAGAGTTGATGGCGGACGGGTGCCGGGACTTCGAACTACAGGCTCCTGCGCTGTTGGTGTCCGACCACGGTGGCATCGGGATGCTGATGGATCTCCAACAGGCCGTCCGTTCGTCCGGCGGCCGTCTACAGTTGGACCCATCGGTCCTCGTCCACGATCTTCCCGACGACCACGACCCCCCGGTCCGGGTGCCGGGCCGGGTCTCCCCGGGTCCCACCGCTCCTCCCCGCTGACAGCGGTCGGGGCATGAAGCTCGACAAGGAGGTCATCGAGGAGCTGAAGGTCACGCCCGGGAGTCCCGCGGCACTGGGCAGTCGGAGCCCGGCATCGACGACGGTCGACTGGCTCGGAGCCTCGGGATCCCACAAAAAGGCGGTGGCCGAACAGGATCTGGCCTCCTTCGTCGCCGAATTGAAGCGCTCGCAGGAGCTGCTGTGGGCCAGTGACCGCTACGCCCTGCTGGTCGTGCTCCAGGCCATGGATGCCGCGGGAAAGGACGGGACGGTCAAACACGTCATGTCGGGGGTCAACCCGCAGGGCTGCGAGGTGGTGTCCTTCAAGGAGCCGTCAGTCGAAGAGCGCAGTCACGACTTCCTGTGGAGGTACAGCAAGGCGCTTCCCGTACGGGGCAAGATCGGGATCTTCAACCGGTCGTACTACGAGGAGGTGCTCGTGGTGCGGGTGCACCCCGAGCTCCTGGGCAACCTCCCGGTCGGAACGGGCTCCGGGCCTCCCAAGCACCTGTGGCGCCAGCGCTTCGAGGAGATCAGGGCGTTCGAGCACCACCTCCACCGCAACGGTACCCGGATCGTGAAGATCTTCCTCAACGTCTCGAAGGAGGAGCAGAAGAAGCGATTCATCGAGCGGCTGGAGGATCCGGCCAAACTGTGGAAGTTCTCCATGGCCGACGTGGCCGAACGGGAGCACTGGGCCGACTACCAGGTGGCGTACGAGGAGTCCATCACCGCGACCTCCACGAAGTGGGCCCCCTGGTACGTGGTGCCCGCCGACCACAAGTACGCCCTGCGTGCCCTCGTGGGCGGCATCCTCGTCGACGCCATCGACCAGATGGACCTCGAGGCTCCGAGTGTCGGGGCCGACGAAATGGAGCAGCTGGAGCAAGCTCGAGCCAGGCTCATGTCGGAGTGACGGAACCGGGTGACGGAACGGGCGAAGACGGCCTGACCCCCACGGTCCGGTGGCTGCCGTCGGTGCGGCTCGTCGCACCCGCCGACTGGGGCCGTTCGGCCCTATTGGAGTGTGGGTACGCGTCGTAGGATCGAACCGGGTTCTTCCACACCGGGACTCGGAGAGGGATTGGATCCAGTGATGACCGAAGTGGATTGGACGCCGATCGCCATCACCGGCCGGACCGAGGCCGGGGAGGTCGGCGACCGGGTCGAGGTCGAGTGGAAGCTGAGTGCCAAGCCCGACCTGGAATGGGCGGAGGTCTTCCAGATGGCCGACCTGTCGGAGCGCGAGGGAACCATGGAGTGGGTCCTGGGCGGTGGTCCCGACGTCATCGGTGACGTGATCCGATGGTTCGTCCCCGGCAAGGAGATAGACCATGCCGACGCCGAGGTGCGGCACCGTCTGTACATGGCCAACGGGCGGTCCGGAATGGAACGGACCACGCGGGAGGCCGACTGAGCGAACGCCAGCGGTGCCGCGGAGCGGACCGGGGCCGAGCCGACGATGCCGGTGGACGGGCCCGATCGAGCGACCGGACCTCCGGTTGAGGGGTTGGCGGAGCCTCCCCGGCTCCGCCGGTGGCGGGGGTTAGCCTTTCCGACGGGGGACCGGGCGGACTGCCGGTCGGATTGTGCCCCGGCAGTACCGAGCGTCGTTTCTGGAACGAGAAACGTACAAGAGGAGCCGTCATGGATCAGCAGAGCCCCGCCAGCAACGGCGCCAATCGTCGACGCCTGGGGGGTGGGGCGATCGCTTCCCTCACCGGCGTCGGCCTGCTGGTGATCTTCATGATCCAGAACACGGAGAAGATCACCCTTCACTTCCTGGTGTGGAATTTCACCTGGCCGCTCTGGCTGTTCACCCTCTTCACAGCAGCCTTCGGCGCGCTCATATGGTTCGGCCTCGGCGTGCTCCGCCGCCATCGCCGCCGGGTCGCCCGTCGCGAGGACCGACGGGGCTGACCGGGGTCACCGTGTCGCGGTGGCGCCGTCCGCCCGGGGGTGGATGGGCCGGTAGGCATCAGTAGCCGACGGACCGCTCCCGACCCGGGGATGCCCGGTAGTGTCGGCTGGATGGACACATCGTCCGAACAGGGTGCGGGTCGGACCGCCTTCGTGTGCGCGATGCCGATGGAGCTCGCGCCGCTCAAGCGGAAGCTGGGGCTGCAGCGGACGGCCCTCCCGTCGATGGAGGTCTTCGAGGGCGCGGTTCGGGGCCGGCCGGTGGTGGCCGTCGTCACCGGAATCGGGACGGCCCGCGCCGAGCGACAGGTCACCCGCCTGTTCGAAGCCGTGACGATCGATCGCGTCGTCGTGGTCGGCATCGCCGGTTCGATCGAGGAGGGCATCGCCATCGGCGCACCCGTGGTGCCCGATGTGGTGGTCGACGGCGCCTCGGGCACCGAGTACCGGCCGGAGCGGTTGGGGAGTGAGGACCGGAGGGGCAAGCTGTGGACGTCCGACGACCTGATCACCGACGACGAGGTCATCGCCGGTCTCCGAGGTGACGGTGTCGTCGCCCTCGATATGGAGACGGCCGCCGTCGCCGCGGTGTGCGAGCAACGCCACACGCCGTGGTCCGTGTTCCGATGCGTGAGTGACCGGACGTCCGACGGGTCCGTCAACGAGGAGGTCCTCGGTCTCAGCCGTCCTGACGGGACGCCGGATACGAAGGCGGTGGTCGCCCATCTGGCCAAGCACCCGACCAGCATCCGGGCCTTGGCCCGGATGGCCGGTGACGCGCGCCTCGCCTGTCGTGTCGCGGCCGAACGGGCCGTCGAGGCGGTGTCGCTCAGCCCTCCGGGCCGGTAGCCGCGTACCGGTCCACCTCGGCGAGTCGCGTCAACTTGTCGGCCTCGTCCAGGAACGAGGACTCGAACGAGTGACGCGCCAGGGACAGGATCTCGTTCCGGTCGAGGTCGAGTGCCCGGGCGGCCGCCTCGAGATTGTCGGCGACGTAGCCGCCGAAGTACGCGGGGTCGTCCGAGTTGACGGTGACGACCAGCCCGGCACGGAGAAGGGTGGCCAGGTTGTGGCTGGCCAGGTCCGGGAACACCCCGAGCATCACGTTGGACAGTGGGCAGACGGTCAGGGGCACCCGGTCGTTCCGGAGTCGCTCCACGAGCTCGGGGTCCTCCGAGCACCTGACCCCGTGATCGACCCGTCGCACCTGCAACAGGTCCAGAGCCTGCCAGATGTACTCCGGTGGGCCCTCCTCACCGGCATGTGCCACCGCGAGCATCCCCTCCCGCCGAGCGCGCCGAAACACTGCTTCGAACGGTGACGGCGGATACCCCCGCTCGGTGGAGTCCAGTCCGACGGCAGTGATGAGATCGCCATAGGGAAGGGCCTCCTCGAGGGTCGCCATCGCCGCCTCGGGTCCCAGATGGCGGAGGAAGCACAGGATCAGGCGCCACGAGACGCCCAACCGGTCCCGGCCCTCCCCGAGGCCACGGGCGATGCCGCCGATGACCGACGCCAACGGCACACCGCGTACGGTGTGGGACTGCGGATCGAAGAACACCTCGGCATGGATGACGCCCTGGGAGGAGGCGCGCTCGACGTAGGCGACCGTCAGCTCGTAGAAGTCCTGCTCGGACCGGAGGACGGCGCATCCGGAGTAGTAGAGGTCGAGGAACGACTGGAGGTCGCCGAACACATAGGCGTCACGGGCCGCGTCCGAGTCGGTGAAGGGGAGGCGTACCCCGTTCCGTTCAGCGAAGGCGAGCATCATCTCGGGTTCGAGCGTTCCCTCGAGGTGGAGGTGGAGCTCGGCCTTCGGCAGGTGGCGGATGAACGCCGACTCCTGGTGGGTCGGCACCTCGTCCCGCATGGCCCCTCCGGTCATGGGCCGGATGTTACGCCAGGTCGGTGAGCGCCCGGCCGGGAGTTTGCCGGTGGCGGACCCCGGGTACCCATCCGGCGCCGGGGCAACGTCCGCGCCGGGCAGGTGCGGGTCGCTCGTCCGGATGGAGGGACCGTCGGAGAGCCGGCGGTGAGAGCCGGCGGTGTCAGGTCAGGGGGGCGGAGACCCCACCGGCCGGGCCCGGTCGGGCACGGGCACGCGGCGCAGGTCCTCGCCGGCGATGACCTCGGGGAAGATCGATGCCGCCTCGTCGAGGAGGGGTCGTACGTCGGGGTAGCGCTGGGAGAAATGGGTGAGCACCAGGCGTCGGGCACCGGCATCGCGTGCGATCCGGGCGGCGTCGGCCGCGGTCAGGTGCCGAAAGCGGCGGGCCAGTTGCTCGTCCTCGCCGGCGAACGTCGCCTCGCAGACCATGAGATCGGAGTCCGCCGCCAGGTCCACGGCGGCGTCGCAGATCCCCGTGTCCATGACGAAGGACATGCGCTGGCCGGTCCTGTGCGTGCTGACGTCCTCGAGCCGAACCCGCTTTCCCGCCACGTCGACCGACCCTGACCTCTGCAGGTGTCCGATCATCTCACCCTCGACACCGGCGGCGTCCAGGCGCTCGGGCAGCATGGTCCTTCCCGGTGCCTCCTCGATGCGCCATCCGAAGGTCTCCGGCTCGTGATCGAGTCGGACCGCCACGATGGACAACGGTCCGTCGGTGGTCACGATCCCGTTCCCGCCGACGGGCAGCGGGCGGACGTCGATCCGGTCGTCGAACACGGAGGCGTGCCTCAGCTTACGGAAGTATCCGGTGCCCGTCGCCGGGAACAGCACGTCCACCGCGTGGGTCACGCCGTCGAGGGACATGCGTTGCAGAACGCCGGGAAGTCCGAGGCAGTGGTCCCCGTGGAAGTGGGTGATACAGATGTGGCGGATCGGCCAGGGAGAGATCCCGGCGAGGATCATCTGGCGCTGGGTCCCCTCTCCCGGATCGAACAGGATCGACTGTCCGTCCCAGCGCAGGACATAGCCGTTGTGGTTCCGGTGCCGGGTCGGCGCCTGACTCGCCGTGCCGAGTATCACCAGCTCACGAGAGGGCACGGGTGCGGCCTACCGGTCGCCGGCCACAGCGATGAGCCGGTCGAGCAACGCCACCTGGGCCTTCACCAGCCGGATCCGGGCCAGCCGGACGGTCGTCCACTCGGCCCGATCGACCTCGGGGAACTGCCGGATCGTCCCCGAGCGGGGAGGCCATTCCAGCTCGAACAGGTTGCTCGCCACGTACTCGAGCTCCACGTCTCCGGCCTCCACCGCCCAGGCTCGCACGATCTTTCCACCGCCCTGTCGTATCTCGCCGAGGTCGATGCGGTCTCCCGGCGGGGCGGGGACGCCCATCTCCTCGGCGAACTCACGCTCCGCGGCGGCGAGGGGGTTCTCGTCGCCGCGGTACTCGCCCTTGGCGATCGACCAGGCGTGATCGTCCTTGTTCTTCCAGAACGGTCCGCCCGGATGGACGAGCATGACCTCGATCTCCCCGGGGGGTCGCCTCCGGAACGGGAGGATGCCTGCACTCGTCGTCACGCCCGCTCCGACAACCGCGCTCAGGTACCCGACAGCTTGGCGACGACGGGGCCGAGCTCCTCCCAATTGTCCGCCTCGATCGACCAGTACGAGATGCCGTACTCCTCGCGCCGCCACTGGAGCTCCTCGGTCATCTCGTCGAGCGTGCCCAGGAGAGCCAGCGGGACGTGGAGCGCATCGGCACTGCTGATCCCGAAGTGGGGCGCCATGGCGTCGGCCACCCCCTTGGCGTCGTCGGTGATCAGGACGAAACCGATGAGGGCGTTGAGCTCGAGCTCCCCGAACCGGTCGCCGGCGGCGTCCTTGACCCAGGCCACCTTCTCACGGGTGCGTTCGGGCGCGGCGTTCGGTGCCGTCTCCGGACCGCCGGTTCCCTCGCGCAGGTTCACGTTGATACTGACGATGTCGGCATGGCGGGCCGCGAAGGAGAGCACCCGCTTGCCACCACCACCGATGATCAGGGGCGGGCCCGGCTGCTGCACCGGTCGTGGGTGCAGCTCGTGGTCGTGGACCCGGTAGTAGAGACCGTCGAACGAGAACGGCCCGTCGGATCGGAGCAGCCCTTGGATGACCTGCACCGCCTCCTCGAAGCGCTCCACCCTGATCCGCGGCGTGTCGTAGGTGATCCCGGCCTCCTCGTAGTCGGTGCGCATCCAGCCGGCACCCAGGCTGAGCTCGAACCGACCCTCGCTCAGCAGGTCGAGGGTCGCCGCCTCCTTGGCCAGCACGACAGGGTGGCGGTAGTCGTTGCCGAAGACGAGAGAGCCGATTCGGAGCGAAGTGGTGGCCGCCGCGACCGCCGCCAATGCGGGCACGGGAGCCAACTGGTCTCCGAAATGGTCCGGCATGAGCAGCGCCGAGTAACCGAGGTCCTCGGCTCGTCTCGCCTGGTCGGCCCAGGAGCGGGCCGATCCGTCCTTCGTGCTGCCCAGTTGCGCGGCGAAGCGGAATTTTCGGTCGTGTGCCATAGCTCCATCCTGCCCCATACGCGGCGGAGGTGGCTCGGGCCGCCGCCGGCCGTGTGCGTCCGTCCTCCCGGGGTTCGTGGCGTCGGACACCGGGCCGGACGCCGACCCCCTTACTGCCGACTGCCGAGCGGCACCCCACCGGTCGGACGGGTCGTGACCACCGGTGCGGCGAGTGCCAGCGCCACGGCCAGGCCGTCCTCGGCGAGGGCGGCCGCCAGCGGCGGGATCCTCGCGGCCATCCGCCGGCGAACGGCCAGACCGCCATAGGCGCCCACCACGGCGCTCCCCGAACCGACGGCCGCCGAGCAGACGACGGGCCCACCGCCCAGGGAGGCCAGCAGAGCGCACGATGCTCCTCCCAGCACCACCCGGGCGGCCAGGCCCCCGGGGGCGGTACGGGCGGGGACGCCGGGTAGCTTGTCGACGACCAGCTCGCCGGCCGCAGCGGCCAGCGCACCGAGTCGCACGCCCCTGCCGCGAAGTGGGCCGGGCAGCTCCTCGGGGGCGGCGGCGGCGAGGACGGAGGCCATACCGATCTGTGATCGAAGTCCGCTGGCAGCGCCGAGCATGACGGCTCCGAGCGTCGCCTTCGGCCACCGACCCCGTCTCATCCCGGCAGGTTAGCGGGCAGCGACACGCACACCCGGCGACGAACGTGGGTGTCGGTCGTCAGGTTCCGGGCACGGACGACGGACCAGCCCCTCCCGGACGGGGGCCGGGATCTGTCCCGACCACCCGCGGGCGTCCGGCCCGCTTGCGGAGCTGGAGCATCCGTGCGGCCGCGGTGACCACGACGATGACCGCGCCGGCCAGGGCGGCGATCAGGAGCAGGACGGCGGTCGGGGCCCGCCCGTGGGCCCAGAGAAAGTTCACCGTCGACTGACGGGTGTTCTGGGCGATGAAGATCACCAGGGCCACGAGCACGACGACCGCGACCACGACGGCCGTCCAGGTCGCACTGAGCCTGGTCGGAGCTCGCGGGGCGGCATTGCCGGCCCGGTCGACCGCTCGACCGGGCGATGGGTCACCCCTCGGTCCATCGGGCCTGCTCCGCCCGATGTCATCGACGGTCGTCTCGCTTGTCTCCACGGGTCGCCCTTCGGTCATACCTCACCGGCCACGGAAGTTGAGCTACCCGTTTCCGTCCCTGTCGAAACGGTCGGATCCGATGCGCGCGGCCGGCCCACCACCAGCCGATGGGAGCAGTGCCCGGCACCGGTCCGGTTTGCGCTGCCAAGGCGGCGGGTACGGGATGTCGTCGAACCGAGGAGCGGGGCCGTAACGGCCCCGACGCTCCCGGTGCGGCTCCTGGGGGCAGGAACCCGATCGGCGGACGGCCGTCGGTCCGTGGCGGCCGTCGGCCCTCGGGTAAAGGTTGGCGTGACGCGTGACCGTGAACGCGATCGGGTGAGCGGCCGGATGCGGCACGTCGCGCTGTCGGTGCCGTCGGGATTCTCCCGACAGCTGCGGCACGGCCCGAGTAGGACCACTCCGATGTGGGTAGGGGGCTGCCTGTGTGCCCTCCCGTGCCGTCACCGTCCGGGGCCCGGTGTTCCGGCCGATTGCTATGCTCGTCGCCATCAGGTGGATTCCCATTGTCACCTCGCGACCTGTCGACCGGTGGGATGATCTCTCCTGCAAATCGAGGGTCAGGTAGGTAATGGTGACCGAGAGCCGATCCATCGAGCGAGAGGTGAAGCTGGCGGTCGACGCGGACTTCGAGCTCCCCGACCTCCGACGCGTGGTGGGGGGTACCGTGGGCCTCCTGGAGCAGCACACCCTGGCCCTGTACTTCGACACGTCCGACCTCAGACTGTGGCGCAGCGACATCACGCTGCGACACCGTTCCGGAGAGGAGCCCGGGGGCGGCACGTGGACACTGAAGCTCCCACGCACGGGCGCCGGGCTGACGCTCGACCGCGACGAGCTCATCTGGCCGGGCTTGTCCGACGCCGTCCCCGACGAGGCCACGAGGATCGTGCGGGGGGTTGTCCGGCGGGCCTCACTGGCTCAGATCGCCGAACTGAAGGCGGTCAGGCGCCGGGTGGCGCTCCGTGACGCGGCCGGTGCCCCCTACGGAGAGATCGACGACGACACCGTGACCGCCGTCCTCGTCGGCGGCAAGGTCCGGCGCTTTCGCCAGATCGAGCTGGAGCTCGGCCCCGGTGGTGAGTCGGTGATGGATGCGGTCGTGGCCGAGATGCGACACGCCGGGGCGCGGACCGACGGGGAGACGAAACTGGGAAAGGCGCTGCGCTTGGCCGGCCATGAGGCCGCCCGAACCGCGAGGACCCGTCCGGACCGGCGATCGCTGATGGAGGACGTCGTGAAGGACTCCGTCGCCAGGAGCCTGGATCGACTCGTCGGGCACGACATCCGCCTCCGCCTCGACGAGTCCGACCTGGCCACCGAGGACGTCCACCAGGCCCGGGTCGCCACCCGGCGGTTGCGGTCCGATCTGAAGCTGCTCGACCGGGAGCTCGACCCCGTGTGGGTGTCGCGCACCCGGGACGAGCTCAAGTGGCTGGGCGCCGTGCTGGGAAAGGTGCGCGATGCCGACGTGCTCGGCGGGTCGCTGTTGTCCACCGAGTCCGTGACGGAGGCCGGGGGAACCCTCGAGCTCCGGGTGGCACTGGACGATGACCGCCGGACGGCCGCCAGGGAGCTGACGACGACGCTGGCGGGCGAGCGCTACCTGAACCTGCTCGATCGGTTGAACGCGGCGTCGCGGTTGCCACCCCTCTTCGCACCCGGCCACCGTCGTCACAAGCGGGCGGGAAGGCGCGGCAGTGCCACCGCGAGGAGCGTCCTCCCCAAACTGGTACGGAAGCGCTGGCGCGCCCTGCGCCGGTCCGTTCGATCGGCAGGTGGACACCCGAGCGACGTCCAGCTCCATCGCATCCGGATCCGGGCGAAGCAGCTCCGGT
Source organism: uncultured Acidimicrobiaceae bacterium (assembly GCA_964573595.1). Classification (GTDB taxonomy): domain Bacteria; phylum Actinomycetota; class Acidimicrobiia; order Acidimicrobiales; family RAAP-2; genus Bog-756. The sequence continues at coordinate 9,785 of CAZNLF010000013.1, read as the reverse complement.
ACGCGGCCGAGACGGCCGGCCCCGTGATCGGAAAGCCGGCCCGGCGGCTCGCCGCGGCGGCGGAGGACCTGCAGACGGTCCTGGGCGAGCACCACGATGCGGTGGCTGCCGAGCACTGGCTGCGCCACCAGGCCCAGAGCGGTACCCGCAGTGCTGCGTTCGCTGCCGGAGTGCTGGTGGCAGGGGAGCGACGCCGTCAACGGAAGCTGCGCCGCCGGTGGCGCGCGGTCTGGGACCGAGTGGACAGCAAGAAGCTGCTCGAGTCACTCGGTTGAGGACACGGAAGAACCGGGCCGGGTGGGGCCGTCGGTCTCCGATGATCGGCGTAGGCGGATAGGGTTCTCCGCTATATGGCCAGTGGACTCGCGGAGCTCGATGACGACCTGACCGCCACCGTCGATGCGCTGGCGGGGTTGGAGCCGGCGGCATGGAACGAGGCGGTCCGTCTCGAACGGGTGGAGCTGGTCACCCTGGTCGCCAGGGTCTGTGCCGATCAGCACGGATTGACGCCCGTGGGGCTGACCCAGGCGGCAGTCGGCGAAGGTGCCACCGTCGGGCCCGGCAGCCAGTGGCGGTCAGTCCCCGACCTCGACGACTCCGACCGGACCCTCCTCGAGTTGTCGGAGCAGTTCTCCGTCGACGTGTCGTCGATCACCGACGGTCAACGTTCGGACCTCTTCGGGTCGTGGGGGGGCGAGGCCGCCACCGCGGTCGCCGTCGTGTTCGTGATGGACTTCCTCCCCCGAACCAGATTGGCTCTCGATGCGCTCGGCTGGCACCTGCCCCCTGACCAGGCAGGCCCTCACCGACGATCGGATGCGACGAAGATCTGGGAGGCACTGGATCTGCTGATCAGGGTGGCGCCGCGGCTCGGCGCCATCGATCCCGTCACCTCGGAACTGGTCCGCCTCTGGGGAGCACGCCAACATCGGTGCCGGCTCTGCCAGTCCCTGAGGAGCAGGCCGGCGCTGTTGGCCGGCGCCGATGAAGCTCTTCTTGCCGGCGTCGAGGACTTCGAGCACAGCGATCTGTCTCCACTCCAGAAGGCTGCACTGGCGCTCACGGACGCCATGATCTGGCGCCCCGGGAGCATCGAGGGGCCCGCCACCCGACTCCGGTCCGAGGCCTCACCGGCGCAGTGCCTCGAGCTGGTGGCCGACGTGACCCGCAATGCGTTGAACAAGATCGCCGTCGCCCTGGGGGCGGATGAGGCCCACGTCGAGGACGGGATCGAGATCTACGACATCGGCCCTGACGGTGGACTCGTCTACGGGTTGTCCGTCGACTGATCCCGATCGATCCGTCGGTGGGAGTCCCTTCCCTCCGCTCCGGTGCCGGATCCGCGGGCTCCGGTGCGGCGGTCCCGTGGACTGGCGAGCCGGCGGTCCGGTGATGCGGCGGTCCGGGCAGCGGCGGTGCCGGCGGCGAAGAGGAGAGAACGGGATGGCATGCATGGGTTCCATGAGGCCACCCCGGTGACCGACGCCGATCCTGGATGGGGTGTGGTCGATCCCGATCGGCGCCGTGGGGACGCGGGGACGTCGTGGTGACCGCGCTCGCCGAGGACCTCGGAACCGGTGACCCCCTTCCGGCGCCGAACATCGGAGGGTCGATGCGGGAGGGCAGATTCGCCGTCGGACTGGGTGGAGTCGTGTTGGCCGCCCTCGTGCTGCGCGTCGGCTACGTCATGGTGTTCACGCGTCATGAGAACGGGAAGCTCTACGACTCGTTCTGGTACGGGGTCACCGCCAACGAGCTCTCCCAGGGTCACTTCTTCGAGGCCCCTTTCGCCAATTCGCCGACCGCCGCCCACCCGCCGCTGACCTCGTTGCTGATCGGTGGCGCCAGTTTCATCGTCGGCCGGCACAACGGGACCACGGTCCAGCGTCTGACCATGGCGGTCCTCGGCGCCGCAGTGGTCCTCTTCGTCGGCCTGCTCGGACGCGCCGTCGCCGGCCCGTGGGTGGGTCTCACCGCCGCCGGCCTGGCCGCGGTGGCACCCAACTTCTGGATGCCGAGCGGCATCCTGATGTCGGAGACCCCGGCGATGCTCCTGATGGCGCTCATCCTCCTGGCCGTGGTCCGCGTGCTTCGCCACCCCACCGTCCCGAGAGCGCTTCTGCTCGGCGCGGCCTGCGGAGCCGAGGCATTGGTGAGAGCCGAGCTGGTCTTGTTCGTGCCGTTCCTGTTGGTGCCGGCCGTGCTCCTGGCCCGCCGGTTGCCGTTCCGGCGCCGATGTGTGCTCCTGGCGGTGGGCGTGGTGGCGTCGATGGCGGTGGTGGCGCCGTGGGTCGGTCGGAACCTGACCACCTTCGAGGACCCCACCTATCTCTCGACCGGTGACGGCCTGGCGCTCCTCGGTGCCAACTGTCCGCAGACCTACCAGGGGCCCTACCTCGGATCGTGGGCCCTCGGTTGCGCCGCTTCCATCACCGGCAACGAAGAGTCGGTGGTGTCGACGCGGGACCAGCATGCGGCGGTCGAGTACATCGAGCATCACGCCAGCCGGATCCCGTTGGTCATGGTGGCCCGTGTCGGCCGGCTGTGGGACTTCTACGAACCGATCCAGATGGCGGACGCCGACGTCAACGAGGGTCGCCCCGTGCCGGCGTCGCTGGCCGGCCTGGGCTTCTACTATGTCCTCCTCCCGCTGGGGATGGCCGGCATCGTCATCCTGCGGAGACGGCGCATCAGCCAGTGGTTCCTCCTGGTGCCGGCCGGAGTGGTCACGGTGGTCAGCGCCCTCGTCTACGGCCTGGTCCGCTTCCGGGCCCCCTTCGAGGTGTGTCTGGTGGTGCTGGCCTCCCCTCCGTTGGTGTTGGCCGCCCAAGCGGTGGGGCGGCGGATGCGACCGGATACGCCCTCCGCTCCGGCGTCAGAGGAGATCGGGTGAGGGGCGAAGGGCCCAACCCGGTGCGGTTCACGAGGAGTGAGTGGGCCGGGCTGGCCGTCCCGCCGGGGGGCGGTCCGGACGCGGTCCGGCTGGCCGGAGAGATCGCTGCCACCGAGCCGGTCGCCCCGGACGAGGTGACCGACATCTACGTGCCGCTCTGCCAGCTCCTCGGGCTGCTCGCCCGGTCCGCCGCCGCCACCGCCCGGGACGCCGAGCGCTTCACGCGCGGCCGGTCCCTTTCGCCGTTCCTGATCGGAGTGGCCGGGGGAGTGGCCGTCGGCAAGAGCACGACGGCCCGGATCATCCAGCGGCTCCTGGCCCGGAGCGCCGAACCGTTCGCCGTCGAACTGCTCGGGACGGATGCATTCCTGTTTCCCAACCGGGTACTCGAAGACCGAGGCCTCAGCGGGCGAAAGGGGTTTCCCGAGACCTACGACCGTCCCGCACTGCTGTCGACGCTGGGCGCCTTACGGGCGGGCGATGCCGATGTCGACGTGCCGGTCTACTCGCACCAGGCCTACGACGTCCTCGCCGGGGTCCGTCATGTGATCTCGCGTCCCGACGTCGTGGTCGTCGAGGGTCTCAACGTGCTGCAGGTGGGGACCGCCGATGACGACGTGCGCCAGGTCTCCGACCTGCTCGACATCTCGCTCTATGTCGACGCGGCCGAGGCTGATGTCGGGCGTTGGTTCACGGACCGCCTGATGGGGCTCCGGGCGACGCCGGAGGCAGAACCGGGCGCGTTCCTCAAGTGGTTCTCCTCGCTGTCCGACCCGGAGGCTCACCGGGTCGCCGACCTGGCCTGGTCGGAGATCAATCTGGTGAACGTGCGCCGACACGTCGTCCCCACCCGCGACCGGGCCGGCATCGTGCTCTTCAAGGATGGGCGCCACCGGGTGAGCCACGTCGAGGTCCGTGGACCCTGACGGCTCCGGGCCTAGGTGATGCCGACGCGCTCGAGGAGATCGGACGGCGCTCCGATCGTCCTGAGCTCGGTGGCGAGGGCTTCGACCAACCGCGCCTCTGGTCGCTCGCCAACCCGGTTCTCGTACTCACCGGGATCCGATCCGGTGTCGAAGAGGTAGGAGTCGCTCGGTGGTTCGAACCCGGCCCAGAACGGCAGCCTGTCCCCCGGTCCGAACGGCTGGGCGATGACCGGCACCCCGGTGCCGGGCATCGCCCGCAGCACCGCCCGCCCGTCGGGTCGCGGCAGCCGCAGCTCGGGTGCCGGCTGGACGGGCATGGTCGACCACCGGTTGGACCACATCGAAAGGGGGAAATTCGCCTCACCGCAACCCCGCAGGTAACGGTAGCGGCCGTCGGTGACACCGACATGACGCCCCCAGTACCCGAACAGGGCGAGCTCGCGGACCGACGTGGCCCGGCCCTCGATGAGAGGCAGTAGCGACACGCCGTGCGTGGGATGGTCGACCGTGACGCCGAACAGGTCGGCGATTGTCGCGTGGAGGTCCACCGAAGTGGTCAGGGCGTCGACGTCCGTAGGCCCCCGGCCCGGCCAACGGATGAGCATCGGGATCCGTCCGAGCTCACTGTAGATCGGCGCACCGGGCTTGCCGAACAGGTCGTGCTCCCCGAGGTAGTGGCCGTGGTCGGTGCACAGCACGACGGCGGTGCTGGAGCGAAGTCCCGCATCGTCGATGGCCTGCAGCAGGTGGCCGAACCACTGGTCGATCATGGTCAGCTTCGATCCGTAGTTCCCACGGATGTGACGGGCCCTGACCGGGTCGAGCTGCCCGCTGGCCACGGCGTCGACCAGGTACGGCGGCCAGATGGCCAGTGGTGCGTCCCGGTCCTCGCTGTACATCCCGGCATAGGGGAGTGGGGTGTCGAAGGGTTCGTGTGGGTCGAACTCGTCCACCATCAGGAAGAAGCGGTCGTGGTCGCCGGCCGACCGCCGGATCCAGTCGGCGGCCGCCGTCATCGTCCTCGGTCCCGGGAAGTCCGCCTCGGACCGGAAGTACGTGCGTGAATCGTCGTAGCGGTGATGGTACGGGGGACGTTCCGTCGGCAGGGCCGGTGTCCCCACCCAGGTGGGGTCCGGGGTGGTCCGCCACGGGTCGTTTTCGTGACCGCGCTCGTAGGTCCAGGCGGTGAAGTCGGTGTGGTAGTTCTCCCCGCCCGTCTCGAAGAGGTGGGGGTGGTCCGAGACGAGCACGCTGGTGACCCCCCGCGCCCGGAGTGCCCGGGTGATGGCGTCCTCCCAGACCTCGATCGACCCCCACGGCCGCCAGGGGAAGTCGAGGGCCCCGACCAGGATGTCGTGCCGCGCCGGCATGCAGGGCAGGGACCCCACGTGGTGGGCGGTGAAGCGGAGCGACTCGTTCGCGAACCGGGCGAGGTGCGGGGTGTCGAACTCGGTCGAGCCGTAGGCCTCGAGGAGATGGCGGTTCAGGCTGTCGAGGAGCACGACGACCAGGTTCCTCGGTCGCCGTCCGATCGTCGGGTCTTCCGCCGTCTGTTCGTGCACGCCCCTACTGTGGCAGGACCGCGTCGCCGGCGGGGGCCCCGAGCCCGCGGTTCGGGTCCAGCACGCCCAACTCAGCCATGAACCGGTTGCGGAGGGCGTCGAACTCGGGTCCACCGATCCTCCGGGGCCGCGGGAGGCCGACCTCGAGATCGAGGGAGATCGACCCCTGCTTGAGCACGAGCACCCGGTCGGCCAGCAGCACGGCCTCCTCGACATCGTGGGTGACCAGGAGCACCCCGGGGCGGTGCTTGGCGCACAGCTCGGCCACCAGGGCCTGCATCTTGAGCCGGGTCAGGGCGTCGAGGGCGGCGAACGGCTCGTCGAGCAGCAGCAGCTGGGGTTGGCGGACCAGTGCCCGCGCCAGTGCCACCCGCTGGGCCTCTCCGCCCGACAGCGTCCCGGGCCAGGCATCGGCGTGGGACGCCAGCCCCACCTCGCCGAGCGCGGCCACCGCCGCCTGGCGGGTCCCCTGCGAGCGGGGCTGTCCGATCACCACGTTCCGCCACACCTTCATGGACGAGACCAGGCGCGGCTCCTGGAAGACGGTGGTCCGGGCCTCGGGGACGAACACCTCGCCGCCCGAGGTGATCTCGAGCCCGAGCAGGACACGGAGCAGGGTGGTCTTGCCGCTGCCGGACGCGCCCAACAGGGCGATGAACTGGCCATGGTCGATGGTGAGGTCGAACCCGGCGAGCACCTGGTGGTCCCCGAACGCCTTGGAGACCCCTCGGACGACGACCGCGGGGGCGTCGTCGGTGGCCACCGTCATCGGACGGCCAGCTGGCGACGCCAGGGCATCAGCGAGCGCTCGAGGGTCCGCACCAGGAGGTCGGCAATGATCCCCAACAGCGCGTAGAGAACGATGCAGACGACCAGCTCGGCGATGTTGTTGAAGCTCGACGCCTGGAGGACCAGGTAGCCGATGCCCTTGCTGGCATTGACCGTCTCGGCGAAGACCAGGGCGATGATGGCCACGCCGGTGGAGAACCGCAGGCCGGTCAGGATCGAGGGCATGGCGAGGGGGATCACCACCTGGCGTACCAGGCGTTGACCCCGGAGGCCGAACGACTGTGCCGCCTCCACCACTTTGCGGTCCACGTTCCGGACGCCGTTGGAGGTGTTGAGGTACATCGGGAACAGGGTGGCCAGCGCGATCAGGAGGTACTTCGAGACCTCGCCGATACCCACCCACACGATGAACAAGAAGATGACGGCGGGGAAGGGGATGGTGCGGAACATCTGCATCGAGGAGTCGATGAGCTCCTCGCCGAGGGTCCACAGGCCGACGGCGATCCCGAGCGCCAGTCCGATCGTGGCCCCGATGGCCAGACCGACCGCCGCCCGGGTGATCGAGACCCCGATGTTGCCCAGGAGGTCCTCGTGGGTCCAGAGATTGACGAAGGTGTCCCAGGTCGTCGCCGGCGTCGGCAGCTTGGTCGCCGACACGACCCCCGTGCCGGTGAGGCCCCACCACAACCCGAAGACGGCGATCGGCACCGAAGCCCGGATGGCCAGGCTCACCCGCCGGCCCCGCTTCCGCTCCTTTTTCACCACCGGCCGGACCAGATCCGCGACGGCGACGGTCGAACCGGCTTGGTCGTGCCCGCTGGGTGGCGGAGCGTGTCCCCGACGGTGGGCCAGGTCGGTCACCGTCCTCGGCACCCCTCGAAGCGGATCACGAGGTCAGACCGGCCGTCTCGGACACCTTCTTGTTGAAGGGGAGGTCGAAGATGTGGACCACGTTGATGGTGGCGGGGATGAGCCCGAGCTGGTGGAAGGTGTCGGCCTCCTGCTGCTGGTAGCTGATGATCGCCGCCGTGATCGGCGTGCCCACCGACTCGACCGACTTCACCGCCGCCTCGGCCACCGACAGGGAGACGCCGTAGGTCTTGACGTAGGTCTGCGCAGCCAGCTGGGGGTTCTTCCTCAGGATCGCCTGCGCCTTGTAGAAGCGGTTGATGAAGTCGGCGATGGCCGCCGCCTTCTGGGGGTTGTCGAGGGCGGCCTGGCTCGCCGTCAGGTAGCCGAGTGTCTGCGCATAGCCGGCCGCGCTGACCAGCTGACTCACCGTGCCGGCGGCGATGTCGAGGGCGATCAGCGGCTGTGACAGCACCGCCGCGTCGACCTTGCCGGCGGCGACCGCGGTGGACGCGTTGGTCACGGCGAGGTTGTCGACGTTCACCGCGCTGTAGGGGATGCCCGCCTTCTTCAGGATCTGGATGAGGACGTACTGCTCGACCGTCCCCTCCTGCACGGCGATGGTCTTGCCGCGGAGGTCCGACACCGTGGTGATGGGGGAGCCCTTGGGGACGATGATCCCGAACGGCGACTCGTTGGCGTCGGCGCTCTCGGTGGCGGCGACCACCTTCACCGGGTCGTAGGCGGCCTGGGCGAAGATCGTCGGCGTCTCGGCCATGTCCCCCAGGTCGACCGATCCGCCCGTTTCGGCCTCGATGATCGGGGGGCCGCCGACGAACTCGCTGTAGCTGACCTTGTAGGGGGCGCCGTTCAGCGCGCCGGTGGCGTCGAAGGCGGTCTCGTACTCCTTGAACTGATCGGCGAAGTTGATGGTCACCCCGGAGAGGTCGACCGGCGTGGCGGAACCGGTCGATGCGGTGGCGGCCGTCGACGTCGTCGCGGAGGAGGTGGCGCTGCTCGATCCGCAGGCGCTGACGACGACGGCAGCGGCGATGGCCCCGAGGAGGGCACCCGCACGCCGGAGGCGCGTGCGGCCGACGAATACGGTCAGTGGGTGATGCATCTTCATCCTTTGTCGGTGGGTTGCACGAACGTGGCGATCGGCCGGGCCGCGGCGATGCCTCCGGGCTCAGTAGGGCCGGTCGCCCCTGATGGTCACGCGTTGGATCACCCGATGGGCCGTCCCGTAGTCGCCGATGGCGTAGTGCATGGTGGTCCTGTTGTCCCAGAAGCCGAGATCCCCTTCGTCCCACTGGTAGCGGACGACGTACTCGGGCGTGGCCATGTGGGCGTAGAGGAAGCGCAGGAGTGTGTCGCTCTCCTTGCCGGCCAGCCCCTTGATCTTGAGGGTGAAGCCTGGATTGACGAACAGGTTTCGGTTGCCCGTCTCGGGGTGGGTCCGCACGACCGGGTGCTCGACCGGCGTCAGCTCGGTGAACTTCTCCCCGTCCCACTCTCCCTCACCGAGGTAGTCGAGGACCTTGCCGAACGTACGGGTCCCGTCGTGGACCGCGGTCAGCCCGTCCACGAGGTCTTTGAACGGCTGGGAGAGGCCTTCGTAGGCGGCCTGGGTGTCGGCCCACAGGGTGTCCCCACCGGCTTCGGGGATCACGATCGCATTGAGGATCGATCCGAGGGGCGGGGTCTTCACGAAGGTGACGTCGGTGTGCCACTTGTCGCGTTCCCCGTACTCGCTGCCCGAGTCCGCCTTGTCGGCGGCCAGGACCTCACGGAACTTCGAGTAGTCGATCTCGAACACCTCTTTGTGCTCGCCCACCCCGGGCACCACGGGGTGGGCGTTGGTGATCTCACCGAAGTAGGCGGCGAACCGCTTGTGTTCGGTGGGCCCGAGGTGTTGGCCCGGGAAGAAGATGACCTTGTAGTCCAGCAGTGCCTGGCGGATGGCGGCGACCGTGTCGGCGTCGATTCCCTGGTGCAGGTCGAGCCCGCGGATCGTCGCCCCGATGGTGCCGGACAGGGGGGCGATGTCGAGGGTGACGGGGGTCGCGGTGGTGGTCATGGGCACCTCATCGGGGCTCGGGCGTGCGTGGAGGACTAATGGTGACCAAACCGGTCGGTTTTGTCAAGTCGGGCCGACCCGGCGCCAGACCCGAATACCGGAGCCGAGTGCCGGAGCCGAGTGCCACGGTCCCGGTGTGCGGGCACCGACAGATAGATGATAAAACCGATCGTTATTATAGTGAGCGTATGCCGAACCGGTTGAACCCGACCCGATCAGGATCTCTGATGCATCTGGCCGTCGCCCTCGACGGGGCGGGCTGGCATCCAGCCGCCTGGCGAGCGGAGGGGGCCCGACCCGACGAGCTGTTCACGCCGCGCTACTGGGTGGACATGGTCGAGGAGTCCGAGCGCGGCCTGCTCGACTTCGTGACCTTCGACGACTCGATGGCCCTCCAGTCGGCCCGGCGGGGCGCCGCCGACGACCGGGTCGACCGGGTCAGCGGGCGGTTGGACGCCGTGATCACCGCGGCGCGGGTCGCGCCGGTGACCTCGCGGATCGGGCTGGTGCCGGTGGCCACCACCACCCACACGGAGCCGTTCCACGTCTCCAAGGCCGTCGCCACCCTCGACTATGTGAGCGCGGGACGGGCCGGTGTCCAGGTCCGGGTGTCCGGTACCGGTCTCGAGGCCCGCCAGTTCGGACGGAGGTCGATCCCTGACGTCCTGCGGAACGCCGACGGGCCG
>CAZNLF010000012.1:0-28933 GCA_964573595.1 uncultured Acidimicrobiaceae bacterium | reverse complement strand
TCGCGCTCCGGTGCGATCTGGTGGTCAGCACCGAGCACGGCCCCCAGCGGGTCCGGGTGGTGCACGGCAATCAGGCCGATCCCTACAACGCCTTCGAAGACCCGTGGTCACCGGTGGACACGCCGTTCGGCCACCACGTCGTACGGGACCTCCTCCCCGAGCTCGAGTCCCGCCAGACGTCGGGGTCCCTCCTCGAGGGCGTCCAGTGGCTCGACGGGGACGTGGCCGACTTCATGGGGTCGCGCCTCTTCTACCGCAAGATCGTCGGGAAGCTGTGGCTCGCCGCCGTCCCGTTCGTGGCCATCCTCCTCCTGCGGCTTCTCACCTTCCTGCCCGGGGTCAACCAGCTGCTCCACCATCACGCCCAGCGGTGGCTGCTCGGGTTCGGTCTGCTCGTCGCCTTCATCGTCATCGTCGCCGGCGTGGCCGCGGCGGCCACCCTCCTGCGGGTGAACCGCGCCCTGCGTGAGACGGCCATCAGCGCCCGGTCCGATCCGGCCAGCCACAACGCCCCACCCCGGGCCGAGGCGGCGCGGCTGGTGTCCCAGGGCTATGCCGGCATGATCTCGGGGCACACCCACGAGCCCGAGCTGTCGGTGGTCGGCAACGGCTTCTACGCCAACACGGGGAGCGGGACCGCCTCGGTGGTGGCTCGGCCGGCCCGGTTCCGGCTTCCCCATCCCTTCGTGACCGTCCACCGCTTCTCCTACGTCGAGATGACCGGTGGTGCCGTGCTCGGGCTGAAGCTCTGGCTGCGCGAGGTGCCGGTCCGGTCCCCGGTCCTGCTCGAGCGGTTGGCGCTGGCGCCGGGCAAGGTGGACATGACGGCGACGACCAAGGTGGGGGCGCTGCCCAACGGACCGACCTGGCCGCTCAACGAGTCGGGCCTCCAGCGTTGGGTGGTGCGGCGGCGGGTACGGCGCACGGCCGCCGTCCTCCTCCTGGTCTTCGGTGCGCTGAACGTCATCTTCGCCGCGCTGTGGGACGTCCGGGGTAGTCGGCCGGTCGACCACTGGCTCCCCTTCGGCGTGCACCCGTTGTCGGTGGTCGAGGCACTGGTCGCCGGTCTGGCCCTGCTCGGCCTGGCCCGGGGCGTGCGCCGGGGCATCCGGCCCGTGTGGGTGGCCACCATCGTCCTCATGCTCGCCACCACCGCCGACCGCCTGATCCAGGGCCGGCCACCCGAGGGGGCGACCCTGGCGCTGGTGTTCAGCCTGTGGCTGCTCCTCGAGCACCAGCACTTCCGCGTGAGGCCGTCGGGGGTGAGCCGGCTGTTCATCTGGGTGGCCGCCGGCGGCCTAGTGGTCATCGGTGCCACCGCCGGTGTCGGGAACCTCCTCGGCCACGGTCGTCGGAACCACTTCGACGTGTTCTTCCTCCTGGTCGTGGTGGTCGTCCTCGTCCTGCTGCTGCTGGTCGCCCTCCCCGGTCGGGAGTCGCGCCGGGTGGGTGCCGCCCGGGAGGAGGCCTTCGAGCGGGCTCGGTCGATCATCGACCGCTACGGCGGCGACACCCTCGACTACTTCGCGCTCCGCGACGACAAGTCGTGGTTCTTCACCGGCGAGTCCCTGGTCGCCTACTCGGTCATCAACGGCGTGATGCTGGTGTCACCGGATCCGATCGGCCCTCCCCAGGACCGGGCCGAGGTGTGGTCCGACGTCATGGACATGGCCCAGGCCAACTCCTGGCAGCCGACGGTGCTGGCCGCGTCGCAGTCGTGGCTCGGCATCTACCGGGCCGCCGGTCTCGTCGATCACTACATCGGCGACGAGGCCATCGTCGACGCCGGCGCCTTCACCCTGAAGGGCAAGTCGATGAAGTCGTTGCGCGGCGCCTACAACCGGGTGCAGAAGGCGGGATGCCGGGTCGAGTGCTTCCGGTCGTCGGACGAGGTGACGCCCGACCTCAAGCTCCAATTGCTCGAGCTGATGACCGAGACCCGCCAGGGCGAGGGGGAGCGCGGCTACTCCATGACCCTGAGCCGCATCTTCGACCCACGGGACGAGGGACTGCTGTTGGCCGTGTGCTTCGGCCCCGACGACCGGCCACTGGCGTTCAACCAGTACGTCCCCGCCGCCCAGGTGGACGGCTACTCGCTCGACCTGATGCGGCGGACCAGCGATCCCGACGCCCCGAACGGACTCACCGACTTCGTGATCATCGAGACCCTGCAGTGGATGGCCGAACAGGGGCTCCGGGGCCTGGGCCTCAACTTCGCCACGATGAGGGCGGTGGTGGCCGGCGAAGCGGGGACCGGTCCGTGGACCTCCCTCGAGCGCAACGTGCTGCACCGGTTCAGCGAGACCCTGCAGATCGAGTCACTCTGGCGGTTCAACCAGAAGTACGACCCGAGGTGGAACCCCCGTTACGTGGTGACCGGGCCCCACCTGCCGCTGGCCCGGAGCAGCCTGGCCATCGCCCGGGCCGAGGCGGTCACCGAGATACCCGTCGTGGGCGGCCTGTTGAAGACCCACCAGCCGGCCCACTCCGGCGACGAGCGCTGAACCACCGGCGCCGGGTCACGAGAACCGAACCGCCACTCGGAACCCGGTGAGCAGGGATCCGGACGCGACGATGACCGGGGGCACGGGAGCCCCCGGTCACCGTCGCACTGTCGGGTTCGCTCAGAACCCGAAGTTGTTGCGGGCCCCGTTGGCGTCGATGAGGGAGTACCCGGCGCTGGTCGGGGAGACGATCATCCCCACCGCCTCGAGCCCGGCGTTCCCTCCCGATCCGTGGAACGAGGCGTCGCCGAAGGTGAAGATCCCACCGTCGGAGGCGACGAGCCAATAACCGCGGCCGTCCCGGGTGGGGGCCATGCCGTTGATCGGCTGGTTCAACCGGATGTTCCCGGTCGACCCGTAGAACTGGCCGTCACCGAAGGTGAAGATCCCACCGTCGGAGGCGACGAGCCAGTAGCCCTTCCCCGATGGCGTGGCCGACATGCCCACGACCGGCTTGTTGAGCCTGATGTTCCCGGTCGAGCCGTGGAACTGGGCGTCACCGAAGCTGAACACCCCACCGTCGGAGGCGACCAGCCAGTAGCCCTTCCCGTCGAGGGTGCTGGCGATGCCCACGATCGGCTGGTTGAGCCTGATGGCACCGGTCGACCCGTAGAACTGGGCGTCACCGAAGCTGAACACCCCACCGTCGGTGGCGACCAGCCAGAAGCCCTTCCCGTCCGGCGTGGCGGCGATGCCCACGATCGGGTCGTTCAAGTGCTTGCCGGCCATGGAGCCGTAGTTGGCCGCGGTCCCGTAGTTGGCCACCGAGCCGTTGGGCCCGGAGATCCAGTAGCCGAGGCCGTCCGGCGTGGCGGCCAGTCGGTTGCCACCGGCCAGCGTCGTCTGGGCGGGCTTGACCGTCAGGGTGAACGCCTGGGCGGTCGTGCCCGAGGCGTTGGTGGCCAGGATGTCGAGGTCGGCGAGCGCCGGCCCCGTCGGGGTGCCACCGAACGACGCCGTGCCGTTCCCGTGGTCGGTGAAGGTGATGCCCGGAGGCAGCGTCCCCTTCCAGCCGAGTGACGGTGCCGGATACCCGGCCGTCGTCACCGTGAAGTTGAACGGCAGGCCGGTGGTGGCCGTGGCCGACGTGGCGCTGGTGACCGACGGCGTACCGCTCACCTGGATCACCAGCGACTGGGTGGCGTTCGGCACGATCCCGTTGGTGGCGTTCACCGTCACGGTGGTCCGGCCGGACACGGTCGGGGTGCCCGAGATCAGCGCGGTGCCGGGTGTGGCGCCGGGCCCGAAGGTCAGGCCGGCGGGCAGCGCCCCGCTCTCGGTGATGGTGGGCGTCGGCCCCCCGGTGGTGGTCACCGCCACCGAGCCGGCGACTCCCAGGTTGAAGTCGTCGGTCGCCGGGCTGGTGATGGCCGGAGGCCCGGATGCCGCCACCACGATGTTCAGCGCCAGGGTGGCGGTGCTGCCCGAGGTGTTGGTCGCCGAGATGGTCACCGGGGTGGTGCCGGCGGCCGCCGTGGTGGTACCGGTGATGGTGGCGCTGCCGGTGGCCGGGTTCGGGACCGTGAAGGTCAGACCGGCCGGGAGCGTGCCGCTCTCGGTGATCGTGGCCAACGGGTAGCCCGTGGTGGTCACCGTGTAGGTGCCGGCGGATCCGATGTAGAAGTCAGCGGTCGCCGGACTGGTGATGGACGGCGCCCCCGAGTTGGTCAGGGTGAACGCCTGGGTGGTCGCCCCCGAGGCGTTGGTGGCCGTGATGGTGATCGGGAAGCTACCGCCCGATCCGGCGGCCGGGGTGCCGGCCAGGGTGGCCGTCCCGTCGCCGTTGTCCACGAAGGTCAGCCCGGCGGGCAGCGCCCCGGTCTCGGTGACGACCGGTGCCGGCTCGCCGGTGGTGTACACCGTGGCGCTGAAGGCCGCTCCGACGATCGAGCCCGCCGAGTTGGCGCTGATGATGGTGGGAGCGACGTGCTCGGTGAGGGTCAGCGAACCCCCGGCGGCGATGCTGTTCCAGGCGGACAGCTGTCCGGCGTAGGCCTGACCGTAGGCGGCGGTGCCGTCGGTGGTGCCGGCCGGCGTGGTCACCGGGACGTTGGCGGCCGACGAGCCGGTGTTGGTCACCGTGACCACACCGTTCTGCTCGGTGGCCTTCACCGATCCGGCGGTCTGTGTCGCAGCCCAGGCCGACTGCTCGGCGAGGACCTGGGCCTCGGTGGTGTCGGTCATCTGGACCAGGGGCGCCGCGGCGCTCGTCCAGGTGTCGTACTGGGACAGCACGTCGTTGATCAGCGACAACAGGGTGTAGCCGTCGGTGGCCGGACCGATGAGATCGGTCTGGTGCGCATAGCCCACCCGGGGGTTGTTGGCCAGCACGTGGCTCAGCATGATCCTCGACTCGGAGGCCAGCAGTGAGGCCTCCGTGGCCGGTGCCGTGAGGCAGGTGGTGGCCGACGAGGCGTCGCAGTGACCGGTGTCGGTGGGATCGGCGGCGTCACCGAGGTTGACCCCGGGGGCCACGTACAACGTGTTGTACTCGTTCAGCTCGTCCGGCCAGTTGCTGGCGTTGTAGTAGATGTTGCTCGGGTACCGGGGTGCGGAGATGGCTGCACCCAACGAGTACTGCGTGGGCTGGCGGGAGGCGTCGGTGGCGAAGGTGGTGACACCGGTGCCGGCCAGGGCGGCGGGCATGTTGGGATTCTCGATCCCGGAGTGCTCACCGGTGACCACGGCGGCCGAGTTGTAGTTGGGCAGTGCGTTGGCCGTCGCGAAGGCCTGGTCCTGCCCGATCTCCTGCTCGATGGACGAGTCGGGAGAGGTGCTGGTGGCCGGGTCCCAGCTGTTTGCCGCACTCGAGCAGTCGATGCCCGGGTTGGTGGCGGTGGGGAAGGGGCCGGTGGTGCTGGTCGAGCTCGGCCCGGCGCCCGGGGCGGCGGCCCCGGTGTCGGTGAAGCTGTAGGTGGTGGCGGTGCTCTCGGGGACCTGGCCGATGTAGCCGAAGGTGGTGGTGCCGGGGTTCTCCCGATACACGTTGTAGCCCCAGAAGCCGGTGCCACCGGTGTGGTTGGCCTCTTCGGCGGCCAGGGTGGGTCCGGCCGTCCCGCCCGTCCCGGTGCCGTTGGTGGCGTCGGGCCAGGCGAGGGTCACCGATCCGGTGGCCCCGGTCGTCGTCGCCGCCAGCGGTGTGGCGGTCGGCTCCGACTCACCGTAGGCGGTGGCCGCGGTGATCTCGTAGGTGTAGGTGCCGGCGGCGAGGGTGCCGCCGGTGGCGTTGGCCGTGGCGCTGGTCAGGGGCTGACCCTGCCACACGATGCAGCCGAGGAACTGGTGGGACCAGGTGTGGTTGATCCAGTTGAAGTCGGCCTTGTCGGCCAACAGGGCGTTGACCAGACCCTGGTCGTTCGGATAGGTGGCGTCGACGGTCTGGCCCGGGTCGGTGTAGGTGCCCCCCGGGTCGGCGACCGAGCCGGTGCAGACCGCGCTGGTCTCGTCGGCGGCCGTCGGTGCGGTGCACGCTCCGACGCCGTTGAAGGCCAGGTTGAGCTTGATGCCGGTCTGCTGCTCCCAGGCCACGACGTAGGCCACGTCGGCCGCACTCATCTGCACGTCGGCCGGGATTCCCGGCGCCGATCCCGGCGTCGCCCCTTGGACGGCGGCGGGGCAGGTGGTGTCGTCCGGCTCGGTGGCGGCCGGGGTGCACTGGTACTGCGAGCTCCACTCGTTGTCCGAGATGAAGTTGTCGTCCACGTCCTGGCCGAAGTAGTTACGGGACAGGCCGAGGTGGGTGTCCTTGGTCACCCAGTCGATGAGGCCGGGCGCCAGAACCAGCCACTGCAGCTGGGTGGCGTTGTAGTCGAAGGTGAGGCCGAGCTCGGACACGCCGGCTTGTGGGTCGGGCGCCGTGCTGATCCCCGGGTGCTGGTAGACACCGCCCAGGACCTGGCCGGCGGCGTTCTCGATCCACGGCGTGAAGGCGGCACCGATGGTGCCGGTCACCACGGACGCCGGGACCCCGTAGGTCCCAGTGTCGAAGGGGATCGTGCCCTTGAGGCCGGGCAGGGCGGCCAGGCCGGCGGCGGTCACGGTGGCGGTGGTGTTGTCGAGCGTGGTGCTCGCGCCGGTGACCGCGGTGATCCCCTGGGCAGGGATCGGATAGGTGTAGCCGTCGACCTGGCGCACCCCGTAGGTGGACTCGTAGGTGAACAGTGACGTCAACTGTCCGGCGGCGAAGCCGGCCGGCGAGTCGGCGATCACCACGGCGTTGAAGTTGCCGACCGACCCGGTGGTGAGCGCGGGAAGCGTGACGGTCTCGGCGCCGTAGGTGCCGGCGGCGGTAGCGAGGGTGTAGGCGGCGCCCTCACCGCTCAGTGCCGACTGCCATGCCGCGGTCGTCGGATCCGTGGATCCCCCACCGATGAGGAGGACGTTGAGGTTGAGTTGCGGTGGGGTGGCGGCTTCCGCCGGCTTGGCCACCACGGCCAAGGAGGTGGCGATGACCATGGTGACCAACACACACGCTGTCACCACTTTGTAGAGGGACCGATGGAAACGGCTCATTGGATTGCTCTCCCTTGCGCGGCTCCTGCCCAGTGCGTGCCGACGCTCCTGGCACAGTAAGCCTCGAGGGATGGCGTGCCTACCCTGCACTCTCCCCAGCTCACCCTGCACTTTGACGACTCCATCCCGGGCCGACCCCGGCATTTGGCCGTCGCCCCCCGGGCCCAACCGATGAGTGCGTCCACCTGATGTCCGGACCAGGCATCGGCGATCGGCGCACGCGATCAGATGGTGATGCCGGCTCGCGCACCATGTGTGGCCACCGTCGCTCGCTCCCACCGGAGTCGGGTCCCGAGGTCGACGGACCACGAGGGCCGTGTAATCCGAGGGTGGTGGGTCGCTGTTGCCAGGGTTGCCGCGGTATTCACGCAGGTGAACCGCCGACATGGGGCGCGCAGTACCAGGAACACCCCGTCTAAGTCGGGGGTGTTCACGCGGGATCCGGATCTTTACTGTCGTATCCGACGATGAAGCCGAACCGACCCAACCTCCGATCGACCCCACTCGTCGACCCTCGCCTCCGCGACGGGACGGCCGCGTGATGGATGTCGCACTCCTCGCCGAGGGTACCTACCCGTACCACCCCGGTGGCGTCAGCGTGTGGTGTGATCAGCTCATCCGCGGTCTGGCCCCGCACCGTTTCACCGTGCATGCCATCACCGCCTCGGACGACATCCAGCCGACGTGGGTGCTCCCCGACAACGTGGACGGTGTACACAGCGTCGCCTTGTGGGGATCGTCGCCCACGTCCGGTCGCAGGGTCCGCAGCGCCGGCGATCTGCGGGACGCGTTCGTCAGGTTGGTGGCGGCGATGGCGCACCCGGATGGCGGACCGGAGTTCCTCGAGGCACTGCGCCAGCTCTTCGAGATCTCACGGCGGTCGCCGTTGGCCGGAGCCCTCCGCTCCAAGTCCTCATTGGGGATCCTCCTGCGGGCCATGGGCGAGGCGAGCCGGAGTGACCGGGTGCTCGGCGCAGAGCCCGGCGAGGTCTCCGTCCACGATGCCAGCGTCGCCCTTGAGCTCATCGAGCATCAGCTGCGCCCGCTGTTCGCACCACCACCCAAGGCGGACCTGTGCCATGCAACGGCGAACGGGCTGTCCGTGCTCCCCGGTCTCGCAGCCAACTGGGCCTACGGGACGCCCCTGATCATCAGTGAGCACGGCATCTACCTCCGGGAGCGCTACCTGGCGCTCGGGTCCCACCAGTTCTCGCATCCCGTGCGCTGCATCATGCTGCGCTTCTACAAGCACCTCACCTGGGCCGGCTATCAGGTGGCCGGTTGCATCGCACCGGGGAGCGAGTACAACCGACAGTGGCTCGAGGCCAACGGAGCCGCCCCCGAGCGCATCCACCCGGTCTACAACGGGGTCGACGTCAAGAGCTTCGTCACCGGGGCATCCGAGCCGGCCGTCCCGACCCTCGTCTGGTTGGGGCGGATCGATCCGTTGAAGGACGTGGAGACGCTGATCCGGGCGTTCGCCAGGGTACGGCAGGCCATCCCGATCGCCCGCCTACGGATCTTCGGCGCCGCCGCCGCCGAGAACGAGGCCTACTTCCGTCGCTGCGTCGCCCTCCGGGACTCACTCGGACTGACCGGCTCCGCCACCTTCGAAGGAAGGGTGGACTCGGTGGTCGACGCCTACCACGCCGGGCACGTCGTGCTGCTCACCAGCATCTCCGAGGGGTTCCCGTACACCCTCATCGAGGCGATGGCGTCAGGGATGCCCACGGTGGCGACCGACGTCGGTGGGGTGAGGGAGGCGACCGGCGATGCCGGCGTGGTCGTGCCCCCCCAGCACCCCGAAGCGATGGCCGAGGCGTGCCTGCAGCTGCTGTCGGACGCCAGCCTGCGGAGGGCCATGGGCGATGCCGCCCGCAACAGGATCCTGTCGATGTTCACCCTCGAGCAGAGCCTCGCCGTCTTCGCCGACCTCTACCGCAACGCGACGGGTCTCGCATCCAGCGCCCCGGTCCTCGCCGTGTCGGACCGGGTCCTGGCCGGCCAGATCCACGGCGTTCCCCACAAGCACGGCGTGTCCAAGTCCCGGCCCGAACCGGCACCGCGGAGTGCGTTCGAGCTCATCCAGTGGAGCGCGCTGGCCCGACCCCTCGGGGCGGCGCTGTGACCACGCAGTCGGAGATCACAGGCCGAGCGTTCGGTCAGGTGAAGGTGCGGGGCGATCGCCCCTACGCCGACATCACCACGTGGGTGCTGAGGGACCCGCAGCTGGCCGCGCAGTGCTCTGCGGCGGTCGACGCACTGGAGGTGGCCGCCCGACTCGAGACGCACGGGGTGAGCAGCCGGGTGGCCATCGACTCGTTCGGGTACCCCGACGTGTTCACCGCGGCCGAGGCCGTCTACGCGTCGCTGCCGTTCGTGGACGCCGACCCACCGGTACCCACCTCGATGCCGAAGGGAGGCCCCGTCGACCTGCTGAGGGGCGCGCTCTATGCCCTGCCTGCACTGTTCCTCCCGGTGGTGGTGACCGGGTTCGCCCTCCATGCTCGCTGGTGGGTCCTCCCCGTCGGTCTCACCGTTGCCTGGGGCGCGGGGCAGGCATCTGCCACCGTCGCGTGGTCGCTGCGGGGACGCGGGGACGAACGGAGCGATTCGCTGGTCGCCTTCGCCTCGGTCGTGGCCTGCGCCCTGCTCTGTCTGGCCTGCGCCGTGCTCGCCGGCAGGCTGATGGGAGGGAACGAGACCAGCACCGTGTTGGCGGTGGCGATCGCCGCCTACATCGCGGCCAGCGGGATGCTCGTGTTCCAGAGGGCCGAGTGGATGCTGGCCGTGTGCATGGTGCCGGCCGTGGCCGGATCGGTCCTCGCCCTCGGTCTCCTCCCTGTCTCGATCACCCACCGGGCGGCCTCGTGGTGCGTGGTCGCCACGGCGGCGCTGGTGGTGGTCGTGGCCAACCGCCACCTGCTGGCCCGCCGGTGGCGGCGACCCGGGCTGGTCCGGGCCGACCGGGCGAGGGCCGTCCGGTTCTTCGCCTACGGACTGGGTTGCGGGCTCTTCATCTCGGTGTTCATCGGATTCGCCGCACAGCTCGACGGCACCCGTGGCGCACTGGTCATCGCCGTCTGCCCGCTGTTGGCGACCCTGGGCCTGATGGAGTGGCAGCTGCGGTCGTTCCGGAGCCGGGCCACCTCGGCGCTGGCGACCAGCCCCGATCTCCGCCGGTTCGCCGGTCGGGCGCGGGTGGCGTTCGCGAGGTCGGTCGGCTTCTATGTGGTCACCCTCGCCCTCCTCTCCTTCGCCGGCGTCGAAATCGGCAACGCCAGAGGCGCCAGCTACGTCCCGATCCTCCTCGCCTGCGTCGGTGCGCTCGGCGTCGCCTTCTTCCTCGCCCTGCTGCTCGCCACGTCCGGCCGGGTCGACCTGGTGCTGGCGTCGTGGGGGGCCAGCTTCACCGTTCTCGCCCTCCTGCTGGCTGCGGCATACGTGGACCACAACCACATCGCACCGCTGACCGGACTGGACGCCCTCCTGGTGGCCAGTGGGACGGCGATCCTCCTGCTGTCCCTGTTGTCGAGTCGAGTGCTCATTTCACCTCTGAGCTACTAGCTCCGAGCCGACCAGAAAGAGAAGACAATCCGATGTCCAAGACCGTAGCGATTACCGGAGCCGACGGATTCATCGGCTCCCACCTGGCCGAGACCCTGGCGGGATCGGGATATCACGTCCGGGCAATGGTCCAGTACAACTCGTTCGGCTCGTGGGGATGGCTCGAGTCCCTCGACCGCCAGACGCTCTCCTCGATCGAGGTGGTACCCGGTGACGTGCGGGACCGCGACTCGGTCATGGCGTTGATGACCGGAGCCGAGATGGTCTGCCATCTCGCCGCGCTGATCGCCATTCCCTACTCGTACCAGGCTCCCTGGTCGTACCTCGAGACGAATGCCGGTGGCACGCTGAACGTCCTGGAGGCGGGGAGGAAGCTCGGCACCTCTCGGATCGTGTGCACGTCGACCAGCGAGGTCTACGGAAGCGCCCTGGTCGTCCCGATCACCGAGGACCATCCCCTCCAGGCCCAGTCGCCGTACTCGGCCTCGAAGATCGCCGCCGACAAGCTGGCCGAGAGCTACCACCTGAGCTTCGACCTCCCGGTCATCACCCTTCGACCGTTCAACACCTACGGGCCCCGCCAGTCGGCCCGGGCGGTCATTCCGACGGTGATCTCCCAACTGACCGCCGGCCGTCGGGAGATCGAGCTCGGCTCGCTGACCCCGACCCGCGACTTCAATTTCGTCCTCGACACGGCCCATGCGTTCCAGTCCATGCTCGAGGCGCCGATCGAAGACGTGGTCGGGAGGGCCTTCAACGCCGGGTCCGGCGTGGAGATCTCGGTGGCCGACACCGTCAAGCTGATCGCCGAACTGATGGGCACCGACGTGGAGATCCGGGTCGATGACGCCAGGCTCCGGCCGGAGCGGTCCGAGGTGACCCGTCTGGTGTCGGACAGCGCGGCCATCCGCCAGGCGGCCTCGTGGAAGCCGGCGCACACCCTCGCCGAGGGGCTGGGGGCGACCATCGAGTGGTTCTCCGATCCCGACAATCTGAGCCAGTACAAGACCGACCAGTACAACGTCTGACCTACGCAGGACGGGGGCATCGCCATGACCGACGTAATCGACACGGGACAACCGACGACCACGGACACGCGTCACGTGGTCATCCTGGCCGGGGGCAAGGGTGTCCGGCTGCGGCCCTACACCACGGTCATCCCCAAGCCGCTGGTACCCATCGGCGAGCAGTACTCGATTCTCGAGATCGTCCTCCGGCAGCTGGCCGCCAAGGGCTTCCGCCATGCCACGTTGGCCATCGGCCACCTCGGCCAGCTGATCCGCGCCTATGTCGGGGACGGATCGCAGTGGGGGATCGAGGTCGACTACGTGCACGAGGAGTCGCCGCTCGGCACCATCGGGCCCGCGTTGATGGTCCTCGACCGCCTGCCGGAGAACTTCCTGCTCATGAACGGGGACATCCTCACCGACCTCGACTACGGCGACCTGATGGACCACCATGTCGCCTCCGGCGCGCCGTTGACCGTGGCCACCTACAACCGAGTCCATCAGGTCGACTTCGGCGTGCTCGAGGTCGTGGACAGCCGGATCACCAACTTCACCGAGAAGCCGCCGATGGTCTACTCGGTCAGCATGGGCATCTACGGGGTCAGCAAGCGGCACCTCGAGCGGTACACGCCCGGCCTGCCCTACGGGTTCGACGAGCTGATGCTCGACCTGATCGAGCGGGGGACGCTGCCGTTCAGCTATGGGTTCGACGGGTTCTGGCTCGACATCGGGCGTCCCGACGACTACGACCGGGCCAACGAGGAGTTCGACGTCCTCGGTCCGCGGTTGCTGCCGGGCCAGCGGTGACCAGGTACCTCCTCCTCGGTGCTAACGGCTTCCTCGGAAGCCAGGTCCGTGAGGCCATCGAGCGCTCCGGCGACTCGTCGTTCCTCGTCGCGGTGAGCGGACACCGGCCGCGCCAGGCGATCCCGGCGACGTGCCACTGGCGCCGGATGGACCTGGTGCGGGCCTCGGTCCAGGACTTCACTGCACTCTTCGACTACAGCAAACCGGATGCCATCATCAACTGCGCCGGGTCCACCTCGGGCTCCCCGCAGTTGCTCGAGGCGGTCAACACGACCATCGTCGACAAGCTGGTCAAGGCACTGGCCGGCGCCGATCCCATCCCCCTCGTGCACATGGGCTCCGCCGCCGAATACGGGTTCCAGCCGGAAGGCATCGCCATCACCGAGGCGGCCAACGCCCGGCCCGTCGGCGACTACGGGCGGACCAAGCTGGTGGCCACCGATCTGGTGAGGGACCTGGTTGATCGGGGCGCCATCCGCGCCACCGTGCTCCGGGTGTTCAACCCGGTGGGCCGGCGGGCACCGGCCAACTCGCTCGCCGGAACTGCGGTGCGTGAGATCAAGCGGGCGCTGGTGACCCACCGGTCGTTCATCACCCTCGGCTCCCTCGCCTCCCACCGTGACTTCCTGGCCACCGAGGACGTGGCGACCGCCACCCTCCGGGCGGCCGCGGCCGCAGACCTTCCCCCGATCCTCAACGTCGGTCGGGGTGTGGCCATGTCCAGCCGCTCGATGGTGGAGCTCCTCGCCGCCGCCGCCGGTTTCGAGGGGGACGTCTTCGAGACGGACGGCGGATCCCGCCGTTCCGCCGCGGTCCCGTGGCAGAAGGCCAGTGTCTCGCTGCTCCGGGAGCACCTCCAGTGGGTGCCGACGACCTCCATTTCCGCAGCCGTGTCCGACCTATGGCAGTCAGGGAGCTGAGATCTATGTGTGGAATCATCGGCGTTATCGGTGCAGACGACGTCCTGTTGACGATCCTCGAGGGGTTGGGGCGCCTCGAGTACCGCGGCTACGACTCGGCCGGGGTGGTGCTGTCCGGGCACGACGGGTTGTGGCGGTGCCGTGCCGCCGAGGGCACCCACTCGGTGAGCGACCTCCGCGGACTGGCCGAGGACGCGCCGACCCGGCCCGGTAGCGGGGTGGGTCACACCCGCTGGGCGACCCACGGTGAACCGACGGCGGCGAACGCCCACCCCCATTTCGACTGCACGGGCCGTCTGGCCATCGTCCACAACGGCATCATCGAAAACCATGTCGAGCTGTCCGACCGCTTGGTGGCGGCCGGGCACGTCCTGGTCTCCCAGACCGACTCGGAGGTCCTCTGCCACCTGATCGAATCGGAGATGGCCGACGGTGCGAGCCTGTCGGACGGCATGCGCCGTGCGCTTGGGCAGGTCCGTGGCTCCTTCGCCGTGGCGGCGATGCACGCCGACGAGCCCGACCTGGTGGTGGCGTCCCGGAGGATCTCCCCGCTCATCGTCGGGGTGGGTGACGGCGCGTCGTTCCTGGCCTCGGACATCCCGGCCCTGCTCGGCTCGACCCGGGAGCTGTTCGCCCTCGAGGACGACCAGCTCGCCGAGCTCCGACCGGGCGCCGTGCAGGTGATGACGCTGGACGGCGCCCCGGCCCGGGCGACGGCTCTGTCCATCGACTGGGACGTGGCCGCCTCCCGGCAGGGGGGCTTCGACGACTTCATGACCAAGGAGATCCACGAGCAGCCGACGGCGGTGGCCGACACGCTGCTCGGGCGCTGCCGTGCCGACGGGGCGCTGGTCCTCGATGACGCCTCCGGCTTGGGCGCCGCCGACCTCCGTGCCGTCGAGCGGGTCTGCATCGTCGCCTGCGGGAGCAGCTACCACGCGGCACTCGTGGGCAAGTACGCCATCGAGAGGTGGGCACGGCTCCCCACCCAGGTGGACATCGCCAGCGAGTTCCGCTACCGCGACCCGATCCTCGACGAAGGCACACTGACGATCGGCGTCAGTCAGTCCGGCGAGACCGTCGACACGCTGCAGGGGCTCCGGGAGGCCCGCTCGCTCGGGTCGAAGATCCTGGTGGTGTCCAACGTCGTGGACTCCTCGATGGCCCGCGAGGCCGATGGCGTCCTCTACACCCGGGCGGGACCGGAGATCGGCGTGGCGGCCACCAAGACCTATCTGACCCAGATCGTCGCACTGGAGTTTCTCGCCCTGGTACTGGCCCAGGCACGTGGGTCCCTGTCCTCCACCGAGATCGCACGCCTGATGGACTGCATGCTCGGCCTGCCGGACCACCTCGACACCGTGCTGGAGCGGACCAAGGACGTGGCGGCGGTAGCCCAGGCGCTCGACGAGGCCCGGGACTTCTTCTTCCTCGGGCGTCATGTCGGCCATCCCGTGGCGCTGGAGGGGGCGCTCAAGCTGAAGGAGATCTCCTACCTGCGGGCCGAGGGATACCCGGCCGGCGAGCTGAAGCACGGACCCATCGCCCTCATCGAGCCGGGGACGGTGGTGGTCGGCATCGCCAGCCGCAACGATCTGTGGGAGAAGATGTGCTCGAGCATCCAAGAGGTGAAGAGCCGCGGGGCGACCATCGTCCTCGTCGGGAACGACGGCGACGAGCAGACGGCAGAGTTGGCCGACCACATGCTGTGGGTGCCCCGTGCCGAACCGATGCTGTCGCCGGTCGTCGACGCCATCCCCCTGCAGTTCCTCGCCTACTGGCTCGCCAAGGCGCACGGCCACGATGTCGACCGGCCCCGGAACCTGGCCAAGACGGTCACCGTTGAGTGAGGGGCTCGTCCCGCACGCCGACGTGACATGGACCGAGGGGTGGATGGAACCGGTGCGGAGCGGGCGGGAGGAGCTTCGATGGTGGTCATGGGGGCCGGGAGTTCGTAGGCTCCCTCCCATGTCCCCCACGGATCCTCCGCGCCACCGTTGATGCCCGGACGGGCGGTCCGCCTGGCGGCGGGTGCGGCGGCGGTGGTCATCGTCTGTATCGTGGCGGCCCTGTTGCTGACGTCAGGATCCCCCGCGGCCCGGCACACGAACGACATGGACGGCTCGAAACTCGAACAGCGGATGGCCGTCCCGGCCTACATCGATCCGACGAGCGATCCGGCGGCCTGGGCGCAACTGACCGGATCCAAACCCGGCGTCGTGGGGATCGTCGTGGCCAATGTGGACAACGGCCCCGGGGCGCAGCCCGTGCCGGCGTGGTCCGCCGCCATCCGCCAGTCGCACGAAGCGGGGAGCACGGTCCTCGGTTACGTCGACACGGGCTACCTCGGTCGCCCGAACGGGACACGGCCCGAAGGCCTGGCGACCAGATCCGGCTCGACCGGCTCGGCGGCGTGGCTGAAGCAGATCGAAGGGGACATCGAGGCCTGGTACCAGTACTACGGATCCGACATCGGTGGGATCTTCATGGACGAGAGTCCCAGCGAGTGCGGACCCACCGCTTACTCGACGTTGTACGCCGACGAGTACCGGGTGCTGAGCGAATTCGTCAGACGGCAGCAGCCCGGGGCGGTGACCGCACTCAATCCGGGCACCGCGGTCGGCCAGTGCTTCCAGGACTCTGCGGACGTGCTGGTGACGTTCGAAGGCTCCTACCAGGCCTACACCGGCGGCGGCGGCTCGCCCACCGAGGCCTACCGACCGCTCGGGTGGGCGTCGGCCGACCCCGGCAAGATCTGGCACATCATCTACGGGGCGAGCTCCGAGGGCCAGCTGCGGCACGCCCTGGCACTGAGCCGGAGCCGGAACGCCGGCTACGTCTACGTGACCGACGCCGTCCCGCCGGACCCCTTCGACCGACTGCCGTCCGCTTCCTACTGGTCGGTGGAGCAGGCGGCGGGCCCCGAGTCCGAGTTGCGCCCGTCGACGGGCTGAGAGCGCCCTCCAGACCCGATCCGAATCAACCGCTCAGTCAGGCCGGCCGGCTCTCAGGCCGGCCCGCTCAGGCTGCTCAGATCCCCCGTTCAGATCGCCGGCTCAGATCGCCCACTGAGGCCAACCGGCTCAAATCGCCACTGAGACCGGCAGGCTCAGATCACCGACGCATCGAGCAGATCGCCGCCGTCCTGGTCGTCGTCGCCCAGAGCCAGGGCGAGGTTGCGGCGTGAGTCGACGCCGAGCTTGCGGTAGGCCTTGGCCAGGTGCCCCTCGACCGTCTTCACCGTGACGTAGAGGTCGGCGGCGATCCCCTGGTTGGTGAGACCGGTCGCGGCGAGACGCGCCACCCGACGCTCAGCCGGTGTCAGCGAGTCCGGCCCGATCGAGCCGAGCCTCCTCGGTCGGGCACCGGCGGCCCGCAGTTGGACCCCGGCCGCCTCCACGAGCTGGTGGGCACCACAGAGGGAGGCGAGGTTCGCCCCGCGACGGAGGACACCCCTGGCCTCCTCCTTCTTCTTGCGGTTGACCAGCACCATGCCCAGCTCGACGAGCGCGTAGGCCGCCTCGAGCCGGGCGGGCGACGGTTCCAACAGGTCGACGGCCTCGGTCAACAGCTCGGTCCTCTCGACGAGGTCGGGGGTCGCCGCCGCGGCCGCCCGCAGGGCGATGCCGAGCGGACGGGTGGCCCCGAAGTCCCGGGCCAGCCGGAGGTGCTCCTCGGCCAGGCGGCCCGCCTCGTCCCACTCGCCCAACGTCGACAGGACCATCGTCGCGTCGGCCCGCCACGAGTTGAGGGCCGGGTTCACCAGCCCGGCCCGGCGGGCATCGCTTCCAGCCCCCATGAACTGCTCGAGTCCCTCGCGGAGGAGGCCGCGGGCAACCAGCAGACGCCCCCGCTCCACCCGCACGATCGTGTCGAAGGCGGGTTCGCCGTCCTGCTCGGCACGGAGGCGCTCCAAGATCCGTTCCGCCTCGTCGATCCTCCCCTGGCGAAGGAGCGCGTCGGCGAGCCCGAGCGTCGGCCGGCTCTGCGCCCCGTTGCCGAGTTGCATGCCGAGCCGCCGACCCCGGCGGTAGGCCTCCTCGGCCTCGGTGAGTGATCCTTGCCAGAGCAGGGATGTGGCCAACAGGAGCGAGACCCGCTGCTCGAACTCGGGGACACCACGGTCGTGGGCCTGACGGAGGGCCGACGCGAGCAGTCCGTCGACGACGCTGAACCGGTCGGTGCACAGCAGCCCGAAGAACGTCAGCGATTGGGTCTCCACGACGATCGGGTCGGAGCTGAACAACTGATCGGCGTCGACCGCTCCCTCGAGCACCGCCGCCAGCTCGTCGGCGGTGATCGACGAGCCGCTGGCGGCCTGATGGAGACCGATGAAGTTCCGGGCCAA
Source organism: uncultured Acidimicrobiaceae bacterium (assembly GCA_964573595.1). Taxonomy (GTDB): domain Bacteria; phylum Actinomycetota; class Acidimicrobiia; order Acidimicrobiales; family RAAP-2; genus Bog-756. The sequence continues at coordinate 11,268 of CAZNLF010000012.1, read as the reverse complement.
CCGGGCGATGCCGGAGTCGGCGCCGTCGGCCGCATCGGCCAGTGCGGACAGCCTCGCGAGATTCTGGTTGCGCTCCGCCGGCCGACTCGACCGCATGGCCAACGCCAGCTCGAACTCGACGTGGAGCTCGTAGTCGACACCGTCGAGCCGGTCCCCGAGTCCCTGGACCGCCCGGATCGTCTCACCCCGCAACGATGGCGTCCGGGTCAGGTTCCGGAGCAATTCCACCGCGACCCTGACCGCTTCGGTGTCGTCCGTCCCACCGAGCTGCAGCGCCCGGCGGAAGTGGGTGAGTGCCGTGGGTTCCTGGTGGCTCAGTTCCACCGAGGCGAGATCCAGGTAGAGCGGGCCGCTCCGGAACGCCGGTGGCGACTCCGCCAGCGCCCGGTTGAGACAGCGCAGGGCCAGGGGAAGGTCGCCGGCCTCGCCGGCGGCACGACCCATCTGGTGGAGCCGCTCGGCCGTCGAGGCGTCCCCGACGGGCTCCGTGGCCAACAGGTGCTCGGCCACCGCCGCGTCGGTGGCACCGTGCTCACCGAGCAGCTCGGCGGCCCGGGCGTGCAGTTGTGACCGCCTCGCGGTCGGGATGTCGTGGTAGATCGCCCACCGGATGAGCGGCGAGCTGAAGGCGAACGGCCGGCCCGGTCGGAAGAGCTCCATGTCGGCAGCGGCATCCGCCGCCCGTTCTGCGGCCACCGGATCGATCTTGGCCAGCGTGCGGGCGACCGTCGGATCCGCACCGTCGCCGAGGACGGAGCAGGCCTGCAGCAGATCGGAGGCGGCCACCGGGAGCTGGGCCAGTCGGGCCAGTACGAACTGGGTGATCTTGGGGGCCGGGACCCGTTCGACGAGGCCGGCCATGTCGGCCGTGGGTCGCACCTGCTGGCGAGCCAGGCACGGCAGCAACGTCTTCACGAAGAGCGGCATCCCGCGCGTCGCCTCGGCGCATGCGTCGACGAATGCCGGGTCTGCCTCCTCTGCGAAGTAGGCCGAGAGCATGAGGGCGATGCTCTCGTGCCGCAGCGGCTCGAGGATGAACTGGCGGGTCTCCGGGTCCGTGAGCAGCCCGTCGACCGGGCGGAGACCGACACCCGGGTGGAGGGGTCGGGCGCTCACCAGGAGCCAGACCTGTTGGTTCTCGAGGCGGCGCACGAGGTAGCGGAGGACGGCCAGCGTCTCGCGGTCGGCCAGATCGGCATCGTCCACCGCCACCAGTACCGGCGCGACGTTCCGCAGCGAGATCACCAGCGCGTGGAACAGCGGGCCGATCTCGGCGGGATCGTGACGGTTGGCGTCCGTCGAGGCCAGCACGTCCCAGAGGGCCATCGCCTGCTCGGAGGCGGTCCGGCCGTCACCGGCGAGCGCGCCCGCTGATTGAACCAGTTTGCCGAGGACGGAATAGGGGGTCTGCTTCTCGACGTCGCCACCCCGGGCCCGCAGGACCACGCACTCGGAGCGCCCGGCAGTCTCACACGCGGCGTTGATGAGGGCGGTGCGCCCCGACCCCCACGGCCCCTCGATGGCCATGCATCGGCTGGGGACCTGCAGCGTCCTGGTGAAGATCGCCTCGAACTCGCGGAGCAAGGACTCACGCTCGAGCAGCCGGGGACCGGCCTCGGCGCTCGAACGACGATCGGTTGGCGATGGGGTCAGGTCAGAGATGGCCACGATCGCCCCCTGCTGTCCACTGAAGCCGCACTCCGCCCGCCACCGACGAACTCACCACGGAAACCCACCGGGGAACGACCCGAGGCCATGACCCCCCGTGAGGACCTTGCCGGTCTTCCGTCGACGTCGTCGACGGCTCCCGCCATGTTCATCGCTGTTGCGTCTTGCATTGGAAGCAGCCCTGCCCGCTGGATCGTTTGCTTGTTCTGTTGTCGCACATGGGGCAACCAATGCCCGATAGGGATACTAGGTGATGGTCGGCGACCTGCGCAATCGATCCGGTGGAATGCCCGATCGTGGGAGCCGTGCACGACCGGCCGGGCCGCCGGAACTGCAACGGTGCGTGCTATACAAACGGGGCGTTGGCGTCGCCTTGGGGAAGCTCGACGTCACCCAGCCGGGGGAGCAACTGATGAGCGGATCTCCGAGTCTCGTGAGCACCCGACGTCATCCGGGCCGGGGCTCGAGGGCCGGGAAGGCCGCGGCGACGGCCGGCGCCGCGGTGCCCATCGCCGTGGTCGTCGTGGCCCAGGTCATCGCGTTCCCCATGCCCGTCGGCGTCTGGGTCCAGGGCCTCGTCCTCGGCCTGCTCGGTGCGATGATGGCCGTCGGGCTGGGTATGGTCTACCGCCTCAACCAGGTGGTCAACTTCGCCCAGGGCGACCTGGGGAGTGCCCCCGCCGTCTTGAGCTTCGGGCTCGTCGGGCTGTCGGGGGTCAACTACTTCGTGGGCCTGGCCACCGGGCTGGTGGCGGTGGTGCTGCTCACCGCGATCGTGGAGATCGTCGTGGTCAGGAGGTTCGCCCGGTCGCCCCGATTGATGTTGACGGTGGCGACGATCGGTCTGTCCCAGGCGCTGACCGTGCTCAGCCTGGTCATCCCCGACCTCTGGGGGGAGTCGCCGATCGGCAGTGCCGTCGTGCACATCCCGTGGCACTTCTCTCTCGCCCTGCCGCCCATCGTGTTCACCGCCGACGACCTGGTGGCCGTGTTGGCATCCTCGCTTGCCCTGGCCGGCGTGGCCCTTTGGTTCCGACTCACCGATGTCGGCATCGCCACCCGCGCCACCGGCGACCGGAGGGACCGCGCCGCCATGCTCGGGATACCCGTCAACCGGCTGCAGACGCTCACCTGGGTGGTGGCGGGCGTGCTCTCGTTCCTGAGCGTCTTCTTGAAGGCGGCCATCCTCGGGCTGCCCCTCGACCCCACGTTCGGGCTCACTGCGCTGGTCACCGCGCTCGGGGCACTGGCCCTCGGGGGATTCACCGACCTGCCGATGGTGGCGCTGGCCGCCGTGGCCATCGGGACCCTCGAGCAGGGTGTGGCGTGGGACCAGCCCTCCCGACCGACCCTGGTGTCGGCGGTGATCGCCGCCGTCGTCGTGGTCGGGATGATCTTCCGTCAGTTGGTCCGGCGATCGGGCCGCGACGCCGACGACCAGTGGGCCCTGGCCGCCGGGATCCGGAGGGCTCCCGCCGGGCTCCGACGCCTCCCCGAGGTACGCATTGCTTCGTGGGCCGGAACGGCCCTGCTCCTCGCCTTCCTGGCGACGGTCCCGTTGTGGCTCGGTCCGAGCAGCCTGTTCGAGGTGTCCAACCTGTTGGTGCTGGCCATCGTCGGCTGCTCCATCGTGGTGCTCACCGGCTGGGCCGGCCAGGTGAGCCTCGGACAGATGTCCTTCGCCGCCGTCGGCGCGGTCACCGGTGCGGTGGCGATGATCGACTGGCACTGGGACCTCAGCCTCGCCCTCCTCGCCGCCGGGCTGGCGGGCGGGATGGTGGCCTACCTGGTCGGGATCCCCACGCTGCGTCTCGACGGGGTCTTCGTCGCCGTCACCACCCTGGCCTTCGGGCTGGCCGTATCGGGGTACCTCCTCGATCGGGCCGAGTTCTCGTGGATCCCGAGCGCCGAGCTCCCGACCCCCCGGCTCTTCGGGGTGCCCATCGTGTCGCAGACGGCGGTCTTCGCCACGTGCCTCGGCGTCGGGGTCGTGGTCGTGGTGGCGATGAGCGGTCTGCGCAACAGCCGGTTCGGCCGGGTCCTGCGCGCCCTGAGCACGAACGAGCGGGGCGCGGCCGGGTTCGGGGTCGACGTCGACCGGGCCAAGCTCAGTGCCTTCGCGGTCTCGGGCTTCCTGGCGGGGCTGGGGGGCTGCCTGCTGATCGTGGTCAATCAGCAGTACGTGGAATCGCCGTTCACCGAGACGGCGAGCCTGGCCGTGTTCACCGCGACCGCGGTCGGCGGCCTCGGCTCGGCGCTGGGCGCGGTGGCCGGAGCGGCGCTGGTCGAGGGCAGCACCGTGTTCCTCCCCCCGAGCTGGCAGCTGTTCCCCGCTGCCTTCGGGGTCCTGTTGGTCCTGTTGGCCTTCCCCGGGGGCGTCGCCAGCCTGGTCTACCGGGCACGGGACCGGCTCCTCACCCTCGTGGCCCGAAGACACGGCGTGGAGGACGGTCCCAGCGCACCGATCGTTCGCAGCGAGCCGGTCGTTCCCAGCGCGCCGGTCGCTCCCAGCGCGCCGGCCGTTCCGGCGGCCGCGGGGCCCGACCAGGACGGCGGGGGCGTGTGAGACGGGCCCGGCTGGCCACCCTCGGCCACGGGGCGCCCCTGTTCCCGTTGGCGGTGCTGTTCGCACTGCAGCTGCTGGACCAGGCGACGCAGAGCGCGTTCAACGTCCTCATCCCCAACATCCGTGATGCGTTCCACCTGTCCAACGCGACCATCCTCCTCATCGTGGCGCTGGCCGGGGCGGCGGCCCTGTTGGGGACGGTTCCGGTGGCGTGGCTCGCCGACCGCCGCGTCCGGGTCCACATCGCCCTGGTCGGTGCCGGTGTCGGCGCCGCCTTCTCCGTCGCCCTGGGACTGGCACCGACTGCCGTGGTGATGGCCGTCATGTTGTGCGGGGTGTACCTCGGCCAGGCGGTGATCTTCCCGACGCACAACTCCCTCATCGCCGACTACTACCCGGTGGGGTCGCGGTCGCGCGTCTACTCCGTCCACCGGGCCGGCCTGTCCCTCGGGGCGGCCGGCGGTGTGCTGTTGGGGGCGGGACTCGCCGCCGCGTTCAGCTGGCGTGTCCCGTTCGTCGTCTTCGCCGTGCCGATCGCCGTGGTGGTCCTGGTCGGCCTCCGGCTGCGCGAGCCGCCCCGTGGGCGATTCGAGGAGGCGGCGTCGATCGAACGTGACCCGGCCGGCGCGCTCGCCGAGGCAGTCGTCGAGGCCGAAGCCGCATCGCCGGGACCGTTGCCTGCCGCGTCCGAGGTCACGTCCACCGGCCCCGAGTCCCCGCCGTCCTTCGGAGAGGCCTGGCGCATGGTCTGGAAGATCGGCGTGCTGCGACGCATCTTCTTCGCCCTCCCGTTCCTGGCGGCGGCCATCGCCGGCTTCACCTCGCTGGCCTCCCTGCAGTACCAGGAGACCTTCCACCTCGATGTGGTCCAACGATCCCTCCTGGTGGCGCCGGTGCAGCTCTTCGTCCTGGCCGGACTGGCCCTCGGGGCCACCGTCGGCACGCGGCTGGCCGGCCGGGGCCTGCATCTGGTGTTCTCGATGCTGGCCGTGGCATCGGTCGTCGCCGCCGGGTTCGCCGTGCTGTTCGCGCTGGCGCCGTCGGTTCCCGTGGCCTTCTTCGCCGACGCCGGGATCGAGGCGTCGCTCGCCATCGTCGGGCCGGGGGTCCTCGCCGCGCTGTCGCTGGCGATCCCCGCCAGGGCGCGATCCGTCGGGTTCTCGATCGGCGCCCTGTTCGTGATCCCGGGCCTCGTCGTCATCCCGGTGGTCGGGGCCATCGGCGATGCCGTCGGGTTCCGCTACGGGATGCTGGTCCTCGTACCGGTGTTCCTGATCGGGGGACTCATCGTGGCCAGCGCCGGCTCGCTCATCGACGCCGACGTGCGCGACGTGTGGCTGTCGATGCGCACCCGTGAGGCCATGCTGGCGGCCAGGGCCCGCGGCGAGCTTCCCCTGCTGGCGGTCCGTGGGCTGTTCGTCGGCTATGACGGCGTGCCGGTGCTGAGGGACGTCGACGTCGAGATAGCCGAGGGCGAGATCGTCGCGCTCCTGGGGACCAACGGCGCGGGGAAGTCGACCCTCCTCCGGGCCATCGGGGGCATCACCGAGGCCGACAGCGGCTCGGTCGTCTTCAACGGGCGGGACATCACCCACACGCCACCCGACGAGATCGCCCGCTGGGGTGTCGGTCAGATGCCGGGTGGCCAGGGTGTGTTCCCGACGCTCACCGTCGAGGAGAACCTCCGGGCCGCCACCTGGCAGGATCGCCGCCACCGACAGCGGGCCGAGGAGCGCGTGGCCGAGACGCTTGGCCGCTTCGAGGTGCTGGCCGACCGCCGTCACAGCCGGGCCGGTGACCTCTCCGGGGGCCAGCAGCAGATGCTGGCGCTGGCCATGGCGCTCCTGTCCGCACCCTCCCTGCTCCTGATCGACGAGCTCTCCCTCGGCCTGGCACCCATCGTGGTCGAGCAGCTCCTCGGATCGGTGCGGGCGCTCCGCACGGCGGGGACGGCGATCCTGCTGGTCGAGCAGTCGGTGAACGTGGCGGTGTCGATCGCCGACCGGGTCTACGTCATGGACTCGGGGGCGATCCGTTTCTCGGGGTCCTCCGCCGAGGTGCGGGACCACCCCGAACTCCTGTGGTCGATCTATGTCCGGCACGCTGTCGCCGGTGCGGGGACTGCAGCCCGGGGTGGGCGCGCTGTGGACGGGCCGCCGACAGGGACCACGGAGGCCGCGGACGGGGGATGGGCGCTCGAGGTGTCCGGGGCCTCGGTGGCCTTCGGGGGCATCAGTGCGCTCGACGACGTGTCGTTCGTGGCCGCCCCGGGGGAGGTGGTGGGGATCATCGGGCCGAACGGCGCCGGCAAGACCACCCTCTTCGACGTCGTCTCGGGGTTCACCCGCTCCGACCGGGGCACGGTGGCGTTGGAGGGCACGGACGTCACCTCCCTGTCCGCCGCCCGGCGCGCCGGGCGCGGCCTCGGGCGATCGTTCCAGGACTCGTCGCTGTTCAGCGGGCTGTCGGTCCGCGACACCCTGGCTGTCGCCCTCGAACGGTTCATCGACACCCGGGACCCGGTCAACGCCGCGCTCCGCCTGCCCGTCATGGTGGACACCGAGGCGGGCGTGGGGGCCAGGGTGGACGAGCTGATCGAGCTGTTCGGACTACAGAGGTTCGCCGACAAGTTCATCCGCGAGCTGTCGACCGGCACCCGACGGCTCGTCGACCTGGCTGCGGTGGTCGCCCACTCCCCGACGGTGGTCCTGCTCGACGAGCCCTCCTCGGGCGTGGCCCAGCGGGAGGTGGAGGCCATGGTGGAGTTGCTCGGCACGGTACGGCGCAGGCTGGGGGCCACGCTCGTGGTCGTCGAGCACGACATGGCCTTCGTGGCCGAGCTGTCGGACCGCCTGGTCGCCCTCGACGCCGGAACGGTCCTGGCGGAGGGCACCCCCGACCAGGTGCTGGCCCGCGCCGACGTGGTGGAGGCGTTCCTGGGTCATGATCCGCTCGGTCGGACGCGCTCGGGTTCCATGGTGCCGAGCGGCGTCGGGGCCCCACCCGGGCGCGGTGGCGACGGGGCGGTTCGGACGGAGGAGCACGAGCGATGAGGACCGACCGATGAGGGCGAGGAGGAGCCGGCAGGCCGGTGGGGAGGGTCGCCCGTGGCCCCGCGTCGGCCCGGTGCGCCGACTGGGTCCCGTCCTCCTCATCGTGGCCGCAGTGGTCGCCGCGGGGGTGGTGGCCACCACCCGGTCGAACGTGTCCGGCTCGGCCACCAAGGCGGCCCGGTCGGGCGGTGCGCCGAGCGCGACGTCCGGCCTCGCCGACAATCCACGGCTCCCGATCACGTACCAGATGGCGGAGAAGGCGGGGACCGTCGGCCACTACCACTGGGCGGCCGGGTGCAACATCTTCACCGGCCGGCTGTCGATTCCGTCGGTCTATGCACCGCCGTGCGTGCCGGTCCACCAGGGGGGCAACGGCGGGGCGACAGCCCCGGGGGTGACGGGGCAGACCGTCACGGTGGCGTACTACATCCCTCCCCCCGGCGATCTGGCCTCGGCGGTCGAGGGCGTGGCCGGTAACCCGGCCACCAACCTCACCACCGCGGAGAACTACGTGGCCATGTTCAACCGCATCGTCCCCCTCGACGGACGACACGTGGTCCTGGTGCCGTACCACGCGACCGGCACCAGTGACGACGCCGTCGCCGCCCGCTCCGACGCCATCCGCGTGGCCCAGCAGGTCCACGCCTTCGCCTCCATCGGCGGCCCGGCCCAGACGCCGGCCTACCAGGACGAGCTGGCCCGACAGCACGTCGTGTGCCTGTCCTGCGGGCTGGGTGCCCCCTACTCCGACTACCAACAGGACGCGCCGTACCTGTGGGGAACCCTGCCGGCGACGGACACCGTGCTCACCGACGCGTTCAAGTACGTGACCACCCAGCTGATGCACCGCGACGCCGTCTATGCCGGCGAACCGTCGTTCCGTGACCACCCCCGCGTGTTCGGGCTGGTCAGCTACACACAGAGCCCGCCCATCTACGCCTCGCTCACCGCGGAGCTCGACCGGGAGTTCGCCAGGTCCGGACTCAAATTCGCGCTGAGTGAGAGCTATCTGCTCGACCTGTCCGAGCTCCCCGCCGAGGCGGCGACCCTCGCCGAGCACCTCAAGCACGCCGGGGTCTCCACGGTGATCTTCGCCGGCGACCCGATCATGCCTATCTATCTGACCAAGGCTTGTGCCGCCATCGGCTACTTCCCCGAATGGGTCATCACCGGCACGGTGCTGACCTCGGCATCGACACTGGGTCGCCTCTACGACCAACAGGAGTGGTCCCATGCCTTCGGGGTCTCCAACCTGGCCGTGCCGGTGCCGACCGAGCTCGGCGAGGCCAACCGGCTGTACCACTGGTACTACGGCACGACCCCTCCGGCGCCCCAGACCGCGGTCGTCCTGCTGCCGCCCGTCGAGCAGCTCTTCGAGGGCCTCGAGCTGGCCGGCCCCGACCTGACCCCGGCGACCTTCGCCGGCGGGTTGTTCCGTCTTCCTCCCGCCGGTGGAACCCCGACGAGCCCCCTCCAGAGCTACGGCTACCAGGGGGCGCCTCCACTCCCCAGTTACGCCACGCCTTCGGACTACACCTTCGTCTGGTACGACTCGTCGGCCACCGGGGTGGACGAGGAAGGCGTGGAAGGGAGCGGCCTGATGCGGTACGTGGCCGGAGGCAAGCGCTACCCCGCCACCAGCGGACCGGGCGGTGAGGTGCAGATGTTCCAGCTGGCCGGCTCGGTCACCAACTACCCGGCGATCCCGAGCGGCCAGGGCCCTCCCGACTACCCGCCCTGGCCGGATTCCCCGGCGGACCAGGGGTGAGGCGCCATCCACGAGCTCGTCGTCACAAGACGGGCCCGGCCCGGCACCGGACACGAATCATCCCGCGGGGGTGATTCCATCCAGTCGGGTTCCTGAGAGTGTGAGGAGGAGCCGGCGGTCGAGGTGACCCCGCTGATCGGTCCGAGCCGATCAGTCCGAGTTGACCGGTCCGAGCACACCAGTCCGAGCACAGTAGGAGCGCACGATGGCCACGTCCGACGATGTCAACCGGTATGTGCTGCCGATCCATGATCGCCAGCACGTCGGCCTCACCACCTACGACGCCAAGGACCCCGACACGGCGTTCCCGCCGATCACCGAGGTCCACCCGCCCGACGGGGCTCCGAACGTACTGATCGTCCTCCTCGACGACATCGGCTTCGGAGCGGCGTCCACGTTCGGAGGCGCCATCGACACGCCCACCGCCGACCGCCTGGCCGCCCGCGGGCTGAAGCTGACCCGATTCCACACCACGGCGCTCTGTGCGCCGAGCCGACAGGCTCTCCTCACCGGGCGCAATCACCACACCGCGGGCATGGGGGCCATACCCGAGGTCGCCACCTCCGCACCGGGTTACAGCTCCATCCGGCCCCAGACGACTGCACCGCTGGCCCAGATCCTCAAGCTCAACGGGTACTCCACGGCACAGTTCGGGAAATGCCACGAGGTGCCGGTCTGGAAGACGAGCCCCATGGGGCCGTTCGACCAGTGGCCTTCCCACAGCGGGTTCGACTACTTCTACGGTTTCATCGGGGGCGAGACCAACCAGTACTACCCGGCGCTCTTCGAAGGCACCGCACCCATCGAGCCGCCCAAGACCCCGGCCGAGGGCTACCACCTCACCGAGGACCTGGCCGACCGGGCTGTCAACTGGATCCGCCAGCAGCGTTCGCTCATGACCGACCGGCCCTTCTTCGCCTACTTCGCCCCCGGCGCCACCCACGCCCCCCACCACGTCCCCGCCGAGTGGTCCGACAAGTACCGCGGCCGCTTCGATGCCGGCTGGGACGAACTGCGGGCCGAGGTGTTCGCCCGCCAGAAGGAACTGGGTGTGGTCCCCGCCGATGCCGAGCTCACGTCCCGCCCCTCTGACATCGACGCCTGGGACGACGTCCCCGACACGCTGAAGCCGGTCCTGGCCCGCCAGATGGAGATCTACGCCGGGTACCTCGAGCACGTGGACCACCACGTGGGACGGGTCATCGACACCTTGGAGGAACTCGGGGTCCTCGACGACACACTGATCTACTACATGATCGGCGACAACGGGGCCAGTGCCGAGGGCACGCCGAACGGTACGTTCAACGAGATGCTCTCCCTCAACGGCGCCGCGGCGTTCGAGACCCCCGAGTTCATGGCCGCCCACATCGACGAGTTCGGGACGCCGGCCGCCTACAACCACTACGCGGTGGGCTGGGCCCATGCCATGTGCACCCCGTACCAGTGGACGAAGCAGGTGGCCTCGCACTTCGGCGGGACCCGCAACGGCACCGTGGTGCACTGGCCGAACGGGTTCGAGGCCAAGGGCGAGGTCCGCAACCAGTTCCACCACGTGATCGACGTCGCCGCCACCGTGCTCGACGTCATCGGGATACCGGAGCCGACCTTCGTCAACGGGGTCCAACAGCTGCCGCTCCACGGCGTGTCGATGGCCTATCTGTTCGACGACGCCGATGCGCCCGAACGGCGTGAGACCCAGTACTTCGAGATGGTGTGCAACCGCGGCGTCTACCACAAGGGCTGGACCGCGGTCACCCGACACAGCGTGCCGTGGCTCTTCGGGGCCACCCTCCCGGCACTCGACGACGACGTCTGGGAGCTCTATGACATCTCCACGGACTGGACCCAGGCCCACGACCTGTCCGCCGATCACCCGGACAAGCTGGCCGAGCTGCAGCGCCTGTTCCTCATCGAGGCCGTCAAGTACAACGTCCTCCCGCTCGACGACCGCCGGATCGAGCGGTTCAACTCGGAGATCGCCGGCCGGCCGCAGTTGGCCAAGGGACCCTCCCAGATCCTCTTCGGCGGGATGTCCCGCGTCACCGAGAACACCGTCTTGAACCTCAAGAACAAGTCGTACTCGGTCACCGCCGAGGTGATCCTGCCCGACGGCGGCGCCAACGGGGTCATCGTCGCCCAGGGCGGCGCCTTCGGCGGATGGTCCCTGTACCTGCTCGACGGTGTGCCCACCTACTGCTACAACCTCCTCGGCC
>CAZNLF010000011.1:8934-30347 GCA_964573595.1 uncultured Acidimicrobiaceae bacterium | reverse complement strand
GGCGATGGGCCCGGCGTGGAAGGCGTTCTGGGCGAGGAACACCGAGCCCACGCCGCAGAGGGCCAGGGCGTAGGTCTCCCAGTGGGAGAACATGTGGACCCAGTCGGTGGCCACGTAGTCGCCCACCTTCTTGATGAGGGCGGCGGTGAAGGCGAAGCCCACCGCCCCGGCCGCCCCGAACATGGCCGCCCGCCACCACCGGGGCCCGTGCAGGGCGGCCAGCACCGCCACCACCACCACCGCCCCGCAGGCCGAGGCGGCGACGATCCAGCCGAGGGCGGACGGGGAGAGGTTGCCGCCCCCCGGCTGGGCGAAGACGAGGAACCCGGCCAGGCCGCCGGCGGCGGCCAGGCAGCCGAGCCACTCCCGCAGCCCGATGTGGAACCGGAACCAGGTGGCCAGCAGCACGACGAGGAACAGCAGCTCGGTGGTGAGGATGGGCTGGACCTGGCTCAGGTCCCCGAGGTGCAGGGCGACGGCCTGCATGAGGAACGAGGCCACCATGAAGGCGAAGCCGAGCAGCCACACCCCCCGCTTGAGGGCGTGGGTGAGCAGGCTGAGCTTGAGCGTCGACTCCTCAGGGGCATCCTCCACCCCCATGCGCTGGAGGATGCTGGTCAGCGCGTTGGACATCGCCGCCGCCAGGGCCAGGACATAGACCATGGACCCGGACCTCAGATCCCGGTCACGGGTGGTTCCCCGCGGGACCATCCGGTGGCAGCAGCTGCTCCATGAACTCGAGCCTGATCCCACCGGGGGCGTCGACGAAGGCGATCCGCCGGGTGCCGAAGGTCCCCTCCACGGTCTCCGGCCCCCAGATCACCGTATGGCCCTCCAACTGGGCGTCGAGGTCGTCGGTGAACAGCGCCGGATGGAGGAACCCCTCGTCGGGCAGGTCGACGTCGTCCTCGTAGATCGCCTTGGTGAACAGCGTGATCATCACCGGGCCGAGGTAGACGTCGGCCCGTTCGCCGTTCCGCCAACGCATCCGGTCACGCACCTCGGCCCCGGACGCCTCGTAGAACTCCACCGCCTCGTCGAGGTCGGCCACCTTCACCGCCAGGTTGGCCAGGCCGGTCACGGACACAATGCCTCCTTGCTTCCGCTTGCTTCAGCCCCGGGGCCGAGTCTATCGACCGACCGGATGCCGGCATCCATGCCCACCGGCGCCCGGCTCGCCGCGGTGCTGGTCAGGGCGGCGTCCGCCTCGCCGGTGCCGGCTCAGGGAGCGACGAATACCGTCTTCGACCGGACCATCTCCTCGATGCCGGCCCGGCCACCCTCGCGTCCGAACCCGCTCTGCTTGGTGCCGCCGAACGGCGCCGCCGGCGTGGCGCGTCCCGTCCCGTTGACGTGGACGGTTCCGGTCTCGAGCTCCCGGACGAAGCGCTCGATGCGCCGGGGGTCGCCGGTGTGCAGGTAGGCGGCCAGTCCGAACGGGCTGTCGTTGGCCTTGGCCAGCACCTCGTCCTCGGAGCTGAACCGGAGGACGGCCTGCACCGGGCCGAAGACTTCATGACGGGCCAGGTCACCGTGGTGGTCGACGTCGCCCAGCACGGTGGGGGCGACGAACCACCCGTCGCGCAGGTCCCCGCCCAGCCGATGCCCTCCCGCCAGCAGCGTGGACCCGTCCTCGACGGCGGCGGTGACCACCCCGAGGATCCGGGTCATCGCCTGCTCGGACACCACCGGCCCGACCACGGTGGCCCCGTCGAGCGGATCGCCGACCTGGAGCGTTGCCAGCACGGCCAGCAGCCTGTCCACCACGTCGTCATAGACGTCGTCGTGCACGTACAGGCGGGTGGGCAGGGCACACCCCTGACCGGACAGCAGCGCCGTGCCGAGGCGGGCGGCCACTGATGCCGCCACATCGAGGTCGGCGTCGGGGAACACGATGTTCGGCGACTTGCCGCCGAGCTCGAGGGTCAAGGGCGTGAGGTTGCGGGCGGCGGCGGCCATCACCGACCGCCCGGTGGCACTCCCGCCGGTGAAGCTGATCTTGTCCACACCGGGGTGCCCGACCAGCGCCGACCCGGTGGTGTCGCCGCCCACCACCACGTTGAGCACACCGGGCGGCAGCCCGGCCTCGAGCGCCAGCTCGGCGAAGCGCAGCACGCCGAAGGGAGACAGCTCGGGAGGCTTGGCCACCACCGCGTTGCCGGCGGCCAGCGCCGGTGCCGCCTTCTGGCCCATTCCCATCATCGAACCGTTCCAGGGGGGGATGACTGCCACCACGCCGTAGGGCTCGAGGCGCACGTGGGCGGCACCGCGGCCCTGGGGGATCGGCTCGCCGTGGAGCTTGTCGCACCAGTCGGCGTAGTACCGGACCCAACGGGCCGTGTAGTTGCCGGGGCGCATGACCCCCACCGGGGTCCCGTTGTCGAGCGCGGCCAGCTCGGCCGCCTCGTCGGCGTTGCGCTCCAGGAGGTCGGCCAGCCTGGACAGGACCGCCTTCCGCTCGCCCGGGTCCGCCGCCGTCCATTCGGGCTGGGCCGATCGGGCCGCGTCCACGGCGGCGTCGACGTCGGCCGGCCCGGCCAGCCCCACTTCCGCCTGCACCCGTCCGGTCGCCGCGTAGCGGTGGGCATAGGTGCCCGCACCATCGCTCACCCGCCAGCGGTCACCGATCAGGTGCCCCTGGGCCGCCAGGCGCGACAGCGTCCCCGACGCCGTGGCCGACCTCAAGGGACCACGTACCCGCCGTCCACCGGCAGGGCCACGCCGAGGACGAACGACGCGGCGGGCGTGCACAGCCACACCGCGGCCTCGGCCACCTCGGAGGCCTCACCGATGCGCCCGATGGGGTGGAGCGCCTCGAGATGGGCGCTGATCGACGGGTCCCGACGGATGGCGGCGTCCACCATCGGGGTCCGGGCGGTACCGGGGCACACCGCGTTCACCCGAATGCCACGGGAGCCGTAGTCGAGCGCGGCCACCTTGGTCAGGCCGATCACCCCGTGCTTGGACGCGGTGTACGCCGCCTGCTGCGGGTAGGCGACCAGGCCGACGCCCGAGGCGGTGTTGACGATGGCACCGCCGCCCCGCTCCAGCATGGCGGGGATCTCCGCCTTCAGGCAGTGGTAGACGCCGGTGAGCATGACGGCCAGGGTGCGGTCCCAGCCGTCGTCGGGGTAGTCGGCCAGCGGGGCCATGGGCGCGGCGACACCGGCGTTGTTGTGCGCACAGTCGAGGCCCCCGTAGGTGTCCACCGCGCACCGCACCATGGCGAGGACGTCCTCCCTCACGCTCACGTCGGTGCGCACGAACGTGGCCCGGCCGCCGGCCGCCTCGATGGACCCGACGGTGGCGCGCCCACCGTCCTCGTCGATGTCGGCGACGACCACGCTCGCACCCTCGCGGGCGAAGATCTGCGCCGAGGACCGCCCGATGCCCATCGCCGCCCCGGTGACCACGGCGACCTTCCCCTCGAGGGTTCCCATGCGCGTCACAGTAGTGGGGACGCCGTGCCGCTACGTTCTGGGGATGGGTCGGTTCGACGGGAGGGTGGCGCTGGTGTCCGGTGCCGCCCGAGGCATCGGGGCCGCCGTGTCGGGCCGGTTGGCCTCCGAGGGCGCGACGGTGGTCGGCTGCGACATCGACCCCGACATCGACACCGGCGGGGTGCCGGGTGGCCTGGTGTGCGACGTGCGGGACCCCCGTTCGTGCGCGGCCACGGTGGACCAGGTGGTCGCCGACCACGGCCGTCTCGACATCCTGGCCAACGTGGCCGGCATCGGAGCGGCGAGCCTGATCGCCGACGTGGACCCCGAGGAGTTCAGGCGGATCGTCGACGTCAACCTCACCGGCACCTTCCTGCTGTCCCAGGCGGCCCTGCCGGCCCTGCTCGACTCGAGGGGCACCATCGTCAACATGGGCTCGGTGGCCGGCCTGCGGGCGACCCCCTACAACGCCGCCTACTGCGCGTCGAAGGGCGGCGTCATCATGTTGACCAAGTCCATGGCCATCGAGCTGGCCAAGGCCGGCGTGCGGGTCAACGCCGTCTGCCCGGCGTCGGTGGCGACCGAATTCCTGGCCAACTTCGCGGTGCCCGAGGGGGCGGACCTCTCGCTGTTCGCCCGGGCGTCGTCCCCCATGGGACGGGTGATCGAACCGGCCGAGGTGGCCGCGGCCGTCGCCTACCTCGCCTCGGACGACGCCGCCACGGTGAGCGGGACCACCCTCGTCATCGACGGCGCCGCTACGGCCTGACGTCGGCCAGCGTGACCGTCTCGGTGTCGCGACCCGAGCGCAGCACCCGCCCGGGCCGCTCGTCGGTGACGACCCCGGCGGTCACCACCTCGCGTCCGGCGACGAAGACGTGGTCGACGCCCTGGGAACCGGCGAACAGCCGCTCGCCACCCCCGGGCAGGTCGCACAGCACCGTGGCCGGGTCCGTCCGCACCCGGTCGGGATCGAACACCACCATGTCGGCGTGCCAGCCATCGGCGATCCTTCCGCGGTCCCGGAGCCCGCAGAGGCGGGCCGGCCGGTCGGTCATCATCTCGACCGCCTCCTCCAGCGAGAGGAGCCCCCGGTCCCGCACCACCTCGCCGAGCACGACGGTCGGGTAGTTGGCATGGCACATGAGGTCGAGGTGGGCGCCGGCGTCCGAGCCGCCGAGCACCACCCTCGGGTCCCGCCACACCGCGGTGCGGGCCCTCCACCCCTCGTCCGACCGGCCGAGGGACGGCGTCAGCGAGGGCAGGACGAGGAAGAGCGTGAGGCCGTCGACGAGCACCACGTCGATCAGGACATCGACGACGTCGGTGCCCCTGGCGGCGGCGATCTCGCCCAGCGACCGGCCGACCCACGGTGACACCGGGTCGACCACCTCCATGAGGCTGAAGTCGGAGAGGACGCCCATGGAGCGTCGGGCCGCCCGCTCCGCCCCGTCCCGCAGGGCCGCCCGCGTCCCGGATTCGAGGACTGCCGAGCGGCGGTCGGGCGCGTCCAGCCCCAGCACGTCGCGCCACCCGTCCAGCCCGGCGAGGAGGTTGCCGGCGCGCATCCGCATCATGTCGGGCAGGGCCAGCGCGACCACGTACGCCCCACGGGCCGCGGCGACGTCGGACGCCTCCAGCTGCTGCTCGTAGATCTCCTCGGAGGCCAGGCTGCCCAGCAGGTTCCAGTTGAGGGGCCGGTCGGCGGCCAGGGACATGTCGGCCATCAGTCCCATCCGGTCGGCGGGGATCGGGCCCACCGTCGGGATGAACTCGAGTGTGGTGCCGGCATGGTCGCGCACCGCGCCGGCCAGGGCGAGGAGCTCGTCGAACGTCGCCGACCGGGACGGGACCGGCCGGTGGTCCCCGTCGAGGTGCCCCTCGCCCAGCGAGGACGAGAACCCGATCGCCCCTCCGGACAGCGACTCCCCGACCAGGCGGACCATGGCGGCGACCTCCTCGGCCGAGGCGTCGCCCCGGGTGGAGCGGTCGCCCATCACCGCCCGGCGCACCGTCGAGTGGCCGACGAGGAAGCCGGCATTGACCGACAGTCCCCGGTCGACCCGCTCGAGGTACTGGTCGAACGGGCCCCAGTCCCACGGGCCGCCGCCCTCGAGCGCCCCGAGGGGCATGCCCTCGACCACCGCCATCATGCGCTGCACGTAGGAGGCGTCCCCCGGCCCGAGCGGTGCCAGGGAGAACCCGCAGTTGCCGCCGAGCACGGTGGTCACCCCGTGGAGCACCGAGGGTCCGGCCGTGGGGTCCCACAGCAGCTGGGCGTCGTAGTGGGTGTGCAGATCGATGAATCCGGGACAGACCACCCGTCCCGAGACGTCGAGGTCGCGTCGGGTGGCCTCGCCGAGCGATCCGACGGCGACGATCCGGCCGGCCCGCACCCCGACGTCGGCGACGACGGGTGGCCCACCGGTCCCGTCGACCACCGTGCCGCCCCGCAGGGCCAGGTCGAACACGTCAGCCCCCGGACAGGAGCTGGTCGACGGCCCCCTCCACCACGGTGCCCCGGAAGAACCCCGGGTTGGTGCCGGTGTAGAAGCGGACCGGGTTCTCGAACACGAACTTCTTGAAGTCGTCGGGGTCGATCCACTCGTTCTCGACCATCTCGTACGCCTCCTCCAGCACCTCGGTGACGTCCGGTACGTCCCAGTGGGCGATGTCGGAGCCCATCATGACCTTCAGCTCGGCACCGAACGGGTTCACCCGCGTGTTGAAGGCCATCGAGGTGAGTGGGTCGTCCGCCTCGCATCCGAAGTAGAACCGGTCGCAGAAGAGCGCCTTGATGTCCTCCGCCCTCTCGATGCCGCAGACCGACCACTCGTCGATGGTCTCGTCGGACTCGACCGGTCGACGGGTGAGCGCCGGCGGGAGGCGGGGGGCGTCCGGAGCGAAACGCGCCAACATCTCGGCCATGAGTGCTCGGTCGACGAGGGACGGGTCGAGGTGCTTGCGGAGCGCGGCGACGTTCCGTTTCTCCCAGTGGCCGACCAGGTCGCTGTAGAGGGCCGCGGCCCAGGCCACCCCGCCCTCCAGGAACACGAAGTTCATCGTCGGGAAGCGCGCCGGCACCCCCCCGAGGAAGAGGGACTTGGCCAGTGACTGCTGGCCCTCGGCGAGCATCGAGAGGTGGTTGAACACGTAACTGGAGACGGACCGGTAGGGGGTCATCCCGATGAACCCGGAGTGGAAGGCGATCGACACCCCGAGCTCCTCGGCCTTGGCCCACACCGGGTCGTAGTCGAACGCCGAGTCCACGCCGAACTGGTCCAGCCAGAAGGCGTACCGGGCCACCTCGGGGTCGCGGTCGGCGAGGGCGCCGAACGGGCGTTGTACGTAGCCGGCGCACACCACGGCCCTGAATCCCAACACCTTCACCGAATACTCGAGCTCCGCCACCGCCTCCTCCGGTGTGTGCATGGGGATGGCGGCCACCGGGGTGAGCCGGTCGGACAGCGGTGCGAACGTCTCGGCATTGGCCCGGTTGAGGGCGCGGCAGGTTCCCCGCCGGTAGCGCTCGTCGGCGGTGTGCAGGAACACCAGCCCGAGGCTCGGGTAGACGACGCCGAAGTCGATGCCGATCTCGTCGAGCCGCTCGTGGAGCAGGCCGGGGAAGAGCGCGGTGGCGAGGTCGATGGTCCTGGCGGCCGGGGCGCTCCACCACGGGCCCCGGGGCGTCCGGGTCTCGGCCCGCTCCGCCGCGGTCTGCTCGTGCCAGGTCCGGTCGGTGCCGCCGTCGGGGGGTACCATCCGCCGCAGCGAAGGGTGCTCGATCGACAGGCCCTCCTGCTCGAGGTACGGCGCCAGCAGCGGGAGGTGCTCGGCCATGTGGCCGTCGACGTCGATGACCGGATGGCCCAGGCGCCGGTGGATCTCGGGAGACGAGGCCATCTCGCCTAATATAGGCTCATTACTCGCCGTTCCGGCAAGGGGGTCCATGGCCTACGACATCGTGATCCGGGGCGGCACCGTGGTGGACGGCTCGGGGCTCGGCTCGTTCCGGGCCGACGTCGGCATCGTGGGCGACCGCATCGCCTTCGTGGGACCCATCCACGAGCGGGGCGCCACGGAGATCGACGCCGACGGACACGCCGTCACCCCGGGCTTCATCGACGGGCACACCCACATGGACGCCCAGGTCTTCTGGGACGCGACCGGGTCGAGCTCGTGCTTCCACGGCGTCACCTCGGCCGTCATGGGCAACTGCGGGTTCACCCTGGCGCCGGTGCGCACCGCCGAGCGCGCCCTGGTGGTCCGCAATCTCGAACGGGCCGAGGACATCGACCCGGCCGCCCTGGCCGCCGGCATCGACTGGGACTTCGAGACGTTCCCCGAGTACCTCGACGCCGTCGACCGGCTGCCCAAGGGGATCAACTTCGCCGCCCAGATCGGGCACTCGGCCCTGCGGACCTGGGCCATGGGCGAGCGGGCCTTCGAACAGGAGGCGACCGACGCCGACCTTGCGACCATGAAGGGCCAGTTGGCCGCCTCGCTCGACGCCGGCGCCATCGGCTTTTCCACCTCGCGCACCCGCCACCACGAGACCTCCGACAACCGTCCGGTCGCGTCACGCCTGGCCTCGTGGGAGGAGGTCGCCGAGCTGGTGGGCGTCATGGGCTCGGCCGGCACGGGCATCTTCGAGACGGCCGACGCCGGCATGTCCGACCCGGATCCCGAACGCCGCCGGCAGGGCCTGGCCCGGATCCGCGACCTGGCGGTGCGGACCCAGGTGCCGATCACGTTCGGCCTGGTGGCCACGCGCGGGTCCGACTACCTCCTCGACTTCCTCGACGAGTCGGCGGAGGCCGGGGGCCGGCTCATCGCCCAGACCCACTGCCGCGGGATCTCGGTGCTGCTCTCGCTCAAGACGCGCCTCCCCTTCGACCTGCTGGACGAGTGGAGCGCCCTGCGTGGTCTCGATCTCGGCGAGCAGCTCCGCGTCCTCGGCGACCCCGAGCTCAGGCGCCCGTTCGTCGACGCGGCCGTCGGCGCCGACTACACGGGCTGGAAGGGGGTGGGAGCACAGGCCCGACCCCCTGACTTCGAAGGCATCCGCGTCTATCGCCAGGGGCTTCCGCCGAACCCCTCGGTGGCCGACATCGGCCGCCAGCGGAACCTCCACCCGGCGGATGCCATGGTCGCCCTGTGCGTCGAGTCGGGCGGCGACCAGCTCTTCATCCAGCCCAGCCTCTACCCTCAGGACGAATCGGTTCTGCTCCGGGCGCTGCGCCACCCGCGGGCGGTGATGACCTTCTCGGACTCGGGTGCCCATCTGAGTCAGATCGCCGACTCGTCGATCCACACCCACCTGCTCGGGCACTGGGTCCGCGACCGCCGGGAGTTCACCCTGGAGGAGGCCGTGCGTATGGTCACGCTGGCGCCCGCGCTGGCCTGGGGACTTGCCGACCGGGGACTGCTCCGTGCCGGCATGGTCGCCGACGTCAACGTGTTCGACCCGGCCACGGTGGGCCCGGCGGTCCCGACCCTGGTCGACGACCTTCCGGCCGGCGGCCGGCGGTTGGAGCAGCGGTCCCACGGGTTCCGCTGCACGTTGGTCAACGGTCAGGTGACGCTCCGGGACGGCGATCCCACCGGCGCCACGCCGGGCCGCCTCCTCCGCCGGCGATCCGCCTAGCGCATCCAGAGGGTCCGGGCCACCCGGGAGCGGATCAGCCACCGACCCTGATCGTGGATCAGTTCGTCCACGTAGTCGATCCCGAGGGTGAGGTCGCCGGAGCCCGGGACGCCGTCGCCGAGCTGGAAGACCACGGCGTAGGCGTCCGAGGTGGCGTGGCCGGAGCCCTCCTCGTGAGTGATCAGCGGATCGCCCACCAGGTGCATGCTCACCGGGAACGTCCGGGGTGCCCGCATGGTGTCCAGCCACTCGTCAAGCGTCTGGGACCCTCTGGCGCCGGTGACGGTGGCATCGGGATGGAACAGGGCGGCCAGCGCGTCGACGTCCCGCCGGTCGACGGCCCGGGCGAACCGCTGCAACAACGCCCGGATGTCGTCGCCGGCGGTCACAGCACGGCGACGGGGTTGACCGGGCAGCCGGTCCCGCGGGCGATACGGAGCGGGGCCATGGTGAACAGGAACGTCCACCGGCCGACCTCGGAGCACCGCTCGCCGAGCGGTGCGAGCCGCATGTTGTCGATCAGGGGGAGGCCCATGGCGGTGATGCCGATCTGGTGGACGGGGAAGGGCCACTGAGGGGTGCCGACGAACGGCATCGGGTCGGAGATGCCGTCGCTGCCGAGGACGGCCACCTCGCGCTCCTGCAGCCAGGGGAGGCAGTCGGCGTGGAGCCCGGAGAAGCCGTCGAAGCCCTGCTTCGCCGCCTGGCGGGCCGCACGTCCCCAGGCCACCAGGAGCACGTCGCCCGGCCCCACCCGCACGTCCTCGGCTCGCTCGGCCGCCTCGAGGTCGTCGACGGTGACCACCTCGCCGGTGTCGAGGTAGGCGCTCCCGACGGCCCGGGGGATGTCGAGCAGCACCCCGCGACCGACCACACCGTCGGCCATGGACAGGACCGTGTTGGACGAGGCGCCGTCGCTGCGGACGTCACTGGCCGGCCGGCCCCCGTACATCTCTCCCTTCACGAACATGTGGGAGAGGGCGTCGACGTGGGTGGTCAGGAGACCGTGCACGTCCAGGGAGAGGTGGTCGCGCGCTGCCTCGTACCCGGGGATGCCGTTGGAATCGCGTGCGTCCCCCGACGCCAGCATGTGGTGCTGGACCGGGTACGGGTGCTCCGGACGGGGCTCGGTGGCGAGGTTGTGGGAGAGGCTCACCGACTCGCCGCTGACCACCAGGGTCGCCGCACCCGCCCGTCGGGCGTCCGTCAGGTGATTGAGGGTCCCCCGCTCGTCGCCCTCCCCCCAGCGGCCCCAGTTCTTCAACGACTCGAACATGGCATCGAGCTCGTCGGTGGTCGGGACCCGGTCGCTGCTCCCCATGGGGACAGCTTGTCAGTTGCCGGGGTGGGTGGCGGTCATCGCGCCGACCACCATGTCGATGAGGTTGTCCACGAAGCGGTCGTCAGACAGCACGTCGTCCGCTCCGCCGGCATCCCCCCGGTCGAGGAGCCGCGCCCGGTCGGCGGCGGCCCGCCCGATGAAGGCGATGCAGATCTCCCTCCGTACCCGCCACAGGTCGGGCGGCACCGCCGGGCACCGCTCCTCCAGGAGGTCCCAGGCGGTGTGCCCATCGGTCTGGGAGAGGAGGCGACGGATGTCGGGGGTCGTCCGATCGATGGCACCGGCCATTTCGGACCCGATCTGCAGGTAGGCACGCTCACGCCAGCCGCGCTGGGCGAACTCGGTGATCGGACGGACGACGGCCTCGGCCGCGGCCCGGACATCACCGGCCGGCTGCGACCTGGCCCGGTCCAGCAGCTCGTGACGACGTGCGGCGATGACCGGGACGTGGCGGGTCAGCAGCGCCACCAGGATGTCGTCGCGGCTGCCGAAGTGGTAGTGGACGGCCGACGCGTTGCGCTGGTCGGCGGCCCGCACGATCTCGGCGAGGGACACGTTGTCGATGCCCCGCTCGGCGTACAGCCGGGCCGCCGCGTCCAGCAACCGTTCCGGAGTGGAGCTCGCCACGGCCACCGCTCAGGGCCACCCGGGGAGAAGTCCCAGCTCTCTGCAGAGGGGCTGGGCCTCCACCCACTGCCCGCTGCGCTCGCGCGCCTCGGGTGCGGTGACCAGCCAGGCGGCCACCGCTCCCACCACGTCGGCCGGCGCTCCGGCGGTGGCGTCGAACCCGAACCCGGCCATGTCGATGGCGATGCGCTCGGTGGCGATGAAACCGGGGCTGAGGTTGTAGGCGAGTATCCCCCTGTCGCCGAGCTCGACGGCCAGCATGCCCGCCAGCCGGTGCAGCGCCCCCTTGGACATCCCGTACCCGAGGCCCCAGCCGCCGCTCCCGGCCGGCGCCGACGGATCGGTGGCTCCCGAGGTCGACGCCAGGTTGATGATCACGCCGGAGCCCCGCCCCACCATCGACGGCAGCACCTGCTTGGTGAGGATGACCGGGGCCATCACGTTGGCCTCGAGGTGGCGGTCGAGCAGCTCCACTCCGGTGTCGAGGATCGGGTCCATGTGGCCCGGTCCGACGTAACGGCCGTTGTTCACCAGCACGTCGATCCGGCCCCACCGCTCCATGACGGTGGCGACCGCCGAACCGAGCGAGGTCCGGTCCAACAGGTCGAGGTACACGGCCAGGGACCTCGACCCACATGCCTCCACCAGCCCGCCCGTGGTCTCGAGCGAACCGGGCAGCGCCGAGGTGTCGGACGCGGCGACCGTCGAGGAATGCTCGCGCCGCTCGCCCTCGCTCAGGGTCCGGGCGCCGATGGCCACGTCGAGTCCTGCCCTGGCCAGATGCACGGCGATCGCCTTCCCGATCCCCCGGCTCGCTCCGGTCACCAGGGCCACCCGCCGCTCGGTCATCCCCGGCCACCAACCGCCGTGGACCGGGGAGCCGATGAGGGTTCGGACAGGAACCTGAACAACTCGGGGAGGCTCGTGCGGTCCTGGACCACGAACACGTGGCCACCGTCGTAGACGTGCAAATCGGCGTGATCGATACGCGACGCGATCGCCCTGCTGTTGTCGGGAGGGGCGATACCGTCGTGGCGGCCGCAGGCCACGAACGTGGGGCACGTGATCGCACCCAGTCGGTCCCAGACATCGTGGTGCCGCCGGGCCTCGAACTGCTCGGCCGTACCCCGCCGGGACTCGGCGCCGGCGCCGTCGGCCCGGGTGGCGAGCATCTCGCAGAGGGCCCGGTCCCCAGGGTGGGACGCGAGCCATTCGTCGTCGAAGCGGGTGTCGAGCAATTGGCGGGCGACCCGGTCTCGCTCGGCCCGGTCGAGTTCCTCGAGCTCATGGAGCGGATACGACGAACCCCCGGCTCCCCCGGCCGAGGTGCACAGCAGGGCGAGCCGCTCGACGCGATCGGGCGCGGTCACCGCCAGCTCCTGGGCCACCATTCCCCCGAAGCTCAGCCCGCAGACCCGGGCCGACTCCCACCCGACGGCGTCCATCACGGTCAGCGCATCGGAGGCGCAGGTGGCCATGTCGTAGGGGCCGCCGGTCGGCCCGCTCCGACCCATGCCCCGGTAGTCGCTGACCAGGAGGTGGAAGCGGGCGCCGAACGGGTCGAGGAGAAGGCGGGAGCCCTCGATGGTGGAGCCGGACCCGAGGAGGAAGAGCAGGCGGGGACCGTCCCCGCTCCGTTCGTAGTAGAGCTCGCTGTCGTCGGTGGTCACGATGGGCATGGCGGCCTCGCTTGGGACTCGGGCACTGCTCGGAGCCACGTGAGTATGGCATGGGCCTCCAATGGGCGGCCTCCCGCCGGACCTATGGCTCGAGCCGTCCATTCGAGCCGTCGGCCCGAGACGCCAGCTCGGGCCATTGGTTTGAACGCGCCCATGGGGGGTACGCGCACCTACGAGCAGGCCCCAACCCGGGACCACGACAGGAGCGGCGAACCATGGACGAGCGCACGGAGCCCGATGACTCCACGTTGGAGGCAGAGCACGACGAGGAGGCCCGGACCCACGTGGCGGACCGACCGCCAACCTCGGAGGAGGAGGCAGCTGCCGACGAGCAGCAGGCCCAGGCCGGTGCGGAGGAGCTCCGGCGCGTGGCGGAGCACTTCGAGGAGATGAACCGGATCGGTGCCAAAGCGAAGGGCGAGGGTCGGATCGCCTGACGGGGCGGGTGCGGCGGATCGTCCCGGAGCCCGGAGCGGTCCGGAGCGGGCATTTCGGGCCCGGGCCGTTCGGCGCTTGGGTCAGAGCCCGCGCCGTTCGGCGCTGGCGTCAGAGGGAGCGTCGGCCGATTGGTTTTGAAAATAACGTACGGAAGGTATGCGGAAGGGATCCCCGATTCCTCCCGGGAGGCGAGCAGGCCTCCGGGCCGGGAAGAGCAGTCCTCCGGGTCAGGCGAGCAGAGCGGCGTGGGGCGCGGCACACACGGTCCGCTTGATCGCGGCGAGTGTCCGGGCGTCCTTGGCCGCATTCGACCGGGCGAGTTCGAGGGCGGCGGGCAGGAGCTCGTCCTCGGCGAAGGAGCACCCGACGATGCCCAGGGCGGCGGCGTCCTTTCCTCCGTAGCGTCGTCCCGTGGTCATGGCCTCGAAGGCCACCGAGGCGGAGAGGCGCGACTGGACGAGGGCCGCCATCCCCGGAGGGAAGGACATCCGGATGTCGATCTCGGGGAGGCAGAAGAACCCCCGGTCGGAACGCATCACCCGGGCGTCGTGGGCGAGGGCGAACATGGCGCCCGCTGCGAAGCAGTGCCCCTGCACAGCGGCAACCGTCGGCACCGGCAGGACCAGCAGCCGGGCCAGCAGGGTCTGCACCTCGGCCAGGAACTCGGAGAGTTGGTCGCCGTGGGCCCCCAGCCAGTCGAGGTCGAGCCCGTTGTGCCAAATCTTGCCCGTGGCGACCGTGACCAGGCCCCGGGGCTCCGGTGCCGCCTCGACCTCGTCCAGGAGGTCGTGGATGCGGGAGATCGACGCGGGATTGAAGCGGTTGTCCCCCTCGCCGAGGTCGAGGAGGAACAGGTCGCGGTCACGCCGGAGTTCGATCACGCGCCCAGGTTCGCGCATCGACGAGTGGGTATCCATCCGAAAAAGGATTGGGTTGACGACCCGTCAGTGCCGAAATCCCTGGTGAAGTGGGGTCTCATTTGTCTATTGCCGCCCCGGCGGCTAAATTATTCAACCATTGTGTTTCACGCCCGGTTCACACCGATGGCGGGATCTCATCCGAGAACGCACATTCGCCGACCCCTCGTCCTCGCGACCGTGCTCGTCTCGACTCTCGTCGCTACCACCGCCGTCACGGTGGCACGCGCCCCCGGGCCAGCGGGAGCTGACCAGGTCTCGAGCCTCAAGACCCAGGCCACAGCCATCGCCCAGAAGCTCGTCGAGGAGCAGTTGCAGGTCGGCGCCTACCAACAGCAGTACTCCGTCGCGTCCGCCAGGACCGCCGCCGAAGCGAGGTCCATCGCCCAGATCGGACAGCAGATCAAAGGCGACGAGCAGCAGATCGCGGCCCGGACCGCCCTGGTCCGCACCCAGGCGATCCGCTCCTACATGGACTACGGCACCGGGACGTCGAGCATGGACTCGGCGCTGTTCAGCGGCAACGAGGAGACCGCCCAGGCAGCCAGTGAGTACTCCTCCATCGCCGTCGGCAACATCACGACCGCGCTCGACCAACTGCGATCGGCCCGGCGCACGCTGCAGGCCCAACAGACGGCCCTGCGCCAGCAGGACCAACAGAACCAGGTCGACCTGAGCCACCAGGCCACCTACCTCAACCAGGCCAACGGGACCGAGCAGCAGTTGACGTCGCTCAACTCCCAGGTGACCGGCCAGCTCGCCGCCGCGGTGGCCCAGCTGGCCGGGGCCCGTGCCACGGCGGCGGCCGCTGCCGTCGCCGCCGCGCAGAAGGCCGCCCCGTCGGCACCGGCCTCGCACACCGGCAACGCCTCGCCGTCGGTCCCGCCGGCCACGTCGGGATCCTCCAACGGCGCGTCGTCCCAGCCCACCGCGACGACGCCGGCCACCCCGACGCCGGTGGCCCCGTCGACCGGCGTGGCGGATCCCTCGCTCAACTCCTTCCTGCAGTGCGTCGTCCAGGCCGAGTCCGGGGGCGACTACGGCGCCGTGTCGCCCAATGGGCTCTACATGGGCGCCTTCCAGTTCAGCCAGCCGACGTGGAACACGGCGGCCCAGGCCGCCGGCCTGCCCAGCCTGGTCGGTGTGCCGCCGAACGCCGCCTCCAAACCCGACCAGGACGCCGTCGCGGTGGCACTCTTCGCGCTCGACGGCGAGCAGCCGTGGCTGGGAGACCGCTGTAGCGCGTAGGCGACCGGGAGGCGTCCGTCCCGACGCCGGCGCCGCCCGGCAGGCAACGAAGTGGTCGGTGCCACGGGGAGACGGGCACGACCCGGGTGGACCGACTACCCGCTGAGAAAGCCGCTCACTGCGAAGGCCGCCCTCCCGCCGCTGAACATCGCACCCTAGATCGACGCCGTGTCGCGGTGGTCCCCGGGCGGGGACACCGGTCGAACCCGTGGCCAGCATCCGCAGGATCAAACCGGCGGCTGGACACCTCCCGTTCGGGGTCCAACTGGATTCCTGCGAACAGGGGGCGCCGGAACGACACAGGTGAGGCCGGACAGGCCCGCACCCACGACGACGACGTCGGTCACCGGCAGGACTCGGGAGCGGTCACCGGAGGCGACAGCCTCCGTTGCCGGCGCACACCTCGCACTCGGGCGCCTCGCCGGCGACATGGGCCAGGCAGCGGTCCACCCGCTCGCCGACGATGTCGAGAAGTTGCGGGTGGGGGCCGAGTGGCGCTGCCACCAGATGGCGAACCCCCGGGTGTCGTGATGCCGCCGCTCCGGCGAGGGCCGGGATGTCGACGGCCCAATGGTTGCCCGGCCACAGGAAGTAGGGGGCGATCACCACCGTGGTCGCCCCGGCGGCCACGCAGGCGTCGAAGGCCGTGTCGATGGACGGCTCGGCCAGTTCCATGTGCGCGGCCTCGACCACCGGGAATCGTTTCGCTTCGGCCCACGCCCCGACGAACGCCTCGTGGCGCTGATTGGCCTCGACACGGCGGGAACCGTGGTCGACGACGATCACGCCGATCACGCCCTCCCCCGCCGTGGCCGGCCCGACGGCGCCGGTGGGGGGTGGGACGGATGCCACGCAATGAGACTACGCGCCTCCCTGGCGATGACGACCGAGGGGCGCCGTGTCCCCTCGATAGATCCCAACGGGCCGACCCGGTTGACAGGCAAACTACTATGCTCGCATAGTATTTCCATGACGTCGGTCGGGACCAGGCGATGACCGGGCGGTGACCGGGCGGTGACTGAGTGGCTCGGCGTCGCCTCACGCGACCACGTGCGCCGGGGGGTTGAACTGGGCATCGCCCAGATAGGCCACGGTAAGCGCTCCGGCTTGGCGCGCATGCGCCCCCGGGACTGGATCGTCTACTACTCCCCCAGGGCCATCTTCGGGGACAAAGAGCCGCTGCAGGCGTTCACGGCGATCGGCGAGATCGTGGACGACGAGATCTGGCAGGCCGACGAAGGCGACTTCAAACCGTGGCGGAGACGGGTCGACTACCTCACCGGGGCCGTGGACGCCCCTGTCCGGCCCTTGACCGCCACCCTGGAGCTGACCCGGCGTCCGAACTGGGGCTACCAGTTGCGGCGCGGCCTCGTTGAGCTCTCCGACGAGGACTTCGTTGCCATACGGGCGGCCATGGTCGGCCGGTGACCCCGGGTCGGGGCCTCGAGAGCGAGTTCCATGCGGCCGACGAGAGCCCGGGGTTCCTGCTGTGGCAGGTCACCAACCGCTGGCAGGCATCACAGCGGGCCGCACTGAAGCCACTGGGCCTGACGCACGTCCAGTTCGTGCTGCTGGCCTCGCTCGCCTGGTTGCGCACGGACGGCCCACTGCATCAGCGTGACCTGTCCGACCACGCCGGCACCGACCCCATGACGACCTCGCAGGTCCTCCGGTCGCTCGAGGGACGCGGCCTCGTCGAGCGCACCACGGATCCCGACGACCGTCGGGCGAGGACGGTGGCCGTCACCCCCGGGGGGCGGGACCTCGCCAATCGGGCCAACGTGGTGGTCGAGGCGTGCGACAACTCCTTTTTCAAATCGATCGGCGACCGCGCCGGCCTGCTCGAACTGCTCCTGCTCCTGCGAGCTGGCTCCGCCCGGGCCTGACGGGAGGGCCCCGATCAGCAGGTTCCCGCCAGCCAAGTTGGCCCTGCCGGTCACGCCTCTCGCCTCAGGGTCCCCCGGAAGGTCCCGGGGACACCTCGGTCCCGCCCCCGTCCGGACCTATCGGGCGGTGATGTAGTCCATCAACTCGTCCCGGTCCTTTTCCAGCTCCCCGATACGGCTCTTGACGACGTCGCCGATGCTGATGATCCCGCACAGGAATGCGCCCTCGACCACCGGGACGTGGCGGATCCGCTGCTCGGTCATGAGATTCATGATCCTCTCCACGTCGTCTACGGGCGAGCACACGTGCACGGAGGTCGACATGATCGAGGCAACCGCCTCCCCGAGCAGGTCCGTGTGGAGCTCACTCAACCGTTGCACGATGTCCCGCTCCGAGATAATGCCGTCGATGGTGCGACGGTCCGGCGAGACAACCAGCGCCCCCACCCGGTGACGGGCGAGGTCGGCCACGGCGGCGCCGACGGTGGCATCGCCCCTGATCGTGGCCACCGCGTAGCCCTTCACTCCCAGCAGGTCCGAAACAAGCATGAACTTCCCCCTTCTCAGAGTCTCCTCTGCACTGTTCCCCCGCCGCTGAGGCGCCCGGATCCCCAGTCTCGCGCCCCGTCCCCCCAAAGGGAACACCTCGGGGCAAGTTGCAATGAAGTTGACTCCTGGGCAGGGCTCCGACGTCCGTGCCCGTGCCGTGGGCGGGGTCGTCCGCCCGGCACGGCGGGATCACCGGGGTTCCAAGGGGACCTTCCGCCCACCCCGCCAAGTGCGCCCCCAGCCGGCAGGTCGGCCAGAATGGCACGATGCCGATCCGGGTGTTCCTCCTCGACGACCACCAGATCGTGCGGGAGGGCGTGCGCCGCCTGCTCGAGGCCGACGAGGACCTGATCGTGGTGGGCGAGTCCTCCACTGCCGGCGAGACGCTGGATCTCATCGCCCGAGCCCGGCCCGATGTGGCCGTCCTCGACGTCCGCCTCCCCGACGGGGACGGGATCAGCGTGTGCCGCGAGGTCCGCTCCCTCCACCCCGAAGTGGCCTGCCTCATGCTGACGTCGTTCGCCGACGACGAGGCGTTGGCCCAGGCGGTAATGGCCGGGGCGTCGGGCTATGTGCTCAAGCAGATACACGGCAACGAGCTGGTGGCATCGATCCGTGCCGTGGCCGGTGGGCACACCCTGATCGACCGGGCCACCACGGAGCGGGTGCTCCGTGGCCTGCAACGGTTGAACCGGGAGCGGGCGGGACTGGACCAGCTCACCGCCCGGGAGCGCCAGATCCTCGAGCTGATCGCCGCCGGCCGGACGAACCGCGAGATCGGTGACGAGCTGTACCTCGCCGAAAAGACGGTCAAGAACTACGTCTCGAACATGCTGGCCAAGCTGGGAATGGGGCGACGGTCCGAGGCCGCGGCCTACGCCGCACGCCTGTCCGAGCGTCGGACCCGGCCGGAGAACGGGAGCCCCTGAGGCAGCCCGACCGCGTTCCCCGACCGGCGTCCGGGCTGCTCGACCCGACCGGCTCGACGGACCGTCCGAGCCGAGAACACCCACTTTCACCTCGTTCCTCTCTACGATGTCCGGAATGCAGACGGGTCAACAGCCAGTTCAGCCGACCGGCACCGGCACCGGCACCGGATCCCACGGGGGCCGGAGCTGGGTGCGGCGGGCCGAGGGGGACCGTCGGGCGTCGGCGCGACTGCGTCTGCTCGAGGGCGAGGGGGTCATCGTGCTCAGCGACCGGCGTGCGCCGGGCATGCGGGTCGGCATCACCAGGATCGCCGTCTCGTCGGCAGGGGTCTTCGTCATCGATGCCAAGCACTGCAAGGGCCTCGTCCACACCCGGCGGTCCGGGCCCATCTCCAATCTCGGACCCGACGAGCTCCATGTGGGCCGGAAGGACTACACCGCGTCCGTCGACCAGGTCGGCCAGCATGTGGAGGCGGTCCGGGCCGCACTCGAGTCCGTGCCCGGGGGCGCCGAGATCCCAGTGCACGCCATGCTCTGCCTGACTCGGGCGGAATGGGGCTTCGCGTCGCCCGTCGAGATCAGGGACGTCTGCGTGGCGTGGCCACAGCTCATCGCCGGCTGGGTCCGGGTCCCGGGCTCCGTCGACTCACCGACCGTGCAGCAGGTGTCGGCGACCATCGCTGAGCACCTTCCCACCGCCTGACGGCTGCCACGTGACGGCCCACGGGGGCCGGTGTGGCGGGGCACTGACCGCCCGCGCCAGCACGCCTGTTGTTACCGACGTGCCGTTCACACAGCTCTCTCATGCCCGACATCAAGTCGAAACATGAGGCCGGTACCGTGG
This sequence comes from uncultured Acidimicrobiaceae bacterium, assembly GCA_964573595.1. Lineage (GTDB taxonomy): Bacteria > Actinomycetota > Acidimicrobiia > Acidimicrobiales > RAAP-2 > Bog-756. Next base: position 10,801 of record CAZNLF010000011.1, on the reverse strand, counting down.
GTCAGGGTCGACTCAAAAGGGGCGATGCACACCCATGGCCACCATCACGAACGCGGACGTCTCCGCCACCAGCGACCACCCTCCGACCGATCCGGCCTTCGTCCATCCGCATGTGATCGTCCTGTTCGGGGCCACCGGCGACCTGGCGCGCCGGAAGCTGCTCCCGGGCCTCCTCCGGCTGTCCCACTCGGGGCTGTTGCCCGAGTGCCAGATCGTGGGCACCTCGCTCGAGGACTTCGACGATCTCGAGTTCCATGCGTTCGCCCTCAAGGCGTGCGAGGAGTTCGCCCGGGGGGACATCGTCGAGGACCACTGGAGGACGTTCCGTGACCGGCTCCGCTATGTGCCCCAGGGTCGGGGGGCGCTCGGTCTGGCCGATGCCGTGTCGCGGGCCGAGATGCTCCTCAGCGCCGAGAGCAGGAGACTCCACTACCTGAGCATCCCGCCCTCGGCGGCGAAATCCGTCGTCCAGACCCTGGGGGAGGCCGGGCTGGTGGCGCGGTCGCGCATCATCATGGAGAAGCCGTTCGGCACCGACCTCGCCACGGCCAAGGCGCTCAACGACGCCGTCCATGCCATCTTCGCCCCCGAACAGGTCTATCGGATCGACCACTTCCTGGGAAAGGAGGCCGCTCAGAACATCCTGGCGTTCCGGTTCGCCAACGGCCTGTTCGAACCCATCTGGAACCGCGGCCACATCGACCACGTGCAGATCGACGTTCCCGAGACCCTCTCGGTCGACTCGCGCGCCAGCTTCTACGAGGACACCGGGGCGTTCCGCGACATGGTCGTCACCCACCTGTTCCAGGTGCTGGCGTTCATGGCCATGGAGCCACCCACCTCGCTCGACCCCCGCTCGATCAGCGAGGAGAAGAACAAGGTGTTCCGCTCGATGCTCCCCATCGACGTCACCCAGGTGGTGCGAGGGCAGTACGAGGGGTACCGGACCATCCCCGGCGTCCCAGACGACTCGCAGGCGGAGACGTTCATCGCCCTCAAGTGCGAGATCGACAACTGGCGGTGGGCCGGGGTGCCGTTCTACCTGCGCACCGGCAAGCACATGGCCCAGGGGGCCCGGATCATCTCGATCGCCTTCCGGGAGCCGCCGAAGAGCATGTTCCCCTCCGACTCGGGGATGGGCGCCCACGGACCGGACCACCTCACCTTCGACCTGGCCGACTCGTCCAAGCTGTCGCTGTCCTTCTACGGGAAGCGTCCGGGCCCGGGCATGCAGCTGGACAAGCTCAGCCTCCAGTTCGCCCTGCACGAGACCGGACAGGAGACCGACGTCCTGGAGGCGTATGAACGGCTCATCCACGACGCCATGAGCGGGGACCACACGCTGTTCACCGCGGCCGACGACATCGAGCGTCTGTGGGAGCTGTCGGCGCCACTGCTCGAGCGGCCCCCGGGCATCGAGCTCTACGAGGCCGGGTCGTGGGGCCCTCCCGGCATCCACGAGCTCATCGCCCCGAGGGCCTGGCGGCTGCCCTTCGAGCGAGGATGGCGCCAGCCCGACTGATCGGGCTCCCGCCCGCGACCGGCCGGCAGCCGGCCCGACCGGCGGGAGCGGGTCGCACCGACCGTCACACCGTGGCCGACGGGTCGTCCACCACCCGCCAGCAGTACCAGGCCACGACGGTCCGGTAGGGCCGGAACGGCTCGCCCCGCTCCATCAGCTCCTTCGGGGACGGGATCTCCCCGAGCCCCCACGCCCGGGCGAAGCCGGCCCGGACGCCGTAGTCGCCCACCGGCCACACGTCCAGCCGGCCGAGCGCCCCGATCAGGAACATGTCGGCGGTCCACGGCCCGATGCCCCGCACCTGGGTGAGGTGGTCGACGACCTCGGCGTCGCTCAGCCGGCCGA
>CAZNLF010000011.1:0-8924 GCA_964573595.1 uncultured Acidimicrobiaceae bacterium | reverse complement strand
ATCCGATCGAGCAGGATCCGGCCGTCCACGACCCGCTCGGCCAGGTCCCGGATGGAGGCGGCCTTGGCGGCGCTCAGACCGCAGGACGCCAGTTGCTCCGGCGACAGGGCGAGGACCGAGCCCGGGGTGACGGTCCCGCCCAGGGCGTCCACGAAACGACCGTGGATGGATGCGGCCGCCTTGCCCGCCAGCTGCTGGTAGACGATCGTCTCGGCCAGGGCACCGAAACGCTGCGTCGACCTGACCGGCCGGCGGCGGGGCGGTGCTCCGTGCCGATCGATGAGCGCGGCGAGCACCGCGTCCCGCTCCATCAGGGAGGCCGCGGCGTCGGTCAGTGCGGGCCTCGTCACGGGCAAGATGATGCCACCGGGCCCGGTCGGCTGTCACCGCCTGATCCCCGCGGGAGGGGTGGTCCGGATCCCGTTAGGCTTCACCCGCGGCCGGCTCCGAGGGCGGAGGGCGGTTCGCCGAGCCCGGACCGCACCGTCTCCGCCCGACAGGAGCGACATGAGTCTGCACGGAAAAGTGGCCGTCGTGACCGGCGGCAACACCGGCATCGGCAAGGCGGTGGTGTTGGCCCTGGCCAAGGAGGGGGCCGACATCGTCATCGACTACATCGCCGACGAGGACGCCGAGGTGCTCCTCGAGGCCGAGGTGAAGGGCCTGGGCGACAAGGTCGTCGGTGTGAAGGCCGACGTGAGCAAGATCGACGACCTCCGGACCCTCGTGACCACTGCGGTGGCCACGTTCGGGCGCCTCGACATCATGGTGAACAACGCGGGCATCGAGACGAGGACGTCGATCCTCGACACGACCGAGGAGCAGTACGCCAAGGTGCTCGACATCAACCTGAAGAGCGCGTTCTTCGGCACCCAGCTCGCCGCCCTCCAGATGATCGCCCAGGGCGGTGGGGGACGGATCATCAACATGACCTCGGTGCACGAGGACTGGCCCATGCCCGGCAACACGCCCTACTGCCTCTCCAAGGGCGGGATGCGGATGCTCACCCGCACGGCGGGGGTCGAGCTCGCCCCGCACGGGATCCTGGTGGTCGGGGTCGGGCCGGGCGCGGTGGACACTCCGATCAACAAGGCCACCGTCGCCGACCCGGCACTGCTGAAGAAGCTGGACGCCGCCATCCCGATCGGCCGGCTCGCCCAGCCCGACGAGATCGCCAACGTCGTCGCCTTCCTGGCCGGCGACGGTGCCAGCTACCTGGCCGCCACCACCATCTTCGCCGACGGCGGCCTCATGCAGAGCAGCCCCGGACTCTGAACCGTGGGGGGGATCGCAGCTCCGCCCGCTCGTCCGATCCGACCGATCTGACCGAACTGACCGAACTGACCGAACTGACCGAACTGAACCGACGACTGTGGAGGTTGATGTGGACGGCAATGTGGTATCCGTGGAACGGGTCATCCCCGCACAACCCGAGGCGATCTTCGACGTGATCGCCGACGCCTCCCGACATCCGGAGATCGACGGATCGGGGACGGTCAAGGGCGCGAAGGACGGCAACCCGCAGCGGTTGGAACTCGGATCGACGTTCGGCATGTCCATGCGCCAGGGCATCAGCTACCCGATGGTCAGCACCGTCATCGAGTTCGAGAAGGACAAGCGGTTGGCCTGGCAGTCGGTGCCGCCGGGCTTCCTGGGCAAGCTCTTCGGTGGGCGCATCTGGCGCTACGAGCTCGAGCCGGCCGACGGCGGCACCCTGGTGCGCGAGAGCTGGGACGTCTCCCGGGACCACCAGCGGTCCTTCCTCAAGATGGGCAAGATGGCCGAGACCACCCGCTCCAACATGGAAAAGACCCTGGAGCGCATCGAGGAGGTCACCTCCCCGCCGGCATGAGCCGGCGACGGATAGCACCGTCGGCGCCAGGATGGCCGGCGACCGGGGGAAGCCACGGGCTCCCCCCGGCGTTGACCCCGGCATGGTGCCACTGTCCGTCCTCGACCTCGCCACTGTGGCGTCCGGCTCCAACGCCGCCGACGCGCTCGCCGACACCACCCGGCTGGCCACCGTCGTCGAGCAGCTCGGGTACCGGCGGCTGTGGGTGGCCGAGCACCACGGGATGCCCATGGTGGCCAGCTCGGCGCCGGCCGTGCTCGTCGGCCACCTGGCCGACGCCACCACCACCCTGCGGGTGGGCGCCGGCGGGGTCATGCTCCCCAACCACTCCCCGCTGGTGATCGCCGAGCAGTTCGCCACGCTCGTCGCCCTTCACCCGGGACGGATAGACCTGGGCCTCGGCCGGGCACCGGGAACGGACCCGGCGACCGCCCGGGCCCTGCGCCGTGCCGCCGGGCCGGGCGCCGACTCGTTTCCCGAGGACGTCGTCGAACTGATCAACTACCTGATCGACAGCGACGGGCCCCCGACCCACCCCTCGCCCATGCCGGGGCGGGGCTACCTTCCCGAGATGTGGCTGCTCGGCTCGTCCACGTTCAGCGCCCAACTGGCCGGCCTGCTCGGACTGTCGTTCTCGTTCGCCTACCACTTCGCCCCCGACCAGGTCGACCTGGCGCTGGAGCAGTACCGCTCGAAGTTCCGGCCCTCGGTCCTCCTGGACCGGCCGCACGCCATGGTGGCGGTGTCGGTGGTCTGCGCCCCCGACGAGGCGGAGGCCCACTTCCTGGCCGGTCCGTCGGCCCTCGCCATCCTCCAGCTCCGCACTGGGAGGCTGGGCCCCTTGGCCACCCCCGAGGAGGCCGCCGCCTACCGGTACTCTCCCCAGGAGCAGGCGCTGATCGACGCCACGACCACCACCCACCTGGTCGGCGATCCCCGACAGGTCCGCGACGGCCTGATCGGCCTGCAACGTCGGACCGATGCCGACGAGATCATGCTGTCGACGAGGTCCCACTCGTTCGAGACGCGGGCCAGGTCGCTGTCCCTCGTCGCCGAGCAGTGGACCATGAGATCGGGAAGCTCCTCCTCGGCCGCCTGAACGGCAACCTCCGCAGGTCTCAGCATGCCGCCTCGGTCGGCGCAGGGTCAGAGGTCGGCGCAGTGTCAGAGGTCGGCGCAGGGGTCAGAGTTCGGCGCAGTGGGGCAGCACCTCTTCGGCGATGAGCTCGAGGTGTTCGAGGTCGGTGAGATCGAGGATCTGCAGGTAGAGGCGGGTGGCACCGGCCTCTCCGTAGGTGGCCAGCTTGGCCAGCACCTGTTCGGGCCGGCCGCAGAGGCCGTGCTCGGCCAGCTCGTCCACCTGGCGCCCGATGGCGGCGGCCCGACGGCCGATCTCGGCGTCATTGCGGCCGCAGCACACGACCTGGGCGGCCGAGTAGACCAGCGACTCCGGATCCCGGCCGGCGGCGTCACAGGCGCCCCGGACCCGCTCGAACTGGTCCGAGGTGTCGGTGAGCGATCGGAAGGCGAGGTTGAACTCCGACGCATAGGTGGCCGCCAGGCGTGGTGTCCGCCGCAGCCCGCTGCCACCGACGATGATCGGGGGGCCCGGACGCTGGATGGGCTTGGGGAGGGCCGGGCTCTCGACCACCACGTAGTGCTCCCCCTCGAAGGTGAACGTCTCCCCCGCCGGGGTGCCCCACAGACCGCTCACGATGGCCAGCTGCTCCTCGAGGCGCTCGAAGCGGTGGGCCAGCGCCGGGAAGGGGATCCCGTAGGCGGTGTGCTCGGCGTCGTACCAACCCGCACCGAGCCCCAGCTCGACCCGCCCTGCACTCATAGCGTCGACCTCGGCCACCGAGATGGCCAGCGGCCCCGGCAACCGGAACGTGGCCGAGGTGACCAACGTGCCCAGCCGGATCGTCCGGGTCTCGCGGGCGATGCCGGCCAGGGTGACCCAGGCGTCGGTCGGACCGGGGAGTCCGTCGGAATCGCCCATGGACAGGTAGTGGTCACTCCGGAAGAAGGCGTCGAAGCCCAGGCGCTCGGCGGCCTGGGCCACTGCCAGCAGCACGTCGTAGGACGCACCCTGTTGGGGTTCGGTGAAGATCCGTAGAAGCATGCCCCGTGTCTAGCCGAGCCCCGCCGCAGTTGCGACGGGTGGCGGGCGCAGCGGCGGTGGAGCGGGGTCGGAGGGCCGGTGAAGCCGGACCGGAGGCGTCAGTTCACTCGGGTGCCTACCGACCCGCTCAGGCGGCGACGGCCCGGCCGATGACCACGATGCCGGGCACACGGGCGCCACCGATCCTCAGGGCGGCCGCCGCGCTCTGGGCCCTGGCCCCCGTGGTGACGCTGTCGTCCATGACCAGGACCGACCGGCCCCGGAGCCAGGACGGGTCGACCCCCCGGGCGAGTTCGAACCCCTTCCGGCCGGCGACGAGGTGGTCGGTCGGACAGGGGCCGAGCACCAACAGCGGTCGTCGCAGTGCGCGCAGCTGAGGCACCTCGTCGATCACGGCGTCGACCGGCGATCCCGCCGGGCGGCGTGACGACGGGACCGTGGTGACCACGTCCCAGCCCGATCCGAAGCGCCGTCGCAGGCCGGGCCCGCTGGACGCCATCCATGGACCGATCAGGCCGGCCAGGTCCTGTCGGTACACCCGCCGCTGCTCGGCGACGAACGCGTCCTTGTAGCCACGGAGCCGCCGGTGGATCCCGTCGTGGACCCGGTAGTCGACGGCGGCCACCAGGGGGACGAGTGGCATCCGCAGCTGGCCCACCAGCAACGTGCAGCAGAAGCAGAGGGCGAACGGACCATGGGTCGCGGCGCCACAGACGCGGCAGTCGCCGGGACGAACGGGCGGTCCGGTCGAGGGGAGGGGTGGGGCGAACGGGGCCATCGGACGGCTCGGTTCTCGGAGGGCACGGCAGGCGCCGGGGGTGGTCGTCGGCGCCTGCCGTCGATGGAGGCCGCGAGCGGGTGGGCGGATCAGCTCCTCGTCGGCGGACCCGGCTCGGTTCGTGGTGATTCGCCCCCGTCCTGTCGGTGCAGCAGGAACGTGCCCGTCGACCGGCTGACCATGCGGCCCCCGTCGTCGCTCACCGTCGCTTCGGCGTAGGCCACCTGTCGGGCCATCCGCACCACCTCCCCACGGAGCCGATAGTCGTCACCGAGCAGGGCCGGTCGCATGGTCTCGACCTTCATCTCCAACGTGGCCTTGGTCCGGTCGCGGCCGGGGAGGCCGGCGTTGATGGCGAAGTTCATCGCCGCGTCGAGGAGGAGGCCGTGCACGCCCGCCTGGACGATGCCATGGGGGTTGCACGCCTGCCGGGTCGGCTCGAAACCGCCGAGGACCCAGCCGAGGTCCTCGCCGTCCACCCCGTAGTCGTCGAACGACCCGCCCACCGTTGCGATGAGCTCCATGCCGCCGTCGCCCAGCCAGCGGTCCATGTCCTTGATCCGTCCGGTCACGACCCAGACCGTAGCGGCCGAGTGGGTCACCGAGGTCGCCGGGCCCGGGCTCGACGGGCCGGCCGTTCCGACTACGATCAGGAGCGCGAGGGATTCTTGACCGAGCGGTCAAGTATTTTGCCGGAGTCAACAGATTCCGGCAACACCGAGACGGGCCGGTAGGCGATCCAGCCGCCGGACCCTGGAAGGAGACCAGCCATGACCGACGCAGTCATCGTCGACGCAGTGCGCACACCCGGGGGTAAGCGCAACGGGAAGCTCCGCAACTGGCACGCCGCCGACCTCGGATCCGAGCCCCTGAAGGCCCTCGTGGAGCGGAACGACCTCGACCCCGCCCTGGTCGACGACGTCATCATGGGATGCGTCATGCAGGTCGGCGAGCAGTCGCTCAACGTGGGTCGCAACGCCGTGCTGGCCGCCGGGTTCCCCGAGTCGGTTCCGGCGACGACCATCGACCGGCAGTGCGGCTCGTCCCAACAGGCCCTCCACTTCGGCGCCCAGGGCGTCATCGCCGGCGCCTACGACGTGGTCATCGGCGGTGGCGTCGAGGTCATGACCCGCACGCCCATGGGCTCCTCGGTCGTGCGCGACCTGGGCTATCCGTTCGGACCGCGGATGATGAACCGCTACGCCGAGCGTGGCGGACTGGTCGGTCAGGGCGAGGGTGCCGAACTGATCGCCGAGCAGTGGGACATCAGCCGTGACGACCTCGACGAGTTCGCCGTCCGCTCCCACCACCGCGCCGCCCAGGCCACGGCCGAGGGCCGGTTCGAGCGGGAGTTGATCCCCGTTGCGGTGAAGGACGACGACCGCGCCGACACCGACGAGTTCATCACGACCGACGAGGGCATCCGTCCCGATTCCTCCAAGGAGGTGCTGGCCAACCTGAAGCCGGCCTTCCGTCCCGAGAACGGCAAGGTCACCGCCGGTAACTCCTCGCAGATCACCGACGGCGCCTCGGGGGTGCTGATCATGAGCGAGGAGAAGGCCTCGTCGCTCGGCCTGACGCCACGCGCCCGGTTCCACGCCTTCGCCGTGGCCGGCAGTGACCCGATCACCATGCTCACCGGTCCGATCCCCGCCACCAAGTCGGTGCTGGAGAAGGCCAAGCTGACCCTCGACGACATCGACGTCATCGAGATCAACGAGGCCTTCGCGTCGGTCGTGCTGGCCTGGCAGAAGGAGTTCGGCGTCGACCTCGACAAGGTCAACGTGAACGGTGGGGCCATCGCGCTCGGCCACCCGCTCGGAGCCTCGGGGGCCAAGCTCATGGCCACGCTGCTCAACGAACTCGAGCGCACCCAGGGCCGCTACGGCCTTCTCACCATGTGCGAGGGTGGCGGCATGGCCAACGCCACCATCATCGAACGCCTGGGCTGATCGGGCCGGGCGGCCGTACGGCCCGTCCCGTTTCGGACGGGGACGCGTCGACAGGTCCGGTCGTTCACCGGAACTAGTTGTGGAGGGCCGGCCCATCGGGCCGGCCCTCTGCGTCCTAGCCTCAGTGGTAGCGCGTGGCCAGGATCAGGCCGACGAAGATGGCCCCGATCGCCGCCACCAGCCAGGCGTTGTTGACGCCACCGGGCAGCAGCCCGGCGTAGTTGAGGATCACGATCAGCACGCCGAGCAGGAACATGGCGAGGATGAGGATGCCGTGCCAACGCGAGCTGGTCTTCACGCTCTTCGGAACGGGGGGCGTGTAGCGCTGGCTCTGGACGGACTGCCCCGAGCTCGTCGTCCGCCCCCCCGAGGAGCGGCCCTTCTTCTGGGCCTTGCCCGGTCCGGCCTTCGAGCTGCCCTTCGAGCCGGCCTTCGAGCTCGAATTCGAATTGGCCTTGGTTGCCATGGCCGAAGGATAGCGAGTCGGGGCCCCCACCCGGCGCCAGGCCGACCTGCTCTGGTGGGGCGGTACGATCAACGGTCCATGGGGACGCGGGTATTGGTGATCGACAATTACGACTCGTTCGTCTACAACCTCGTCCAGGAACTGGGGGAGCTGGGTGCCGACCCGGTCGTCCACCGCAACGACGCCATCGACATCGACGGCATCCGGGCGGCCTCCCCCGATGCCATCCTGATCTCACCGGGACCGGGCCGGCCCGAGCACGCCGGCATCTCCGAAACGGTGATCGAGGAGCTGGCCGGGGAGTTCCCGATCCTCGGGGTGTGCCTCGGCCACCAGGCCATCGGACAGGTCTACGGGGGCGACGTGGTCGCCGCCCCCACCCTCATGCACGGCAAGACCTCCTCGGTGCACCATGACGGCAGGGGTCTCTTCGTCGGACTGCCGGAGCCCTTCGTCGCCACCCGCTACCACTCCCTGGTGGTGGATCCGGCGACCGTGCCGGCCGTGCTCGACGTGACCGCCGCCACCTCCGACGGGGTGATCATGGGGCTGCGCCACCGGACGCTCGATGTCGAGGGGGTCCAGTTCCATCCGGAGTCACTGCTGACACCGAGCGGGCCCGCGCTGCTCTCCAACTTCCTCGCCGCCGCCCTGGCCCGGGCCGGCTGACCACACGCGCCCGGAAGTCACCCCACCGGGGTCAGCGCCGGGTACCGGCGCAGCTCAGTGCGGTGAACGGAGCCTGCTTTGACCGCTGGTGATGCTGGACGTGGTGGAGGACGACGGGCTGGTCGTGGTGGTGGTCGACGACGTGGTGGTCGTGGTGGTGGCCGCCGGTCCGGTCGACACGGCCAGGTTCACCGCCGTGTTCGGGGCCACCTGCGCCCCGGCGCCCGGGTTCTGGTCGATCACCGTGCCGGCCGGTTGGTTCGACGAGACCTGGTTGATGTTTCCGACCTGGAGACCGGCCTGGGTCAATTGCGCCCCGGCGGTGACGGAGCTGAGCCCGATGAGCGAGGGCACCGTCGCACTGGCGGGCCCGGATGACACGTCGAGGGTCACCGTGCCACCGATGGCCACGTTGGAGCCGGAACTCGGGCTCGTGCTGATGACGATGCCCTTGGTGATGGAGTTGCTCGCCTTGTCCACCACGGTGCCGGACAACCCGTCGCTCTGCAGGATGGATTGGGCCTGGCTGGTGGTGCTCCCGATCAGGCCTGACGGGACTGGCACCTTCTTGACCGGAGCGGGCTGGGCGACGTGGAGGGTGACCGTGTCGCCCTTCTTCACCAGGCTGTTGCCGGCCGGATCGGTGGACAGGACTGTTCCGGGGGAGGCGGTCGAGTCCTGGTGGGTGATCTGGACCACCAGCCCGTCCGTCTCCAGCTTCGTGGTCGCCGCCGCCACCGTCTGACCGGTGACGGTGGGCAGGTTGAATGATGCACTCCCCCCCAGATAGCCGAGGTTGCGCAGCAGGAAGAAGCCCGCCACCAGCAGGGCCACCAGCAGGAGGGCGAGGATGATGGCGTACGTGCGGGTGCGGTGGGAGGTCGCCTCGTCGGCCGTCTCCTCGTCGGCGGGAGCCGCCCCGGTGGCGGTCACCGCCCTGGTGTCGTCCATGCGTCCCACCGTGCCGACGGCCTGGGTGGCCCCGGCCGCCGCGAGCATGGCGGTGGCGTCGTCCATGGCCAGCACGGTCCGTCCCTCGTTGAAGCGCAGGAGGTCGGCCCGCAGCTCCTCGGCGGTGGCGTAGC
>CAZNLF010000010.1:5923-31861 GCA_964573595.1 uncultured Acidimicrobiaceae bacterium | reverse complement strand
ACCAGCTGCTGGGTCTGCTCCTGGTAGAGGCCGACCGGGCAGCCCAGGTGGGTGCACATCTTGGAGTAGGCGACATAGCCGGCCACACCCCAGTCGGTCCGCCCGGGCGCGGTGAGCGGCTGGAGGGACTCGGCCAGCCTGATGAGTATGACCTGATCGGGGGAGACGCCCTCCGAGCCCTTGGGGAAGACGGTGAGCACTCCCCCCACCTCGAGGTCGTCGACGGTGATCTCACGGCCGTCCACCGCCACCAGCTTGGAGCCCTTCTTCCAGTTGGTCTCGAAGAGTGTGGTCCCCGGCTTGGGCCCGAGGGACCGCAGCAGCGGGAAGAGCAGCACGATCCCCATGGCGGTCGAACCCAGGGCGAACAGGCCGCCCAGGACCTTGCGGCGCTTGACCACCATGCCGCCGCGCTCGGTGATGGCGGCCGTCATGGCGTCCCGCTCGGCCTCGGTCGAGTGGAACTCGTGACGCTCCTCGACGAAGGGGCCCTGGGGCATCAGGTACTTGCCCCAGGCGGTGACCCCGAAACCCAGCGCCAGCAGGCCCACGCCCAGCGTCACGGCCTCCCATTGGGTGCTGGCCGCCACCCAGTAGGCCACCCCGAACGCGATGAAACCGAGGAACCCGATCACCATGGCCACGGCGGCGACGGCCTGGGCCCGCTCGGGGTGCTTCGCGTACGGTTGGAGGTGGGGGTCGTCGAGGGCGGCCGGGGGCAGCGGTCCCTCGAGCTTGGGCGACTCGTCGCTCACGTGCGGTCTCCGATCCAGAAGCAGACGAGCATGAGCACGCCGACGCCGAGCAGCAGGCCCACGAAGCCCTCACCGACCGGGCCGATGCCACCGAGGCCGACCCCACCGGGGTTCGAGGGGTGCTGGATCACGCCGGACACGTAGGCGGCGATGTCCCGCGCCTCCGCGTTGGTGATGTTCCCCGCCCCGAAGTGGGGCATGTTGCCCGGGCCCGAGCGGATGGCCTCGACGATCTGGGTGGGCGTGGCCAGATGGAGGCTCGGGGCGTACGCACCGTCCATGAGGGCGTCGCCGGCACCGGTGATGGTGTGGCAGGCGGCACAGTTGAGCGTGAACAGGCTGTTGCCCGACTCGAGGTCGGCCTCACTGGTGTTGACCACCGGGACCTGGACGCCCACCCCGGGGGTGAGCGACTGTACCCATGCGGCGATCTCGAGGGTCTCGAGGCGGTTGAAGCGGGGAGGCTTCCGGATGGCCTGGACACTCGAGTTGGCCAGTGGCATACGGCCGGTGGACACCCAGAAGTCGACGGTTCCCGCACCGAGGCCCTGCAGGTTCGGCGCCCGGTCGGTCCCGAGCGCCAGGGGACCGTGGCAGCTGGAGCAGTTGGCGGCGAAGAGGGCCTGGCCGGGGGCGACGAACGCCTTGGGCAGCGTCACGTAGAACAGCCCGGACTGGTTGGGCTCCGACTGGTACTTGAGGGCGCTCGAGGCGCTCGGCACCGAGCGGGTCCCGATGGGGGTGGTCGTCCCGGTGGTGCTGAGCGTGGGCAGTGTCGACGCCGGGGCGCTGATCGGCGTGGCGGTGACGCCGGTGCCCGCCTGGGCGGCGCCCGGGGAGAAGGCGAGCAGCCCCACCACGGCCACGGCGCCCACGAGCGCCGCCGGCACTGCGTAGCGGGTCCGGATCACGGAGCGGAGATCGCGTCGCATCTACTTGAGCAGGAAGAGACAGGCGTAGAGGCCGACCCAGACCACGTCCACGAAGTGCCAGTAGTAGCTGACACCCTGGAAGACAGCTGTCTCGCCCGGATCACCCTTCGGGCCCTTCAGGCGTCCGAGGAGGAAGACCATGGCCACGAGGCCCAGGGTCACGTGGAGGCCGTGGAGCCCGGACATGATGTAGAAGAGCGATCCGAAGGCCGTGTGGGTCGGATCGGTCGCCGGGTTGTGGGAGAGGCTCACCCACTCGTAGAACTGGTTGGCCACGAACAGGGCACCGAGGACCAGCGTGGCCACGATGAAGATCTTGGCGCTCCGCCGATTGCCCTTCTCCTGGTCCCAGACCGCCTTCTGCATGGTGAAACTGGACGACACCAGGATCAACGTGAAGAACCCGGCCCTGATGGTGTCGAGGTGGGTCCCGGGAGGCGGCCAGACCAGCGCATGGGCCCTGATCGTGAAGAACGCGGCGAACAGGGAGCTGAAGAACATGACCTCCGAGCCCAGCCAGATGATCACGCCCACTGCCAGCATGGACGGCTTGTCCGGCCGGTGTCGTACGTTCGAGGTAACCGCCGGTTGTGCGGCGAGGGCCTGAGTCACGCCGCATTTTTAGCCGATAGCCGGCTCGGAGGGCCAACTCATCCCTCTGGGCCCGACGCGGCGCTTTCGGCCCTGGTGGCCGGCGCGGACCGGTCGGCGGGCCGCCGGGCCCCACCGTCCGCCACGACCACTAGGAAACAGCTGGTGCCGGCTCCCCGAGGGCTACCCGATCGGCCCCGTCCAGCGCCGCCGGCGGAGGGGACAGGTGGACCACGGTGAGGTGCTGGGTGGGCCGGGTGAGGGCCACGTACAGGGTCCGCAGGCCTCTCGCCGTCTCGCCGGCGATCAGGCCCGGCTCCACCACCACCACCGAGTCGAACTCCAGCCCGTTGGTCGCATCGGCGGCCAGCAGCACCAGCGGCGCGGACAGGCCGCCCTTCCTCATGTCCCGGGCGTCGACCACCGGGAGTCCGATGGCTGCCAGCGCGTCGGACACCGCCGGCAGGAGCGTCGACGGGGCGAGAATGGCCACGCGGCCGGGCCTGACCGCCACCACCTCGTCACCGGCGACCTCGGCCACACGCCGCGCCAGGTCGGCAACGGTCACCCCGTCGAGGCCCCCTTCCGCGTCGCGCACGGCGATCATCCTCGGCTCCTCGCCGGTGCGGCGGACCGGCCGGGGCGGGGTCAGGTCGGGGGCGGCGACCGCCAGCACCCTGGTGGCCACCGCCAGGACCTCGGCGGGGGTCCGGTAGCTCACGGTCAGCTCCACCGTGCGGGCCGGCCGACGGCGGGGCAGGTGCTCGGTGATGTCCGACCACGAGGAGGGGGCCCAGGGGGCGGTCGCTTGGGCGATGTCCCCGACCACGGTCATCGAGCCGGACAGCGAACGGCGGGTCAGCATCCGCAACTGCATCGGCGACAGGTCCTGGACCTCGTCCACCACGATGTGGCCGTACTTGCGGACCCCGTCCTCGCCACTGCCGTTCCTCGGTCCGAGCAGGTTGCGGGCCTCGTCGACCAGGGCCGCGTCCGCCGGGGTCCAGGCCACCTCTTCGAACGAGGGCGAACGGGGCCGCCTCAGGAGTTGTTGCTCGTCGGAGGTGAGCAGGCCCCTACCCGCCGCGGCGATCAGCGGCGGGGCGCCGAACAGGTCGTGGAGCAGCTCGTGGGGCGACAGCCGCGGCCACATCCGGTCGAGCGCCTCGGCCAGCTCGGGGACCCGCCGCACCTTGCGGGAGAAGTCCTCGAGGTCGAACTCCTCGTCGTCCAACTCCGAGGGGTCCTCGTACCCGGGGAATGCGGTGACCGACGCCGGCACGCCGACCCCGAGCGTCTGCTGGGTCTGGCGGGCGCGGTCGGCCAGCAGCTGGGCCACCGCCTGCTCGACCATCCGGCGCCGGGCGTTGTGGGTCCCGGGCCGCCGCCGCACCGTGTCGACGATCTGTCTGCTGTCCTCGACCGAGAGGTGCAGCACCAGCGCGCCGTAGGGGACGGCGACCTCCACCGGAAGCGCGCGCTGGCGTGACCGGACGGCCCGGGCGATGAACTTCGCCATGCGGGCGTCGCCCTTCAGGCGGGCGACGTCGGCGTCGCCCTCACCGGTGATGCGGACCTCGGGGACCAGCCCCGACACGGTGGACAACGTCACGCCGGTCTCGCCCAGTGACGGGAGCACCTGCTCGATGTAGCGCAGGAAGAGGGGATTGGGGCCCACCACGAGCACCCCCTGGCGCTCGAGCGGGAACCGGTGCGTGTAGAGGAGGTAGGCGGCCCGGTGGAGGGCGACCGCGGTCTTCCCCGTCCCCGGTCCGCCCTGCACGATGAGCACCCCGCTCAGGGGGGCCCGGATGATCTCGTCCTGCTCGCGCTGGATGGTCGAGACGATGTCGGTCATCCGACCGGACCGGGCCCGGTCGAGGGCGGCGAGCAGGGCGGCGGGCCCACCGATGGGAAGGTCCCCGACGATCAGCTCGCCTCCGGCCTCACCGTCGCCTTCGACGCCGTCACCCCCGAAGCCCTCGCCGGCCGACACCTCACCCGGTGACGGCTCCCCGCCACCGGGCCCGTTGAACCGCTCGTCCTCCAGCCCGACCACCCGCCGGCCCTCGAGGGCGAGGTGGCGGCGGAGCACGAGGCCCTGCGGGTCCCGCCCGGTGGCCCGGTAGAAGGGCTCGGCGATCGGGGCCCGCCAGTCGACCACCAGGGGGTCGTGGTCGGCACTGTGGATGGCGAGACGGCCGATGTGGAACGTCTCGGTCTCCGCCCCGGCTTCCGCCTCGCTCCCCCGGCCCTCCGACCGACCGGCGGGGCCGGAGCCGTTCGCCCCGGGGGCGCCACGGCGCTCGGTGGACGCGGCACCCTCGGGGCCCTCGACCAGCCGGTCGATCCGCCCGAAGGTGAGGGCCTGGTCGCCGATGTCCAGCTGCTCGAGCCGGGCCAGGCTGGTCCGGACGATCACGTCGCGTTCGGTCCGGGACTGGAACGTCCCGCCCCTTCCGAGGTCGAGCACGCCCTCCATCATCGAGTTGGCGTCGCTCCGCATGGCGTCGAGGCGTGCGTAGGCCATGTCGACGAACTCCTGCTCGGCCTGGCGCTCCTCTTCCACCTCCACCTCCGATCTGCGGGCCCCCGCCTGCTCAGGGGAACCCTCGATTGTATGCCCCCGCCCGCAGGGACGCGACGGGCGGACTGTCGTTCGGGGGCCGACCGGCTCTCGTAGACTCTCGCCATGGCCGAACCCGCTGGAACTGGCACGCCGGGTGACGCGGCGCCGGTCCATGCCCTGTCGGCGCCCCACTGAGGCCGGCGGTGGGTCGGGACGTGGACGCGCCGGCAGCCGGGCCCTTCGACGACTCGGCGTTCCTGAGGGCCTGCCGCGGGCTCGCCGTCGACCACGTGCCGGTCTGGTTCATGCGGCAGGCCGGTAGGGCGCTCCCCGAGTACCGGGCGGCACGCGGGCCGGGCAGCATCCTCGACGCCATCGCCCGACCGGAGCTGGCGGCCGAGCTGACCCTCCAGCCGGTCGACCGCTACGGCACGGACGCCGCCGTCTTCTTCTCCGACATCGTCGTCCCGGTGGCAGCCATCGGGTTCGGGGTCGACATCGCGCCGGGCACCGGCCCCGTGGTGGCCGACCCGTTCCGCCGGAAGGAGGACCTGGCGCGCCTCCGCCCGCTCGAGCCCGAGATCGACACGCCCTACGTCATCGAGGCGGTGCGGATCCTGGCCGGACAGCTGCGCGTCCCGCTCATCGGATTCGCCGGGGGCCCGTTCACCGTGGCCAGTTACCTGGTGGAGGGCGGGCCCTCCAAGAACTTCACCCGGGTGAAGGCCCTCATGCACGGTGAACCGGCCGTCTGGCACGAGCTCGTCGACCGGCTGGGCGAGCTGGCGCTCGCCTCCCTGCGCTCCCAGATCGATGCCGGGGCCTCGGTCGTCCAGGTGTTCGACAGCTGGGCCGGGATCCTCGCGCCCCGTCACTACGAGGCCCTGGTCCTGCCGGCCACCCGGCGGCTCTTCGACGGGCTGGCCGAGTCGCACCCGCACGTGCCCACCATCCTGTTCGGAGTGGGGACCGGAGAGTTGCTCCGGTTGATGGCCACGGCCGGCAGCCAGGTGGTCGGCATCGACTGGCGGGTGCCACTCGACGAGGCCAGGCACCGAGTGGGGCCGGGGGTGGCGGTGCAGGGGAACCTCGACCCGGCCCTGTGCCTCACCAGCTGGGACGTCGTGGAGGCGGAGACCCGTGACGTGCTCGACCGGGCCGGCGGGGCGCCCGGGTACATCTTCAACCTGGGGCACGGCGTCCTTCCCGAGACGGACCCCGCCATCCTCGAGCGGGTGGTCGAGCTGGTCCACGCCGAGGGACGGGCCGGGGTGCGGGGCGTCCGATGACCGGGGTGGCCCCCGACAGCGACCCCGGGCCCGCGACCCCCGGGCCCGCTGCGACCCCCGACGGGCCGGACCCGGCGGGGCAGGCCGTCGGGGTGCTGGTGATGGCGCACGGTACGCCGGCCACCCCGGAGGCCATCGAGCCCTTCTACACCACCATCCGCCGGGGCAGCCCCCCTCCCCCCGAGCTCCTCGACGAGCTGGTCGGGCGGTACGGGGCCATCGGCGGTACGTCGCCGCTCACCCAGCGGACCCGGGCGCAGGTGGACGGGGTGGCTGCTGCACTCGAGGCCCGGGACCCCGGTCGGTACGTGGTCCGCTACGGCGCCAAGTACGTGTCGCCCACCATCGAGGAGGCCACGGCCGAGCTGGCGCAGGCCGGCGTCGGCCGCGTCGTCGGCGTCGTGCTCACCCCGCACCAGTCGTCCCTCGGGTCCGGCGAGTACATCCGGCGGGCGGGACAGGCCGCGGCCGGCGCGTCGCTCCCCTTCACGGCCGTCGACTCCTGGCACCGGGCCCCCGGGTTCGCCGAGCTGCTGGCGGCCCGCACCCGCGCCGCGTTGGACTCGTCGGGTGCCGGCCGGACGGCCGTCTTCTTCACCGCCCACAGCCTCCCCCTCCGGGTGGTGGCGGAGGGCGACCCCTACCCGGACCAGGTCGCCGAGTCGGCAGCGGACGTCGCCGGGCTCCTGGGCCTCGACGACGTCCCGGACCTGAGCTGGGGGGTCGCCTGGCAGAGCGCCGGCCGGACCACCGACCCGTGGATCGGCCCCGACCTGCTCGTCGAGATGAGGCGGGTGGCCGACGAGGGTGTCACCTCGGTGCTGGTGTGCCCGGTCGGGTTCGTCTCGGACCACCTCGAGGTCCTCTACGACCTCGACATCGAGGCGCGCCGACTGGCCGACTCGCTCGGCGTCAGCTTCGCCAGGACCGCCTCGCTCAACGACGACCCCGGTTTCGTGGGCTTCCTCGCCGACGTCGTGCGGTCCGCGGCCGCCGGTGCCGCAGGGCCCGCCGTCGGTGGCCGGTCGCCGTCGTGAACGGTCCGCCCCGGCCCCGGCCGGTCGTGGCCGTCGTCGGAGGGGGCATCGCCGGGCTGGCCGCCGCCTGGGAGCTGGTCACGGCCGGCGCAGCTGCGGGTTCGGGACCCGAACCGGAGGTCCACGTCCTCGAGGCGTCGGACAGGATCGGCGGGAAGATGCGGTCAACCGAGTTCGCCGGACGGAGGGTCGACCTCGCCGCCGACGGGTTCCTCGCCCGGCGCCCCGAGGCGACCGACCTGTGTGCCGAGCTCGGCCTCGAGGACACCCTGGTGGCCGTGGGCGCCTCGGGCGCATCGATCTGGGCACGGGGCCGCCTGCGCATGATGCCCGAAGGGCTGAACCTGGGCGTGCCCACGAGATGGTGGCCCCTCTTCAGGTCGGGGATCCTGAGCCCGATCGAGTCCATCGGGGTGGCGAAGGACCTGGTCAAACCCCACCTCCGCACCGGCATGACCTTCGGGGACCGTTCGGTGGGCCAGATCGTCGGGGACCGGCTGGGCCGACCCGTGGTGGAGCGGATGGTCGATCCACTGGTCGGCGGCATCCAGGCGGGCGGCGTCGACGAGCTCAGCGCCGCGGCGACCTTTCCCGTGCTCATCGCCGCCTCCGACCAGCCGGGCAGCCTCATGCGGCGCCTGGGCCGGGTCATGCGCCGACCGGGCTCGTCGTCGTCACCCTCGCCGCCGGCGACCTCACCGGCCTTCTGGTCGCTGCCCGACGGCACGGCCAGCCTCGCCGACCTCCTCGCCGCCGAGCTGCAGCGGCGCGGCGTCGTCGTGCACACCTCGGTGGCGGTCGAGGCCGTCGGTCGGACCGGGGGCCGGGGCCCGGGTCCGTCCCGCTGGTGCCTCGCCCTGGGCGGCCGGGCACCGACGAGTGCCGTGGACGGGAACGGGAGCGGCCCGGGGACCGTCGGAGGCGACCTGGCGGCGGACGGGTTGGTGCTGGCCGTCCCCGCCACGGAGGCGGCCGTGCTCCTCGCCCCCCACGCCCCGGTCGCCGCCGGGATGCTCAGCACCATCCGGTACGCGTCCGTCGCCGTGGTCACACTGGCCCTCCCCCGGGGGGCCGTGACCGCCCCGCTGCGGGGAACCGGGTTCCTCGTGCCCCGCACGTCGACGATCGACGGCCGACCGTCCCTGATCACCGGGGCGACCTACCTGTCCCGGAAGTGGCCGAACCTGTCCAGGCCCGACGACGAGCTCATCCGGGCATCGGTCGGCCGGTACGGGGACGAGCGCCACGCCCTGATGGACGACGCCGAGCTGACCGCCTCGGTGCTCGGCGAGCTGGACACGCTGCTCGGCGTGCGGCACCCGCCCCTCCACGCCTCGGTGACGCGGTGGGAGGACGCGCTCCCCCAGTACGAGGTCGGTCACCTGCTCCGTGTCGGCCGGATCGACCAGGACGTGGCCGGCCTCGACGCGGTGGGCATCGCCGGGGCCGCGCTCCGCGGCGTGGGGATCCCGGCGTGCATCGGCAGCGGGCGGGTCGCAGCGCAGCGGGTGCTGGCCTCCCTGGGGCACGGGTCCGGGCCCGCGTCCTCATGATGGCGGGTGCCGTCGCCGGACGATGACCCCCTCGCCACGATGACCGGGGAGATGACCGGGGAACAGCCACTGTCGTCGGCCCCCCGTCGGTTGCCCGAGGAGTCCGAACGTCCGCCCTGGCGACCGTCCCGGGTCACCATGACCCAGCGGCGGAGCGGACCGGTCGTCCCGGCGCGGGGAATGGTCGCGCTCCCCTCGCTGGCGGCCGGGGTGGGCCTGGCGCTCTCGCTGCCGCCGTGGGGATGGTGGATCATCGCCTTCCCGGCGGCGGGCCTGCTCTGGTGGCGGCTCGGTGGGCTGCGCCCGCGGACCCGACTCTGGGCCGGCTGGCTCGCCGGCCTCGGCCTGTACGTGCCCGGCCTCTTTTGGATCCGTTCGTTCACCCTTGCCGGGGCCGTGGTGCTGATCGCCCTCGAGGCGGGGTTCGTGGCCGTCGCCTGCCTGGCCGTCCCCGCCGGGCCGACCGCGGCCCGCGCCCTGGCCTTCCCGGCCGCCCTCACCCTGGCCGAGTCGGTGCGGGCCGCCTGGCCCTTCGGCGGGCTACCGATCGGCGGCGTGTTCCTCGGGCAGGCCGGCGGGCCGTTGCTCGGCATGGCCCGGCTCGGTGGCCCCCTCGGCCTCAACGCCGCCGTCTTCGTCGGCGGCGTGGGCCTCGCCGCCCTCGTCGAATTCGTCGTCTCCGCGGTGGGCGACGGTCGCCGGGCCTTCGCCTTCGCCCGGGACGATCCGACCCCGGCCGCTGGGCGTGGAGCGGAGCACCCGGGCCTCCTCGCCGGCGCGGTAGCCGGCCTCGGGCCGCTGGCACTCGTCGCCGTCGTGGCCTGCGGCGGACTGGCCGCCGTGGCCGCCGCTGCCGACCACGCGCCCGACGGCGGACCGTCGGTGGGAACCGTGTCCACCGCCGCCGTCCAGGGTGGCGGCCCACGGGGCTTCCGCAAGTCCCAGATCAAACCCAGCGTCGTGCTGGCCGCTCAGATGACCGCGACGCGCCTCATACAGCAGCTCGACCACGGGGACACCCCCCAACTGGTGCTCTGGCCCGAGGACGTCGTCTCCCTCGACACCCCGCTGTCGGACTCCCCCGAGGAGGCCGTCCTGTCGCAACTGGCCCGCACCCTCCACACCACCCTGGTGGTCGGGGTGACCGAGACCGTCTCGTCCACCGCATTCCGCAACGAGGTGGTCGCCTGGGGGCCGGACGGGACACTGGTGTCGCGGTTCGAGAAGGTCCACCGCGTCCCGTTCGGGGAGTACGTGCCCTACCGCAGCTTCTTCGCCCACCTGGGCAACCTCTCGGCGGTCCCCCTCGACGCCGTGCCCGGCCACGGCTCGGGTCTGCTGCCGACGCCGGCGGCCCCGCTCGGGGCGATGATCTCCTACGAGGTCTTCTACGCCGACCGCGGTCGCTCGGCCGTGCGGGCCGGCGCCCAGCTGCTGATCGTCCCCACCAACACCTCGTCCTACGCCACCGGCCAGGTGCCGACCCAGGAGATCGCCGCCTCGGAGGTGCAGGCCGTGCAACAGGGCCGGGACCTGCTGCAGGCGGCGCCGACCGGCTTCAGCGCGGCCGTCACCAACCGGGGCGTGCTGCTGGAGCGCTCGGTGCTCGGCGCCCGACAGGTCGTGTTCGCCACCCTGTCGCGTCGCTCCGGGACCACCGTGTACGTCCGGTTCGGCGACACGCCGGTGCTCGCCCTGTCCGCGGTGGCCCTGCTCGTCGGGTGGTGGCTCGGCACGCGTCGCCGACCGCGCCGCGCCGGCCGGTCGTAGCGGGGACCGGTCGGAGCGGGGCTGGGTCGGAGCAGGCTCGGTCGGAGTAGCAGGGCTCGGTCGGAGCGGTGCTCGGTCGTGTCAGTGATCGGCCCCGGCGCTGCTCAGTCGTAGTAGCCGGAGTGGATGTACACGCAGGGGATCCCCTCGGCGTGGAACATGGCGAAGTTGTTGGGGTCGTCCTCGAAGGCCAGCCTGAGGTCGAACCCGTAGGTCCGCAGCTCGTCGACGCTGTCCCGCTTGAACCAGGTCACCTGGGAGTAGTCCCCACGGGACCGCATGACGAGCAGGTCCCAGCGAAGGCCGTACCGGTCCAGCCAGGCGAGCGTCTGGGGTTGGACCCGCATCGGGCGGCCGGTGAGCAGGATCACCTGCAACCGTGGGTCGAGGAGCTCGAGCACCCGGGCCAGCTCACCGATGACCGGGTCGTCGCCGCACGCGTTGAAGAACGCCTCCCAGTCGCGTCGCCCCCGCTCGATGAAGTGCTGGCGGCCCACCGCGTCCGAGAGGACGCCGTCCACGTCGAACACGACGGCCGGGCCCGGGGCCTCCAGCGGTCCGTCCCTCCACGCCCAGTTCGACGGTGTGATCGGCGGGCTCACTCGTCGGTCGGCGAGGCCGCCGACAGACGCCGGATCTCCTCCACGACGGCCGGGTCGGCCAGGGTGGTGGTGTCCCCGAGCACCCGGCCCTCGGCCACGTCGCGGAGCAGGCGTCGCATGATCTTCCCGCTCCGGGTCTTCGGCAGCTCGTCGGTGAAGATGACCGTCTTCGGCCGGGCGATGGGCCCGATCTTGTCGGCGACGTGGGCCCGAAGTTCCTGGCCGCGCTCGTCCGTCGCCGGGCCGGCGTCGGCCACCAGCGTGACGAAGGCAACGATCGACTGCCCGGTGGTGGGATCGATGGCGCCGACCACGGCCGACTCGGCCACCAGGTAGTGGTCGACCAGCGCCGACTCCACCTCGGTGGTGGAGATGCGGTGGCCGGACACGTTCATCACGTCGTCCACCCGGCCGAGCAACCAGAGGTAGCCCTCCTCGTCGAGCTTGGCCCCGTCTCCGGCGAAGTAGCGACCGGGGAACCTGCTCCAGTAGGTGTCGCGGTAACGCTCGGGGTCGCCGTAGATGCCCCGGAGCATCGAGGGCCACGGTCGGGTGAGCGTGAGATAGCCGCCGCCCTTCTCTACATGACCACCCTCCTCGTCCACCACCTCGGCCCCGATCCCCGGGAGGGGGAATGTGGCCGAGCCCGGCTTCGTGGTGGTGATGCCCGGCAGCGGCGCGATCATGATGGCGCCGGTCTCGGTCTGCCACCAGGTGTCCACCACCGGGCAGTTCCCCCCGCCGATGGTGGTCGAGTACCACATCCACGCCTCGGGATTGATCGGCTCCCCCACCGAGCCGAGGACCCGCAGGGAGCTCAGGTCGTGGCGCCCGGGATACTCGGTGCCCCACTTCATGAAGGTCCGGATGGCGGTGGGGGCGGCGTAGAGGATGCTCACCCCGTAGCGCTCGACGATCGACCACCAGCGGTCCCGGTCGGGGAAGTCCGGGGTCCCCTCGTACATGACCGAGGTGGCACCGTTGGCCAGCGGGCCGTAGACGATGTAGCTGTGGCCCGTGACCCAGCCGATGTCGGCGGCACACCAGTAGACATCGCGGCCGGGGTGGAGGTCGAACACCACCCGGTGGGTGAAGGAGACCTGGGTCAGATAGCCCCCGGTGGAGTGCATGATGCCCTTGGGGGCCGCCGTGGTGCCCGAGGTGTAGAGGATGAACAGCAGGTCCTCGGCGCCCATGTGCTCGGGTTCGCACCGTTCCTCGGGCCGGCCTCCCGACGCCGGGTCCTCGCCGCTCAGCAGCTCGTGCCACCAGTGGTCCCGCCCGGCGACCATCGTCGGCCCGGGGCCACCTCCCTGGTCGCCGATCCGGCGCACCACGACGA
This sequence comes from uncultured Acidimicrobiaceae bacterium, assembly GCA_964573595.1. GTDB lineage: Bacteria > Actinomycetota > Acidimicrobiia > Acidimicrobiales > RAAP-2 > Bog-756. The sequence goes on along the minus strand of CAZNLF010000010.1, from coordinate 19,421 downwards.
CGTGGTCGACGCACGGGGACTCCGACACCGCCACGTCAACGTTGGCCTTGAGACCCACCGGAGCCCCCCGCCGCCAGCCCCCGTCGGCGGTGACGACCACGGCGGCCTGCGCGTCGAGGATGCGGTCCCGGAGGGAGTCGGAGGAGAACCCGCCGAAGACCACCGAGTGGACGGCACCGACCCTGGTGCAGGCGAGCATGGCCACGGCCAGCTCGGGGACCATCGGCATGTAGATGGCCACACGTTCACCGCGCCGGACGCCGAGGCCCTTCAGGACGTTGGCGAACCGGCAGACCTCGCTGAGCAGCTGGGCGTAGGTGATGGTCCGGGTGTCCCCGGGCTCGCCCTCCCAGTGAAAGGCCACCTTGTCGCCCCGGCCCGCCTCGACGTGGCGGTCGAGGCAGTTGTAGGAGACGTTGAGGGTGCCGCCGTCGAACCACCTGGCGAACGGCAGGTCCCACTCGAGCACCGAGTCCCAGGGCCGGAACCAGTCGAGCGACCGGGCCTGCTCCGCCCAGAAGCCCTCCCAGTCGGCCTCGGCCCGCTCGTAGACGCCCGGGTCGCTCAGCACGGCCTGGCTCACGAACTCGGACGTGGGAGGGAACCTCCGCTCCTCGGAGAAGTAGTCCTCGATGGTGGCATCGGCCGGCCCGGCCGTCTCCACAGGACGTCCGTGCGGTGTCTGGTCCGTCATGGCTCCCCTCCTGTTCAGGCTGGTCGTGATGCCGCCCGACGACGGCACCCCAGCCTACCGGCGGAGGACCTCTACGATGGAGGGGCCGTGACTGCGACCACCCACCCGCTCGTCGGGGACGACCTCGACGCACCGGTTCCCGCGACCCGCCCGGTGACCTTCTCACCGGAGCCGGGGGCCACCCGGGTCCAGGTGCCGCTCGGTCGCCGGGTGATGGTGGTCAGCGACCTCCTCTTGACCCCAGAGGCCACGCCCTCGACGTCGGCGACCACGACGGAGCTCGCCCGCGCCCTCGACACCTGGGACGGCCCGGGGATCCTGATCATCGCCGGCAACCTGTTCGACCTGTCCACCACCGGCTCGCCGCTACCGGAGTGCCGGGGGGCGATGAACGCCCATCCCGAGCTGGCGCGGGCGCTGGCCCGGTTCCTCTCGTTCGAGGAGCGCCGGGTCATCCGCCAGACCGGGACCCACGAACCCGGCTACGACACCGACCCCGAGACCATCGCCGCCATCGCCGCCCAGGGGGTCGAGCAGCTCGGGCCCGTCGACCTGTACCTCCACGCGTCCACCGGCGTCCGCGTGGTGCGGGTGGAGCCCGGTGAGCACGCCTACGCGTCGGGCTGCACCGGTCCCGAGACCGAGTTCGACCCGGCAGCCGACGCCAAGCCGGGGGCGGTCGGCCACTCGCCGGCCGGTCGGGGGTGGCGTGCACTCGCCGCCCAGTCCGACCGGGACGCGCCCTGGCTCGTCGGGCTGAACCGGTTGGCCGATCCGTCGGCCCTGTCCCGTTTCGTCGTGTCCCGCACGCTCTACCGCCGGCTGGGGCGCTACGCCTGGTGGCTGCTGGTCCCCTTCGTCGTCGCCGGCCTCCTGCGAGTGGCGGTGACGCCGTGGGTCCTCGACCATCTCGGGTCCGGGCTGCCGGCACGGGCCATCCGCCACGCCCATCAGGCGGACCTGGCCGACCAGGCGCTGATCGCCGCCGCCGTGGCCGTCGTCGTGCTGGCCGTGCTGGCCCTGGTCCTCGGCCTGCTGAGCCGACGGATGTGGTCGATCCTCGGCGGGGGTGCACTCGAAGGCGTCCGTTCCGAGGCCGGTGCGAACGACACCGCACGCGACGCGGCGCGGCGATTGACCGGTCGCGGCTATGCCGGCCTCATCACCGCCGCCACCTTCCAGTCGGAGCTCACCGACCTCGGGGTCGGCTTCTACGCCAACGTGGGGGCCACCGGCGAAGTGGTGGAGGAGCGCCGTGGCCGCCTGGGACTCCCGCCGGTCTTCCTGCACAACCAGCGGGTCAGCTGGGTCGAGCTGGAGACGGGCGCCGAGATGCACGCCAGGATGCTGCTGGGGCGGAACGAACTGCGGTCGCCCAGCACGCTCGAGCGGGTGGTCACGCGGGAGCGGGGAGCGAGGAGCCTCCACCCGACCATGGTGGCGTCATTCCCCATGGGCCCGTCGTGGCCCCCGGCGCCCGATCTCCGCCAGGCCCACCGTCGGACGCGGCGGGTGCGGCGGTGGTCCTCCGCCGCCATCCTCTTCGCCGGCCTCATCGACCTGCTCGACGCCATCACCCCTCCGCTGCGAGGGCGCCTGCACGAGGTGCTCGAATACCTCCCCCTGCGGGCCAGCGAGGCGGCGGGGGCCCTGCTCGCCATGGCGGGGCTGGCGCTCGTTGCCCTGGGTCGTGGCATCCTGCGCGGCCAGCGCCGGGCCTGGAGGGTGGCGGTGGTCCTGTTGGCCGTGACCATCGTGCTCCACCTGGTGGCCGGGGCCGACTTCGAGGAGTCGATCGTGGCCCTGGCCGTGCTGGTCCTGCTGATGACCCAGCGACGGGAGTTCCAGGCGGCGTCGGACTGGTCCTCGCTCCGCTCCGCGGTCATCGCCCTGGTCGCCGGTGTGATCGGCATCACCCTGCTCACCACCGCGTCCATCGAGATCTTCATCCGCATCGGCCACCACCACACGCACATCCCGTGGTGGACGGCCCTGTGGGCGGTGTCGGAGCGGCTGGTCGGGATCCACACCATCGCCCTCCCCCACCGGGCCGACCGGTTCCTCTCGCCGACGCTGGGGGCCATCGGCCTCACCCTGGTCGCCATCGCCCTGTTCCTGTTCACCCGACCGGTGGTCGACCGCCGGCTCAGCTCGGGCCGGGCCGCCGAGTTCCGGGCACGGGACATCGTGCGGCGCCACGGAACGTCGACCCTCGACTACTTCGCCCTCCGGTCCGACAAGAAGTGGTTCTTCCACCACGACAGCCTGGTCGCCTACGCCGTCTATGGGGGGGTGTGCCTGATCTCCCCCGACCCCATCGGCCCGCGCAGCGAGCGGGAGCAGGCCTGGGTGGCCTTCCGTCGCTTCGCCGACGGCCACGGCTGGGTGACCTCGGTCATGGGCGCGGGCGAGGACTGGCTCCCCATCTACCGCGACTCGGGGATGCACAACATCTACCTGGGCGACGAGGCCGTCGTGAAGGTGCAGGACTTCACGCTGGCCGGAGGCGAGATGAAGGGACTGCGTCAGGCCCACAACCGCATCAAGAAGCACGGCTACACGGCGACCATCCACGATCCGGCCCACCTGGACCCCGCCCTGGTGAAGGAGCTCACCGACCTGATGAGCCTGAGCCGGCAGGGCGAGCACGAGCGCGGCTTCTCCATGATGCTCGGCCGGGTATTCGACCCGAGGGACACCGGGCTGGTGCTGACCGTGGTGCGCGCCCCTGGCGGCACGGCGGCGGCCATGTGCCAGTTCGTGCCGGCTCCGGGCATCCACGGGTACTCCCTCGACCTCATGCGCCGCGACCCGGCCGACCATCCCAACGGCCTGTTGGACTTCGCGCTGTGCTCGACCATCGAGTACCTGGCCGCCCTGGGCTACGCCGGGCTCAGCCTCAACTTCGCCGCCCTCCGGTCGACCCTCTCCGGCGACAAGGGGGACGGGACGGTCCAGCGGGCCGAGCGCTGGTTCCTCAAGCGGCTGTCCAACTTCGCCCAGATCGAGTCGCTGTGGCGGTTCAACGCCAAGTACGACCCGGAGTGGCTGCCGCGCTACGTGGTGTTCGACGCCGCCGAGCACCTGGTGCCGGTGACGATGGCCATCGTGCGCGCCGAGTCGCTGTGGGAGATCCCGGTGCTCGGGAAGCTCCTCGCCGCCGGGGCGGAGAAGCGGACCCAGGCCGCTCACCGCGAGACCGAGGAGTTCCTCGCATCGCTCGGTCAGTGGGATGAGGACGCCGGGGTCCCCGATGCCTCGGGCGCCGGTGGCGACCTGCCCAGGGGGCCGGTGCCGTCGGCCGGGCCCCACTCGCTGCCGGGCTGAGCCGGAGCTGCCGGCTCAGTCGGTCCGCTCAGTCGGTCCGCTGCCGGGGCCGTCGAGGCCGGGATCGGGGAGCCCGATCGGATTGGGAAAGGGTATGACGCCCCCGCCGGTCACGGCCCGTGCCACCTGGTGCAGGCCGGCGGACAATTGCCGGTACTCGTCACCATCGAGCGCAGCCAACGGGGCCCCGGCGAGTCGGTCCGTGGTCCGCTCGATGTCCTCCCGCAGCTCGGAGCCGGCCCGGCTCAGTCGGTCGCCGTCGAACAGGCCGCGCCCCTCGAGCCGGTCCCGCGCCTGGCCCCACTCCTCCACCGACCACCCGCGGTTGGCCCGGAAGAGGTCGGCGGGCACGCCCTCGGACGCGGCGAAGGCCACCAGGGCCTCACAGCCGTCCAGGCCCCGGGCCACCAGGGTGGCGACGTGCCCGTCACCTCGGTGCTCGCGCAGCGAGGTGCATCCCTGCCACAACGCCTCGACGGGATCGCCACCGACGTCGAGTCCGCGGTTGGCGTTGAACAGGGGGCGACCGGATCCGTCGGCGGCTGCGACAACCCGATCGATGAGGCCGACGAGGGGCGGGGCGATGTGGTCCACCGACGGCGAGATCCGTCGCAGCGCGGCGGCCGCGCCCTCACGCCTGGCCCGGAGGACGGATGGAGGTCGGGCGAAGTCCCAGGCGTCAGGGAGCGCCTTGTCCACCATGGACGGGTGGAAGTTGAAGAAGATCGCCGACACCACCGCCGGGCCCACCGGCCCGAGGGGAGCGGCCCGTGAGGCGAAATACCCCATCCAGAACCCGCGCAACCCGGTGGCGGCCAACCGTTCACGGCACTCCGGTGCGAAGTAGGTGACGGCGTGGACCGACTCGAACGACTCCCAGAGCGCCCGGGGCGAAGGGCCTCCGTCCGGGACACGCGACGACGAACGGTCCATCAGCCAGGTTTGGCGTCCCCGCTGCCCAGGGCGGCACCGGCCGGGCGGGGACGCCGGCCGGCCAACAGCCCGACCACGCCGATGCCGGCCAGCGTGACGAGCACCACGACCACCGCCACCAGCGTGGTCGGCTTGTTCCACACGACCAGGACGAACAGGCCGATCGCCAGGAGCGCCCACTGCAGTCCCCGCCGGTGTTTGGCGACGAAGTCGTGGAAGGGCCCGCCGCTGAGCCAGGCCGGCCACCGCCGGTCGGCCGACCACCTCCGGACGGCGGGGATGCCGACCACCAGGGCGACGATGGCGACGATGGCGGCGATGATCAAGATGGTGCGGACGGTGTCCTGCAGGGGTGCGGCCACCGTGTCGATCACCGCGGCGTTGGCCGGCTTCGACCGCGAGGGGCTCAGCGACGAGAGGTACTGGTTGCGCGCCACCGAGATCACCACGAGCACCAGCCCCATCGACAGGGCGAGACCGGCCGCGGCTCGGACCAGCCCACGTCGCTTGTCCCGGGTCAGCACCACGCCGGCGGCGAAGGCCAGCAGGGCGAGGATCGGGAGCAGCACCGCCACCTTGTTGAGCGCCCGGACCAGGCGCTGGATCTTGGTCAGCTGGTCGGACTGGAAGAGCACGAAATTGAGGCCCTTGACGGCCGGCACCTTGTTGAAGACGGTGATGCCCTTGGCGTCCAACGACTGTTTGACCTGGGACTCGACCTTGCTGAGGTCGACGGTGACCGCTCCGTTCTTCGTCGACACCGAGCCCTGTGACGAGCCGGTCAGCACCGCCACCAGCTGTTTGTGGGAGGCCCGGTTGGCCACGACCCACAGTTTCTGGAACTTCTCGGACTCCACCAGCTTCAGTGTGAGCTGGTACGTGACACTCCTCACCTCGGAGGTGATGGGCGAGACCAGGAATCCCGCCTTCTTCGGCAGGGCGTCCTTGACCCGTGTCGACAGGTCCGTCTTGGCGATCAGCCGGTCGCTCACGTTGGTGGCCACCGCGGTCTGTATGGCCGGATTGCTGGCGAGCGGCGTGACCGTGCTCACGTACGTGTCGGTGTCGAGGAGCTGGTTGCGAGTGAACACCACCAGCACCGAGACGATGGCGAGGAGGCACGCGAGGACGATGAGCACCCACGAGAACACCGCCTTGACCCTTCCGCGGCCCTTCCTCTCGGGCCTCACCGGCTCGGCGCCCCGGAGCGCTTCGTTCTCCTGGCGCAACTCGTCCACCGTCTGGTGCAGGACCTCGATGTCCTCACCCGGCGGGACCGGATCGCCGGACGCCTCAGGTTGCTCGGGTTCGTCGGCCGCCACGCGGACACTGTAACTGGACCGGGGTCGGATGGCTGGGACCGCCCCCACCGGCGGTCGGAGACGAAGGAGCAGGACCGGTGCCGATACCGGCGATTCCCGGCGCGACGACGGCCGCCCCCCCGGACTCGGGGAGCGACCGTCGGTCGCCGGGTCGTCGTACCCGATCGGACCGGTCGGGCCGGGGGCCGGACCGGCGCAGGCCGGCTCAGCTGAGCAGCTTGGCCTTCTGGGCGTCGAATTCGGCATCGGTGATGACGCCCTTCGACTTCAGGTCGGCCAGTTTGGCCAGCTCGTCCGCGCTCCCACCCGAGCTGCCCGCCGCCGCCTTGACGTAGTCGTCGAACTGCTTCTGCTGGCGCTGGGCCGACTGCTCGGCACGCTCGTGCATGCTGCCGCCACGGGCGATCAGGTACACGAGCACCCCGAGGAACGGAAGGATGATCACGAAGAGGACCCAGATCGCCTTGGCGAACCCGCCCATGTCGTGACTGCGGAAGATGTCGATGAAGATGTAGACGAGAAGCCAGATCCACAAGACGAAGAAGAAGAACTCCAACATCGTCCAGAAGATGCTGAGCAAGGGATACGTGTAGGCAAGCATTGGGTGTTGCTCCTTGTTTGGGGACGGTCAGCAACCATAGTTGCCCGACCACCCGCCTTCCGCTGATGCCGGGCCGTGCGGAGACGGCAAACTGCCCGGACGGCCACGGACCACCTATTGTCACGTCACGGACTTCGCACGACGGGAGGGGATCCGTGCACAACGAGAGCTCAACGCTGTTGGCCGCAACCGCACCAGCCATGGCGCTGGCGTTCGCCAACAGTCGGTATCGGTGGCAGAACGGTGGCTGAGCCGCCGACGCCTCGGGCCACCGGGGCACCCGGAACTGCGGAGCCCGGACCGGAGGGGGCGCCTGCCCCGGCAGATCCGGCGGGGGTGTCCGGGCCAGCGACTCCCGCAGCTCCGGCAGCCGACCCGATGGCCATGCTCAGGTCAAGGAGCTACGTGCAGCTGCTGGTGCTCGCCGCCCTGCTCGGCGTTCCGGTGTCCGCCATCGCCTACGGCTACCTCAAGCTGGTCGGCGTCCTGCAGAACTGGTTGTTCGACTCGCTACCGAAGGAGCTCGGGTTCGCCGGGACCCCGGCGTGGTGGCCGCTCCCCCTCCTGGCCCTCGCCGGCGTCCTGGTGGGTGCCACTATCATGTATCTGCCTGGTTCCGCCGGGCACAAGCCGGCCGAAGGGTTCAAGGCCGGCGGTGCACCCACCCCGGTCGAGATCCCCGGTGTCTTCCTCGCCTCGTTGGCCACGCTCAGCCTCGGGGTCGTCCTCGGGCCCGAGGCGCCGCTGATCGCCATCGGCGGCGGGTTGGGCATGTTGGCCGTGCACCTGGCCAAGAAGGACGCCCCTCCGACGGCGGCCATCGTGATCGCCTCGGCCGGCAGTTTCGCCGCGGTCAGCACCCTGCTCGGGTCGCCGCTCCTCGGTGCCTTCTTGCTGATGGAGGCGTCCGGCCTCGGAGGACCGGTCCTCGGCCTGATCCTGGTGCCGGGCCTGCTGGCTGCCGGCATCGGCACCCTCGTCTTCGTGGGGCTCGACTCGCTGACCGGCTTTGGGACCTTCTCCCTCTCCATCCCCGGGCTGCCCGCCTTCAGTCATCCGAACGGGGTCATGTTCCTCTGGGCCATCGCCCTCGGCCTGGCCGCCGCGGTGCTCGGCAGCGGCATCCGACTCATCGGCCTGGCGCTCCAGCCGGTCGTTGAGCGCCGCATGCTCGTGTTGATGCCGGTGGTGGGCCTCGGGGTGGCCGCGTTGGCCATCATCTTCGCCGAGGGGACCGGCCGGAGCTACACGGAGGTGCTGTTCTCCGGGCAGTCGGCGCTGCCCGGACTGATCCTCCACGCCACCGGCTGGACGGTCGGGGCCCTGATGGTGTTGGTGGTGTGCAAGTCGATCGCCTACGGGCTCTCGCTGTCCAGCTTCCGGGGTGGTCCGGTGTTCCCCTCCATGTTCATCGGCGGTGCCGCGGGGATCGCCGCCTCGCACCTGCCCGGCATGTCGCTCGTGCCCGGCGTGGCGATCGGCATCGGCGCCATGGCCACGGTGATGCTCAAACTGCCGATGACCGCGACCCTGCTCGCCACCCTCCTGCTGTCGAGTGACGGACTGGCCGTCGTCCCCCTCGTCATCGTGGCCGTCGTGGTCACCTACGTCGCCACGGCCTGGCTCCCACAGACTCCGGGGGAGCTCGGCCGGCACGGTGCGGCCACCCCGGCCTCCCCCGGCGACCCAACCGCCCAGGCGACACCGTCGCCGGCGCCCGGCGTGGCGGACTCGGCCACCCCGCAGACGGGTCACGCATGAGCACGGGCCCGTCCCCGATGGCTCTGTGATGCGCGCCGGTACCAACGCCTCGCACCGGGGTACGCCATGACCGTCGAGTACATCCTCGCCGTGATCGTCGGCACGGTGCTGGTCATGTCGGTCCTCATCTCCGCCCTGGAGACGGTGGTCCTGCCGAGGAACGGCTTCACCTCGATCGCCCGGGCCGTCTTCGCCGTGTCCGACCGCCTGCTCGTGCACAAGTGGAGGAGCGAGGCCCGGCGGGCCAACCTCCGGGCCCTCTACGCGCCGATCGCCCTGGTGAGTCTGCCGCTGGTGTGGATGCTCACGGTCACCGTCGGCTTCTCGATCATCTTCTGGGGGATCAAGACGGGGACCGTGACCCGGTCCTTCGAGGTCAGCGGGTCCTCGCTGTTCACGCTCGGCTTCGCCGAGCCGGCGGGAGGAGGCCGCATCTGGCTCACCTTCATCGAGGCGACGATCGGACTCGGCCTGGTCGCCCTCCTGATCAGCTACCTCCCCACCATCTACGCCGCCCACCACGAGCGGGAGAAGGGGATCAACGTCCTACGCCCGTTCGCCGGCACGCCCCCCACCCCCGTCGACATGCTCCGCAACCTCCAGCGACTGGGCACCCTCGACAACCCCGACCTGTGGCGGACGGCCGCCACGTGGATGCTCGAGCTCGACCAGACCCACACGGCGTTCCCGGCGCTCAGCTACTTCCCCGAGTCGTCACCGGACCAGTCCTGGGTGGCCTCGGTCGGGTCCATGCTCGACAGCGCGGCGATCTACCTGTCGGCGTCGGACTTCAGCACCGAGCTGAACGCTCGCGACGAGATCAAGGGGCCGATGATGGCGCTCGCCTACGGCATGCCCACGCTGGTCAGGATCGGGCGGGCCGCCGGCCTCCCCATCGATCCTCCGGTCCTGTTGACGGAGTTGATCGCCCAGTCGTCCGGACCCCCGCCGGACATCTCCGTCCGACGCGAGGAGTACCTGGGGGCGCTGGACCGCCTCCATCCGCTGCTGCCCGTCCCGGACGATCAGCGAGAGCAGTGCTGGCGGCGCTACGCCTGGATCCGCTCCGGCTACGACAGGGCACTGTGCGGCATGGCCGGGCTCACGATGGCCGCCCCGGCCGAGTGGACCACCGACCGGCCGGCGTCCGTCAGCCGGCCCCGGATCTTCAGCGACCGTCCGATCAAGGTCGACTGGAGTACACACCGTTGATCACACACCGCTGATGGCGTGGACCCTGTTGGTGGCGATGGACTTCGTCAGCGACTGGAAATCCTGTTCGTTCTGATCGGCGTAGGCGGACGCGAACTCGCACATGGCCCGGTCGAACCGGTCGCTGGCTCCCAGGTACGAGCCGATGGCGATGGCGTCGCCCGAACGGGCGTGGGCCCGGGCGAGGGTCCACCCGCACATCTGCGCGTAGACGCCCAGCCCCTCGGGAAGCATGGTGTCGATGTCGGCCGACAGCTTCCAGTCCCACAGCTGGCGCAGGTAGAAGTAATGGCTGACGCCGGCCTCGTCGGCGACCTCGTCCCATCCGAGGAAGATGTCGCTGGAACTCTGCATGAGCCGCTGCCCCTCGACGACCCGCTGGCCCTGGTGGCCATAGGGGCTCTTGGCGAGGAACGGCTCCCCCACCGCGTTCTCGGCCTGCTTCACCTGCAGTATCAACGGATCGCCGTGGTCTCGCCCCACGAAGAGAGCGACCCAGCAGCGCGTCCCCACGCTGCCCACACCGACGACCTTGCGGGCCAGGTCCACGAAGTCGTAGCGCTCGAGCAGGTGCTGGCGGTCCCCCGACAGCGTCCGGCGGTAGTCGGACAGCCCGTTGAACAAGCTGGTGATCACCTTGACCGAATTCGGCTCGGTGAACACCTCGTCCGCCGGGGTCATGAGCGGCGGGTTGGAGATGAACCGGAGCCGGCCGTCCCTCACCTCGGTGAGCTTGGTCAGCGCGGCGAGGTGGTCCTTCGACTGTGCCTTGGTGACCCGCTTCTGGAAGTTCTCGATCACCTTGTGGCCGGCCGTCTCCCCCCACCGTTCCAGGAGCACCGGACCGTCCAGCTTCTGGTACCAGATCTGCAGGTTCGACATGCCGGCGAACTCCCGGATGGCCTGGCGGTAGCCGTAGGCGCTCTGGGCGACCAGGGACGAGCGGAGGGCCTTGTCGAAACCACGGCCGCGGGCCGCGACCTCGAAGCTGGCCGCCAGGCGCTTCAGGTCCCACTCGAACGGGCCACGGATGGTCTCGTCGAAGTCGTTGACGTCGAAGACCATGTCCCGCTCCGGTGATGCGAAGCCACCGAAGTTGGAGAGGTGGGCGTCCCCGCACAGCTGGACGTCGAGGTGGGAGTGCTCCTCGCTCGCCAGGTCCGCCGCCATCACCGCCGCGGCGCCACGGAAGAACGTGAACGGCGACACGGCCATGCGGCCGTAGCGAATGGGGACCAGATCGGGAACGCGGGTGAGGGCCTGAAGGGCGAGGATCTCGAGCGGATCGGTGCGGCCGGCCGCCGGCTGCCATTCACCGTGCCGAGAGCGGGGCACCCGGGCCCGAGCCTCTCTTCCGACGGAGGCGCGTTCGGCGGGGGTCAGCTTGCTCATGTCCCAATCATCCCACCGACCCTGCTTGCCCCGCCCCCGCAACCATCGTTGTCATCAGCGGGGCCGGTGCCTCCCGACCCAGGGCACCACCCACACCCCTGCCCGCAACTAGCCCCCGGAGATCGGGGTGCCGTGGTAGCAGCCGATCGTGTACGGGTATTCGAGAGTGGTGTCGTAGTGGTAGACGTCCTGCACCCTCCCGTTCCACAGCACGGGTGAGGTCCGGCCATGGCAGGCGTCGAGGTCGGCGTTGGTGAGCAGGGCCCCCTTGGCGTTCCGCTCGACGTAGATCCCGTATCCGTCAGCCGCATAGCCGACCAGGGTCGAGCGTGACGTGGTCCTGTCGATGATGCAGGACGGGACCGTGTGGTGGTGCAGGACCCCGGCCATCTGCGGATGCTCCTGGCAGTTGTCGAGCACCTCGTGGGCACCGGCGTCACGGCCCTCGCCGTCGAGGGCGTCGAACAGGTACACCCCGTCGTCGAGGACGCCGATGGGACCGAGGCCGAGGCAGCCCGGCCTGGCGGCGGGCACCGGGTCCGAGGAGAGCGACCAGGAGATCGACTGCGCGGTGATGGAGTTCGGGTTCTGGTCGTAGACGTAGGCCGGATCTGACGACTGGACCGGGAACGTGCCCGTCGTGTGGTCGACCGGCAGGTCGTTCCCGCTGATGGTCCGGCTGCCGCCGCTCGACGTGACCGAGAACCGGGCCTGCGGCCAGGAAACCGTCCCTTGGACCGCCGTCTTCGCGAGCGAGTCCCAGGTCTTCGCGGTGGTGTCGATCCAAGGCCCGACCACCGAGGCACCGGCCGCCGGCGAGAAGCTGGTCACGCACGAGTCGACGTAGCCGACCTTGGGGGTGGACGACACGTACCCGTCGCCGAGGGGGACCGCCGCCGGGTCGACTGGGCCGGAGGAGGTCACCGTCGTCGCGTAGGCGCCACCTGACGAGTCCCCCAAGGTCGTCGACGCCGACGTCGTCGGGATCCCGGAACCGCCGGTGCCGCTACAGGCGGACGCAATGGTCGCGAGGGCGATCGCCATGACGGCCAGGGCGGTCGATCGGTACCGGGCATTCGGCATTCCTGCCGTCCTCGTCTCAGACCGGGGGCGCGGGCGCGGCCACTACCGCTGGGCCGAGGACCGCTTGCGACGTCGCTCACCGAGCAGGATGACCAGACGGTCGACGAGGGCACCGAGGAAGGCGGCGATCAACAGCACCCAGATCAGGCTGACCCGGGCGCTGAAGAAGACGAAGCCCACCCTGACGGTGGCGCTGTTGTCGATCACGAAGGCGATCAGGAGCACCAGGGCCACCACCGCCACGATGATGCGGGCCATCTCGCGGGTGTCCCGCTTCCGGCGCGGGGGTCCTGACGAATTCGGTGCAGGCCTCCCTGCAGAAGTGGCCATCGTTTGCTCCTTGGTTTCGTCGGACGCGCCGCGCCCCTTGCGTCGACAGTACCCCTGGAGTCACGCCGGGACGGGTGACCGCCCGCTCCCGTGTGCCCGCCAGCAACGCCGGCACCTCGAACCAGGCGCTCCACGTCTCACAGCTCGCGCCGGCCGGATGCAGTTCGTTGGCGCTGACGTCCCTGGTCATGGGGTCCGGGGTGTTCTCGAATCACCCGGTCGAACGCGCTCACCCTCGGCAGTGCCAGAGCGGACACCATCACCGACAGGGGCGGGGGCGGCAGCACCACCGGAACGGCGACAGACGTCTGTATCAGCGGCCCGAGCCTCGCCGTTGCCCGCCCCCATGTCCCACGGGCACGCCGACCACGACTACCACGACGATCACGACGCCTCCGATCAATCGTCCAACGGAGTGACGGCGACGGCGGCGAGCGACAACTACAACAATGACTGCGGCCAGGAACGGGTCACCGTGGCCAACACTTACCCCATCACGGCATTGACCATCACGATCAACGTCGCCCAGACGGCCGGCGTCACCGTTCAACAGTCAGGTCAATGGCCTTCCGGGCGGTGCCCTCAGGCAGACTTCGACGACTTCGGGGGCACGATCACGTATTCATTCGTACTCGCCGCCGGGCAGACCATCCCCGCCGGGTATCCGAGCGGCATCGTCTATACGCAATTCGGTGGAAGCGGATCCCCCCACGTGATGGCCGGTGACACCTGGTCCGTCACGAGTACGTCCAACGGGATCGCCTCCAACCTCACCGGGACGTTCTGAGACTCCTCCGGATCAGTCACCGAGGTGTCCCCGGACTGGTGGGGTCCCGGGTGGGG
>CAZNLF010000010.1:0-5823 GCA_964573595.1 uncultured Acidimicrobiaceae bacterium | reverse complement strand
TCCCGGGTGGGGCAGAACAGTGTCCGTGGACAGATTGCGGGCCCCAGTGGGTGCGGCAACGCCGCTTAGCGGCTCGTCTTCCGGAACACATTGGGGCGTGCAAGATCGCGTGCTCTCCGGTAAATTCGGCGCCGTACGGCGAGAAGTGGACGAACCAACCAGGAGGCGGGCAAATGCATCGATTGATCAAGGTGGCAACCGCGGGACTCGTACTGACAGGTGGGGTGATGATGGGAAGCGCGGTGGGAGCCGCGACACCCGTGAGCGGGCAGACCCAACTATGGGCTTCACTGGGCCCTGGCAACGGCAACGGGTTCAAAGTCGTCTTCACCGGGGCGATCGGCGACCACGGCACATCAGTCGGCGCCACGAAGAACGGCAAGGCAACCAAGAAGAACAACCCTGGCTACCGACTGTTCATCCTGAAGAAAGGCACAATCTTCTTCAACACCAAGACCATTGATGCAGCGGAGAACAATAACAACAGCGCGCCCACCACGTTGAACTCGACCACCTGCTCAGCGACGTTCGTGGTGACCGATCCAGTGACTCCCATCAGCGGTACCAAAGCGTACGCCGGCATCAAGGGCACAATCGACGTGACCATCTCGTATGCGTTCACCCTTCCACTCGATAAGGGCAAGTGCAATCCAAATACGAATGCCAACCCCAGTGCAGCGATCGGTCTGGTGACCGGCACCGGTACCGTGAGCTACGGATGACCCTGTAACTCCTCTGCGCCAGCCTTGCCGGGTGGTGCAGGCGTCGCTCCGCCCGCTTTCCACCCCGCCAGATGGGTGAGGCAAGTTCATAGCGGTGTGAGCCGTTCTTTGTTCCCCCGACAGGTGGTACCAGAGATTTCCGGCCTCGGGCTTTGTCGGTGCACAATGCGAATGGAACGCGCAGCCGAGGTGCCGTTCATAGGCAGTTGGCCCCGGCAAACACGTCTCCGCGGCGATCGCCTCCGATGCGGCGATCAGGAGCGCCCTTCAATTACCCCGTCCCTCCAGACCTGAAGGACGATGGAGCCATTCCAAAAGGTCCAGTGGCGCCATCGTGGTGGCACGCTGGTAGTAGTGGACAAGTTCCTCTCCGGTCAGCGTTTCGGTTCCGGAACCCGACGAGCCCCGTCGAAAGAACGCTTTGTGGTCCTTCAGAACTCCCGAGGGGTCGGGAGCAATCGAATCCGCTCTCGCCCGCATCCGAGCGAACGTCGCTGCATGGACCAGAGCCGGCCAGGTCTCCTCTGCGACAGAGATACCGAGCCGGCCGGCAAGACGGCGCATCTCCGCATCGAGGTCGTGGACGAGGTCGTCGTAGTGGACGAGAACGACATCCTGGGCAGCCCGACGATTCCACGCATCCGTGAGGTGCCACAACACTCCAGGGAGCGAGTCGAGCGCGTCCCTGGGATCGACATCTTGTTCGATCCACCCGAGCAGCCACTGGTGAAGGGGTGGACGATGGTCGGCAATCGACCGGGGCTCAGACCGGCCAGTCAACCGGCGTATCCGCTCCCGGTCGAGGTTCCCACCCTGGTGGTAGAGCGAGACGGCCGTATCCAAGGGGTGACGCCCCGGCACGATGTAGGTCACCCGAGTGTCTACCGGCAGTCCATCGAGGGGCGTGTGGGTCTTGATGAACCGGCGGTGAGCCTGCCCGGCCAGCTGGGCGTATACATCGGCACGGGATGTGATCAGCCAGTCGAGCCACGGTGACAGGTTGGTGAGGGAGTCGGGAAGCTCCGGGGTCTGGAAGATCAAGAGGGCGCAGATCATCTGGATCCACGTGGTTCCGGTTTTGGACCTCGCGCTGATGACGATATCCCCTTTCCGGAGGGGAAGGTCGATCCAACGGAAACTGTCCTCGTCTGGTGAGGTGTAATGGATCGGCACGTCCGGCACGGCTGCAGATTAGGTCGAGGAACGCGCCTTGGCGTCGCTGACCCATGGGCCATACGGCGCCGCCGAACCGGCGTTATCCGGCTCGTCGGAGATGAGCGGGGTGCGGCGATCGCGAGAGCACGCACGGGGCGCTCCGTGAGTCGGAATGCGCCCCATCCATCCGGTGTCCGGGGGCAGTGGCCCAGCCAAATGGTGCCGAACTGCCTGGATGACCGAGCCCGCCATCGGCTGGCGCTCAGACGGGTATGTTCCGGATGACAATCAGGCTGTCGATCATCTCGTCGCTCACGGTGAAGTAGTTGGTGAGGATCAACTCCCCAGGGAGGTTGGTCTTGTCGTAGTCGCCGTCGTAACGTCCGCGGACAACGGTGAGGCCGCGATGGTTGACCACCTCGGTGACTTCGACACTGACGTGATCACCAACCATGTCCTTGGCCACCCAGCCCCGGATGGCGTCGGTCCCCCAGAACTCTCGACGCGCATCGTTGACGAGCGCATCGTCGGCGAAGGTGGCGACGATTGCCTCCTCGTCCAACGCATTGACCGCAGCGATGTGCTCGGCCACCACACCAGGCAGTGTGTTCAGGTTCTCGTTCATGGGTGACTCCTCTGTCTTGTCGGTGACCACCGTTTTCGGTGGCCATGACCACGATGAGCGATCCAGCGGTGAGAGAGTCAAGGCCCGGTCTCGCTCTTGACACTCCCGTAGGGGGATGGTTGAGACTTACGGTGTGACAGCGAACCTGACCGTGGGTGAGTTCTCGCGGATGACCCACCTGAGTGTGAAGACACTCCGGCACTACCACCAGGTAGGTCTCCTGGAGCCGGCGGAGGTGAATCCCGGCACTGGCTATCGTTACTACCTTTCGGACCAGATCCCGACCGCTCAGGTGATCCGGCGCTTGCGGGATCTGGAGATGCCGGTGGCAGAAGTAAGGGAAGTGCTCTCGGCATCGGACACGTCTGTCCGCAACGCTCTCATCGCCGCCCACTTGGACCGGCTCGAGGAGCAACTGTCGAAAACCCACAGCGCAGTGGAATCGTTGCGCAACCTCTTGGAGCACTCCGGCGAGGTGCCCACCGTCGAGCACCGCACAGTGCCGGCGATGCCAGCTGCAGGGATACAGCAGGTGGTCGATCTCGAGGACGTGTTGTCGTGGTGGCAGGGAGCGCTCGGCGAGCTGCACGCCACTGTGCGGGCCCAGGACCTCCATGCCACCGGTCCAAGCGGCGGATTATACGGTAGCGAGCTGTTCCAACACGGACGAGGGCAGGCGACCGTCTTCATTCCTGTGGAGGGCATGGTGCGCTCGATCGGCCGGGTGGTCCCCTTCATTGTCCCCGCGGCCGAACTGGCCGTTCTCCTGCACCAGGGTCCACCGACGGACATAGACATCACGTATGGCGAACTCGGCGCTTACGCGGCGGCGCACGAAATCAGCATCGAGGGACCACTTCGGGAGTACTACCTCGTTGACGCCCAGGAGACGCCTGATTCCGAGAAGTGGAAAACGGAGATCGGATGGCCGATCTTCCGCTCCGACGGCGAGCCCTGAAGCCGCGATCGTCACGCTCCAGACGCGCGCTGGCCCCTTGCTCCCCTGTCTCCGACGTTCCGGAGTGTCACGCTCTCCCGGTCAGGGGCACCCCCGGGGCGGCAACCAGTCGACGGCAAATGGGTCCTTTGGCCCTGCCACCATCTCAGCGCGAGGTGCATGATTGCCAGTACTAGCGCAATGTCAGTGTCCTTCGACAACTAGCTCTGCCGCTACTAGTTGAGGAGTTGGCATGAACACTGGTGGAGGTGTCCGACATTCGGCCGGTCCCCGCCTCGGCCGGGGGCGACGACCGAGCGTCCGATGCTCCGTGGCGTCGACGATTCTCACCGTTGTCCTCCTGGGATTGTGCATCGGTGTCGGCGGGGCCACGGTTGGGGCCGGGGCCAGTGTCGCGGGTGCTGTTTCTTCTGGCCAGGCTCCCGATGGGGTCGCAACCGTGGACGGCTCCATCCAGGGGGCGACGGTGGGCTCGACGAATGAGTACCTCGGGATTCCCTACGCGGCGCCACCGGTCGGATCGCTACGCTGGCGAGCCCCAAAGCCTGCCGCACACTGGTCCGGAGTACGAAGCGCAACCACGTTTGCACGGCACTGTCCGCAGGATGCCTCGGAGTTCGGTGTAGCCAGCGTCTCGGAGAACTGCCTGTATCTGAACGTGTACACCCCGTCGACGGACCACGGAACCGGCAACCTTCCGGTCATGGTGTGGTTCCACGGCGGTGTTTTCGTCTGGGGTGAGAGCGACGACTGGAACCCGGCGCAGCTGGTTGGCAACGGCGTCATCGTCATCACCGTCAACTACCGGCTGGGGGCGCTTGGGTTCCTTGCCCATCCGGCGCTCACCGGCCGTGGTGGATCTTCGGGCAACTACGGACTGATGGACCAGCAGGCGGCGTTGCGCTGGGTGCAGGACAACGTCGAGAGGTTCGGCGGAGACGCTCATGGCGTGACCATCTTCGGTGAGTCCGCGGGTGGATTGAGCGTGCTGTCCCAGCTCGCATCGCCCGGTGCTCACGGCCTATTCTCCGGAGCCATTGTGGAAAGCGGTGCCTACACCCTTACTCCGCAGACACGGAGTGCTGCTGAAATCGACGGCAAGGCTTTCGCCGACAGGGCCGGCTGTGCTGACCAGCGTGCTGCCTGTCTCCGTGGTCTGCCGGTGTCCACCATCCTGAAGGATCAGGATTCGGGCTACCAGCCGGACATCGACGGTCTGGTCCTCACCCGATCACTCAAATCAGCATTTGCCACGGGGAAGTTCAACCACGTCCCGGTGACCGACGGGACCAACCTGGACGAACGCCGCCTCTTCGTCGCCATCTACCAGTTGATTGGTGACCCGGTCACCGCCGCGAACTATCAGCAGATGATCGCGTCGATCCTCCACGTGTCCGCGCCGACCGCGGGAACGATCGACACCCAATACCCGCTCAGCTCCTACTCCAGTCCAGCGATCGCCATGAGCGCCCTCTGGACGGACGAATCCTTCTCCTGTCCGGCTCTATCCGTCGATCAATCCCTCTCGAAGTACGTGCCTACCTACTCATACGAGTTCGCCGATGAGAATGCTCCGGAGCGATATGAGCCTCCGGTCGGGTTTCCATACGGGGCATCCCACGATTCGGAGGTGCAGTACCTGTTCGACCAGAGCAACACTCCGTTCCCCGGTGTGCTCTCGGCCAGCCAGCAGCAGCTGGCCGCGAGCATGCGCCAGGACTGGAGCAGCTTCGCCAAGCATGGCTCGCCGTCTTCGACGTCTGGTGCGATCTGGGAACGATTCACCCAGTCCGGCCATCAAACGCTCGAACTCGTGCCCCCGGCGGCCACGACCGAGACGGACTTCGCCGCTGTTCACCATTGCTCGTTCTGGGCGCACCTCAACGTGTCCGGATAGTCGCAGCCGAACCACAAGGCTCTTCACCGTCGCCATCGGTGGGGCGGCGGTGGCTGAAGACATGCTGGGGTTGAGCAGGCCCGACCGCTGGTTGCCGACCGTTCATGGCAACGACATCGCCAGGGGCATCGACCGCGCCGGCACCGAGCTGTGGCCTCCGGCCGACAACAGCGCCGCGCTGTTCACACCCGCTTGGAGTACGAGCGAACGGCGAGCGGGATGAAGATGGCGGCCACCGCGGCACATCCGAGGAGCGCCCATCCGACCTGGGCGGTCACCGCACCGTCGTTCATCAGGTCACGCAGCGCCGAGACGACATGAGAGACGGGATTGACCCTCGTCACGGCCTGCAGCCAACCCGGGAGGGTGTCGACGGGTACGAACGCATTGGACAGGAAGGCCAGGGGGAACATGATCATCATGGACATCCCCTGGACGGCGCCGGCGCTCCTGGCTCTGGTGCCGA
>CAZNLF010000009.1:4317-32272 GCA_964573595.1 uncultured Acidimicrobiaceae bacterium | reverse complement strand
TCAGCCCGAAGCGCCGGGAGCGTCGGGCGAGCCAGCAGCGGATGTTCCTGTGGCGATCCGGGCAGTTCCGCCCAGGGCCGGGCTTCGGGACCGGGGTCATCGACACCACGGTCATCGACACCACGGCGACCGCGGACGATTCCGGGTCGGGCGAGCCGGGGTCGCTCGGGAACGGGCCGGAGGAGTCGAGGCCCGATTGAACCGGAGCCGTCCCCGAGGGCGGGGCCACCGGAGCGAGACACTGACGCGAAATGTGAACGCGACACACGGGCTCCCGCCCCGGTGGATCCCCACACTCCCGAGCGCTACTCCGATGCGTCGTCGCGGTTGATGATCCGGGACACCACGGTCTGCGAGAAGCCCCAGTTGGAGGCGATCTCCTTGCGGCTCAGGCCCTCGTCGACGAGCCGGTGGAAGGTTGCGCCCCGAGACCGCTGGCGTGCGGCCGTCAACCGGTCCAGGGCCTCGTTGATCTCCATCCGGGCCTTCGAGTTCGGAGCGTCGCGTACGACGTCGACCAATCGCTCTCCCGACCTGAGCCGCCCCATGTTCCGCACGGTCCGCTCCTCGCTGTCCCGCAGCGCCCGCTGGAGGACCCGCGTCGCCTCGAGCACCTCGCCCAGGGCGCTGAGGAGTGGATCGCTATCATCGCCTGCCGATCTGTCCACCGCCATGTGGCAGAGGGTAGGGCACTTGGTTGCTACCAGGCCCGGAGCGGGTGGCGGGACCTACTCGACGGGCCTGGCAGCGGGAGGAACGTACCACGCTTCAAACAGGTGTTGAGAGTCCCTGACCTGGTATTCCCGGCGAGTAAGTAGGTTTAGGGCGCCGACCTGCGCCCGACCTGGACCCGGCCGGCCGGGATGCCCGGGGCGGTCCCGATCGCGCCCCCCGGTCCGCCGCCACCGGCGGTTGGACACCACCTAGCCGTCGGGAGATCCCTGCGCCGGTACGCTCGATTCGGCAGGGCTGCTCACGCTCACCTGGAGGTCCCCCATGCCCGATGTGACGCCCATCCCCGACGGCTACCCGAGGGTCTGCCCGTATCTGCACATCGACGGTGCCTCCGAGGCGATCAAGTTCTACAAGCAGGTCTTCGGGGCCACCGAGCGGGTGCGGATGGACGATCCGGAGGGCAAGGTCGGCCACGCCGAGCTCGCCATCGGCGATTCCGTTGTCATGCTCGCTGACGAGTTCCCGGAGATGGGCATCAGGGGACCGAAGGCACTGGGCGGCAGCCCGGTGGTGCTGTCGATCTACGTCGAGGACGTCGACGCCACGGTGAGCCGGGCGATCTTCCTGGGGGCGAGGGTCATGCGTCCGATCGAAGACAAGTTCTACGGGGATCGTGTGGGCCAGATCGAGGATCCGTTCGGCCACGCCTGGAGTGTCCAGACCCACATCGAGGACGTCCCGCCGGAGGAGATGGCCCGGCGCGCCCACGAGCTCGCCGGCGGTGCCTGAGCGCGGCGAGTGGGCCACGGGGCCGGACGGCACCCGGTGGTGCTGCCGGCCGGGCGGTGAACCCCCACCGTCTGGGCCTGATGGTGGACACACCCCGAAGCACCGTTAGCCTCGTGGTGTGTCTGATGCCGAGCCCACCTCCAGCGAGGTCAACCAGAGCCTCGACCGGGCGATCTGGTTGCTCACCGCCTTCAACGCCGACGCTCAGGATCAACGGGGCTGGTTGGAGCAGGAGGTCTTGCGCATCCGGACGGCCGATGATCCGGTCACCTACGTCAACGACCTCGGGTCCACTCTTGCCGCCATGCTCCAGTTGGCGCACTACCTCCTGGTCGGCTGGGCGAGGGCCTCGGGCACCGACCCCGAGGCGGTGCTGGCCATCACCCGGCGGATCGTGGAGATGGAACGGCAGGGCGAGTAGCCCGACCACCCGGGCCACCGGAGCGAAGCGCCTCCGGAACTCGCCCGTGAACTGAGGACTTTGGACCCTGCCGGGTACATCGGTGTCTGCCCCATGCTGGTGGGGGTAGGGACGGAGACCGAAGGAGATCGCCATGAAGGCTGCTGTCGTGCGGGAGTTCGGGGCTCCGCTCGTGATCGAGGACATGACGATTCCGGTTCCGGGCCCCGGTCAGGTTCTGGTGAAGGTGGAGGCCTCCGGCCTCTGCCATACCGACATCCACGCGGCACACGGGGACTGGCCGGTCAAGCCCCAGCCACCGTTCGTGCCGGGCCATGAAGGGGTCGGCCTCGTCACCCGCGTCGGCGCCGGCGTGACCCGGGTGGGCGAGGGGGACCGGGTCGCCGTCCCCTGGCTCGGTTGGGCGTGCGGGGCGTGCGAGCAGTGTGCCTCGGGCTGGGAGACGCTGTGTCCGAGCGCCCGCTATACCGGCTACACGGTCAACGGGGGTTTCGCCGAGTACGTGCTCGCAGAGGCTGCGTTCGCCGGGATCGTGCCCGCCGGCATCGACCCGCTCGACGCTGCTCCTCTGACCTGCGCAGGAGTCACCACCTACAAGGCGGTGAAGGTCTCGGGCGCCCGGTCCTCCGATCTGGTGGCGGTCTTCGGCATCGGGGGCCTCGGCCATCTGGCAGTGCAGTACGCGCAGATCGCCGGTGCCCATGTGGCCGCGGTCGACGTCGTGGACGAGAAGCTCGACATGGCCAAGCGGTTGGGTGCCGCCTACACCTACAACGGGGAGCAGACCGACGTGGTGCAGGCCATCCAGGGCCTTGGCGGCGCGGACGCAGCCATCGTCCTCGCCGCAACCCCGAGGGCGTGCGAGCAGGCATTGGCCAGCCTGCGCCCGAACGGCACGCTCGTGCTGGTGGGCCTTCCGGCGGACAACATCATGCACCTGCCCATCTTCGAGACCGTGCTCAAGGGGCTGCGGGTGGTCGGCTCCCTCGTGGGCACACGGGTCGATCTCGTCGAGACATTCGAGCTTCACGCCGACGGGAGGACGCAGATCGTCCGCGAGACCCGCCAGCTCGATCAGGTCAACGAGGCCATCGCCGAGGTCGAGGACGGCAAGGTCGAGGCCCGGCTCGTGTTCGACTTCCGCTGAGGGGCAGTCGTCTGTCGCCCGGTCACGATATGGGGCGCGCCGGTGCCGTGTCGGGCCCGGTGCCGCGGGACTGCTCCGTCGCTCCGACCGCCTGACCGCTCGTGGATGACAGTGCGAAAGGGGACGAAGAGGTGGAGCGGAATCGCGCCCGGCTCCCGGGAGGCAACGGCACCGACGGTCTCCGTCCTTCGCCCTACGCCGCCCGAAGACGGCGGCACCCCAGGGCGGCAGGGAGCGGTCAGCCGGCTCTCGGCCCGACGATCTTGTCGATCAGGCCGTTCGGGACCGTGTCGTAGTGGTCGTGCTCGGCGCGGAACCGGCCCCGGCCTCCGGTGAGGGACCGTAGGTCGACTGCGTATCGCTGGAGCTCGGCCGTGGGGACCAGTGCGGTGATCTGCTGGGTCCCCGCGTCCAACGCGTCGGTCCCCTGCACCCGGCCGCGGCGGGCGTTGAGGTCACCGAGGACGGCTCCCTGGGTGTTGGCGGGCACGGTGACCTCGAGGAGCGAGATGGGCTCGAGGACGATCGGTCCGGCCTTGGCCGACGCCTCCTTGAAGGCGAGGGACCCGGCCATCTTGAAGCTCATCTCCGACGAGTCCACGGGATGGTGCTTGCCGTCGAGACAGGTCACCTGCACGTCGACCACCGGGTAGCCGTGGGGACCGCCGTGCTCCATCGCCTCGACGACCCCCTTCTCCACGGCCGGGATGTACTGCCTCGGGATGGCACCACCGACGACCTTGTCGATGAAGCGGAACCCTGCACCCCGCTCCAGGGGCTCGACCCGGATCGAGGCCACGCCGAACTGGCCGTGGCCGCCGGTCTGTTTCTTGTACCTTCCCTCTGCCACTGCTGCCGTCGAGATGGTCTCACGGAGGGGGGTGAGCACCTCCTCGGTCTCCACCTCGACACCGAACTTCCGTGCCAGCCTCTCCCTCGTCACCGCCAGGTGGGTCTCCCCGGTACCGCGGATGATCGTCTGGTGGGTCTCGTCGACCCGCTCGACGACGAGGACGGGGTCCTCCTCTTGGATCCGGTGGAGGGCGGTCATCAGCTTGTCCTCGTCGCCCTTCGACCTCGGCCGCAGCGCACTGGCGAACACCGCCGGCTCGGCCGGTGGGTGCGGTATGAGCACCGGCGTGCCACTGGGCGCCAGGGTGTCGCCGGTGACCACGTCGGACAGCTTCGGCACCGCCACGATGTCACCGGCCCGGGCCTCGGTCACCGGCTCGGTGTGCTTCCCCCGCATGAGCTCGAGGAGGTGGAGCCGCTCGTCGACGTGCGTGCGGGTGTTGGTGAGCACGCTGTCCGGCCGGATCGTCCCCGAAAGGACCCGCAGGAGCGACACCTTGCCCACGTAGGGGTCGGACATCGTCTTGAACACCCTGGCGAGGGGCATGCCGGCCGCATCGCACGACACGTCCTGCACGGTGTCGCCGGCCTGCACCTCGATCGGTGGCCCCGACTGCGGTGAGGGAGCCACCTCGGCCAGCAGGGAGGCAAGGCGGTCGATGCCCGTGCCCGTGGCCGCCGAACCGCAGATGACCGGGAACACCACCCCCTGGGCCACCCCGCCGGCGAGCGTGTCCTCCAGCTCGAGGCTCGTGGGGGTGTTCCCCTCCAGATAGCGCTCCATGAGGTCGTCGTCGCCGACGACGATCCCTTCGACCAGTTGCTCGCGCACCTCGTGCTCGGTCGCGGCCAGGTCCTCGGGGATGGGCCCGGGATGCGAGTCCCAACCGTCGTAGAAGATTGCCGTGTCGGTCAGGAGGTCGGCGATCCCCGTGACTCCCGTACCGTCGGCGATGGGAAGCTCCAGCGGGGCGATGCCAGCCCCGAAGCGCTCGACGAGCGCACCACGGGTCCGGTCGAAGTTGGCCTGTTCCCGGTCGAGCTTGTTGATGAACAGGAACCGGGGGAGTCCGAGCTCGGCGGCCAGGTCCCAGGCGGCCTCGGTCTGCGCCTCGATCCCCTCCACCGCGCTCACCACGATGACCACCGAATCGGCGACCGAGCAGGCCGCCCGCACCTCACCGAAGAAGTCCGCGTAGCCCGGGGTGTCGATGATGTTCAACTTGACGTCGCCGGTGACGCACGGCGCCATCGACAGCGACATCGACATGTGGTGCTTGATCTCCTCGGGTTCGAAGTCGCACACCGTGGCGCCGTCCTCCACCTTCCCCTGCCTCGTGATGGCACCGGTGGCGAAGAGGAGCGCCTCGGCCAGCGTGGTCTTGCCGGCGCCGCTGTGGCCCACGAGGGCGACGTTGCGCACGCCGCTCGGCGCCGTGGCCGGACCGTGGCCGTTCGAGCCGTGTGCGGACCGGGATGGCAATGCCGTGACCGTGCCGCCGTGTTCCGTCATCGCCGGCTCCCTTCGCCGTGCACCACGGTGGGCCCGCCGGGGAGGGCCGGGCCCTTCTTCCGATGCCACCGTACGCCGTCCCGCGGCTCGGGGCTCGTGGCCGGGGCCCCCGGTTGTCCTACAGTTCGACACTCCACGTGACTTCACTTCCTGGGTGCGGCCCGCAGGCCGCCTTCGACTCGATCCGGAAGCAGTGGGATCAGACTATTCCCAGTGGTGGGTTCCGTGCCCGGCGAACGACCGGACCGGTCGGACGGTGGTCCCGCCGACCCCGGCATCGGCCCACCGTCGGGGAGGAGCCTGGAAGGACGGCCGCGGAAGAGCGGAGGCGGTCGCGGTAGCGTGGGCGCGTGGACGGCGAACGGTTCGGGCCCATCGATTTCGATCGGTTCCACCGCGAGGAGCTCCCTGCGCTGCTCGGGACACGCGGCAGGGTCGTTTCGGACGCCGATGCGGCGCTCGTCCGTCCCCTGGCGTTCCGGCTGGACGACGGCCGGTCCTACACCTACCAGCCTTCCGGCAACACGTTCACCATCGAGGAGGGAGCCGGACGGGCCGACACCGTCGTGGAGATCGGCCTCGACCAGTGGCGTGCCTTCGCCTGGGAACTGTGCTCCAGTTTCGCTCTCCTCTACGCGGAGGAGCTCGAGGTGACGAAGGGGAGCTTCGACCAGGTGGCGCTGTGGGAGCCCTCGCTCCGAGTCGCCTTCGACGGTCAGGTGCTCTACGACCTCGACGAACCGGCCCCGGTGCTCGACGCGTCGGGGGCACCATTGGACTGTTCCCGGTCGTTCACGCTCGACGACCCCGACACCGACATCGCCGAGTTCCTGCAGCGGGCCGGGTTCGTCCATCTCCGCGGGGTCATGGCACCCGACGAGATCGCCGCCCTGGACGCGGACGTGACGACGGCGATCGAACGTGCCCGCCCCGATGATCGGCGCTCCTGGTGGACGACGGTCGCCGGCCGGGAGGTCTGCAACCGGATCAACTACCTCAACGACGGATCGGCGCTGATCGCCGGCCTCGGTGGCGACGACCGGTTCCGGCGTATCGCTGCGCTCGGGGGGCCCGACCTGCGCGACGCCAAGGACCGGCTCGACGGCAACGGCGTGGTCATCAAGGTGCCCGGCGCCAGCGAGGGCCTGGTCGACCTCCCTTGGCACCGGGATTGCGGCATGGGTGGACACCCGGTCAAGTGCCCCATGCTCAACGTGGGCATCCAGCTCGATCCGGCCACGGCGGCCAACGGCCAGCTGGAGCTGATTCCTGGCTCACACCGGGGCACCTCACGACTGCCCAGCCGACGTGAGGCGGCCCGCCTGCCCGTGGTACCCGTGGCCACGGAGGCCGGCGACGTGACCGTCCACTTCGGTCACACCCTCCATGCCGCCCCGGCTCCGACGGATCCGGGTGCGAGCGGGCGCAAGGCCGTCTACCTCTCGTTCGTGCCGCCACTGCTCTTCGACATGGTCGGCCCGGGGCAGGGCTACAACGACGTCCTGTTCACCCGGCACTCCGGCCATGTGCAGCACGCCCGCCAGCTGCGGTGAGCGCCGCCCGGGACGACCGGATCAGGTCGATCACCGCCTCATAGCGTCAGCGCTCCCCTTCCCGCCGTGCAGGTGTTGTGCAGCTCGCCGATGACCTCGGCCCCGGTCACGATGTCCTCGCCGGGAGCGAGGAACCGCCCTCGGGCCATGCCGACCCCCGACGGGGTCCCGGTGAAGATCAGGTCGCCCGGATGGAGTGTGCAGATCGACGAGAGGAAGGCCACGAGGGCCGGCACGGGAAAGATCAGGTGCCGCGACCGCGACTCCTGCATCCGCTCACCGGCGACGTCGCACCAGAGCTCGATGTCGTCGGGGTCCTCGAAGGCGTCGACGGAGACCACTGCCGGACCGGTCGGGCCGTAGCAGGAGAAGCTCTTCCCGAGACAGAACTGGGGTGGCGTGCCGGCGAGCTGCACCGCACGGTCGGAGATGTCCTGGCCGAGCATGAGGCCGGCAACCGCCCCCCAGGCTTCGTCCAGGGGCACCGCCCGGCACTCGGTCCCGATCACCGCCACGATCTCCGCCTCCCAGTCCACCGACTGCCCCGACAGGGGCACTCGGGCCGTGGGCCCGGTGATGCAGCTCGGGAACTTGGTGAAGGTGAGTGGGGCGGGAGGAAGCTCCATGCTGGCCTCCGCGGCATGGTCCCGGTAGTTGAGCCCGATCCCGAAGACCTGGCGGGGTTCGGGTACCGGCGCGCCGAGCGGCGTGCCGGCCAGCGGCCCGTCGGCGTCGGCGGGGTCGCAGCGCTCGGTGAGGGCGTGCAACTCACCGGACCGGGCGACGGCGACCATCGGGTCGGCGAGCGCCTCGTCGCCGCTCACCCGGCCGAGGTCGAACCAGGAGCCGTCTCGCTCGAGCGCGGATCGTGCGGCGACGTTGAGTAGGCGGAACATGGGTCTCCTCGGGTCTGTCGGTCGGTGGTCGGCTACGTGAGAGCCGGAACGGCTCCGCCGCCGCCGTCGCCCGGCACGAGTCGGCGGTACCAGAGGCGCCAGGGCGTCGTGTGGCGTTGCCAGACCTCCGGGCCACTGCTGTAGGCGGGTCCGGCGTGCCGGCGGTTCGACGCCGACTCCTCGTCGACCTCGTACACCGCCAGGAACCGGGGCGCACCCCGGTAGGGCGGCCGAACCTCCGAGACGAGCTCGTAGCGGACGGCACGAAGGGCGTGTCGGCGCTCTGCCACCTCGGGCAGGTGGACGTTCGTATAGAAGTCGTCGAACACCTCCAGATCGTCATCTGAGGTGTCGACGGGCGGGTTCACCCCGAGTAGGTAGATCGCGTACGGGTCCACCACCGGGGGGCCGGTCTCCGTGATCCGCCGGTACAGCAGTGACCACACCTGCCTGAGGCCCTCCCGATCCGGTTCGGCCTCGAGCCCCGGATCGGATGCGGCCCCCTCGGCCAGGTCGACGGTGCTCAGGAGCTTCGGTGGTCGAAACCCGCGGGCGGCGACGGCGATGAGCTCGTAGTGAGCGCCCCCGGCCCGGTCACGCGGCGCCGACTGCGCAAACGCCACCGCCGCCGAGGGATCGGCGGAGGCGCCGCCACGGACGTCCCATCCCGTCCACCGGGTGAGCGCACCGACCGAGGTCACGCGCGGCAACGGCTGCCGCTCCGCCGCCGGTCGTTCGAACGCATCTCCCGAGGATACAGAGTCCATGTTGGTGGCACCGGGGCCGACGGCCGGCCTGGAGACGGGACGGGGGAGGGTTGGGAGAGCCCCGTCCGGATATCGTTGGGGCGTGCCCTCCAAAGAGGTCCGGTCCGTCGAAGCGTCCGGTCGGACCGTAGCGATCTCCAATCCGGACAAGGTGTACTTCCCGGAACTGGGAGCCACCAAGTTCGATCTCGTCTCGTACTACCTGGAGATCGCCGACGCCCTGGGCGTCACCGCCGTCGGCCGGCCGGCCCTGCTCCAGAGGTTCCCCGACGGCGCGGGCGGGAAGTCCTTCTTCCAGAAGCGGGTCCCCGCCGGTGCTCCGGCCTGGCTCGAGACGACGGTGGTCACCACACCGAACGGGACGACGTCGAACGCGCTCGTCGTCGCCGACATCTCCCACGTCCTGTGGGCCGTGAACCTCGGCTGCCTCGGCCTCCACCTGTGGCCCTACCGTGTCGAGGACCCCGATCACCCCGACGAGCTGCGCATCGACCTCGACCCCCAACCCGGCACCTCGTTCGACGGGATCCGCCAGGCTGCCTCCTGCGTGCGGACCCTGTTGACCGAGCTGGGCATCACCGGCTATCCGAAGACCACCGGCAACCGTGGCCTCCACGTCTACGTCCGGCTCGAGCCCCGGTGGGACAGCTTCGCCATCCGCTCCGCCGCGGTGGCCCTGGCCCGGGAGCTGGAGCGGAGGCACCCCGACCTGGTCACGGCCAACTGGTGGAAGGAGGAGCGCGGGGAGCGCATCTTCGTCGACTTCAACCAGAACGCACCGCACAAGACCGTGTTCGGGGCCTGGTTCGCCCGTCCCCGGGTCGGTGGCCAGGTCTCGACCCCCCTGTCGTGGGACGAGGTCGACACGGTCGACCCGGAGCAGTTGACCATCCGGTCCGTCCCCGGACTGGTGCGCGAGCGGGGTGACCCGTGGTCGGCGATCGCCGTCGAGCCCCAGTCGCTCCAGCCGCTGCTGGACATGGCGGCACGCGACCGGGCCGAGGGCCTGCACGACGCGCCGTGGCCACCGGAGTACCCCAAGCAACCCGACGAACCGCCCCGGGTAGCCCCGAGCCGGGCCAAGAAGGCGTAGGCGGTGGATCCGACCGCGGCGTTGCGACGCATTGCCTACCTCCTCGAGCGGGACGGTGCGGAGTCCTACAAGGTGCGGGCCTTCCGCAACGCCGCCTCGGCCGTCGCCGAGCTCCCGGTCGGCGAGCTCGAGTCCATGGCACCCGCCCGGCTGCAGCAGATCCCCGGCGTCGGCAAGACCAGCGCCCGGGTGATCACCGAGGCGGTGAGTGGCACGACGCCGGTGTACCTGGCGAAGCTCGAGTCGGCGGACCCCCCGGCCATGAGCAGTGACGCGTCCGATCTGTTCGGTCGGCTGCAGGGTGACTGCCACAGCCATTCGGACTGGTCGGACGGAGGTTCCCCGATCGCCGAGATGGCCGAGGCGGCGATGGCGCTGGGCCACCGCTACTGGGCCCTCACCGATCACAGCCCCCGGCTGACCATCGCCCACGGGCTCGACGCAGAGCGCCTGCGCCAGCAATTGGACCTCGTCGCCGGGCTCAACGCCGGGCTGGCCCCCTTCCGCATCCTGACCGGCATCGAGGTCGACATCCTCGAGGACGGTGCGCTCGACCAGGACGAGGAGTTGCTGGCCCGGCTCGACGTCGTCGTGGCCAGCGTCCACTCGAAGCTCCGGATGGAGGAACGGGAGATGACCCGACGGATGCTGCGGGCCGTGGAGAGCCCGCACACCGACATCCTCGGGCACTGCACGGGCCGGATCGTGGTCGGGCGGGGCCGCCCCCCGTCGACCTTCGACGCCGAGGCGGTGTTCGAGGCCTGTGCCAGAACCGGCACCGCGGTCGAGATCAACTCCCGGCCGGAGCGCCAGGACCCCCCACAGCCGCTGCTCTCGCTCGCCCTCTCGCTCGGCTGCGTCGTCGTGGTGGACACCGACGCCCATGCGCCGGGCCAGCTGGAGTGGCAGCGCCACGGCTGCGAGCAGGCGGCGCAGGCGGGCGTCCCGGCCGACCGGGTGATGAACACCCTCCCGATGGACGACTTCTTGGCCTGGACGGCCGGACATGGGTGATAGGCGGGTCGGTGCCGGCCCATCCCGCCGGAGTACGATCGGCCGGTGACGCTCCCCGTCGTCCCCCCGGTTGCGCCGATGCTGGCCAAGCTCACCCGCGAGCTCCCCGAGCGCGAGGGCCTATTCTACGAGCCCAAATGGGACGGCTTCCGCTGCATCGTGTTCCGCGACGGCGACGACGTCGTGCTCGGGAGCCGGAACGAGAAGCCGCTCACCCGGTACTTCCCCGAGCTCATCGAGTCGCTGCGGGCCAATGTCCCCGATCGGTGCGTGCTCGACGGCGAGATCGTGATCGCCGGGACGACCGGCCTCGACTTCGACGCGCTGTCCCAGCGGATCCATCCGGCGGAGTCACGGGTCGAGCTCCTCTCGCGGACCACACCGGCCTCGTTCGTGGCCTTCGATCTCCTGGCCCTCGGCGACGAGGATCTCCAGGCCGAGCCCTACGCGGCTCGCCGCCGCTCCCTGGAGAACGCGCTGAAGGAGGCGAAGCCGCCGGTCCACCTCACGCCGGTCACGACGCTGCCGGAGGTGGCACGGGACTGGTTCTCGCGATTCGAGGGTGCCGGGCTGGACGGCGTCGTCGTGAAGGACGGTGAGCTGCGCTACCAGCCCGACAAGCGGGCGATGATGAAGGTGAAGCACGAGCGGACCGCCGACTGCGTGGTCGGCGGGTTCCGGTGGCACAAGGCGGGCGACGGCGTCGGATCGCTCCTCCTCGGCCTGTTCGACGAGGCGGGCGTGCTCCAGCACGTCGGGGTCGCCTCCGGCTTCAGCGTCGCCCGGCGCGGGGAGTTCGCCGGAACACTGGATCCGTACCGGGGCGATGCGGCCGGCCGGCATCCCTGGCTGGCGGAAGGCACCCCCGAGGGTCGTGTCCCCGGTGGCCAGAGTCGCTGGACCGGCGGCAAGGACCTCAGTTGGGAGCCGGTACGCGCCGAGCTCGTGGTGGAGGTGGCCTATGACCACCTCCAGGTAGACAGGTTCCGTCACGCGACGTCCTTCGTCCGTTGGCGACCGGACCGGAGCCCCTCCTCGTGCACCTATTCGCAGCTCGACACGCCGGTCCCCACGGAGCTCGAGGAGGTCTTCGGCACCGGCTCCTGAGCGCAGCTCAGCCGTCCAGGATCTTGTGGGCCCGCTCGGCGAGGGCCGGGTCCCTCACGTGCCGGCACACCTCTTCGAACTCACCGGTGGGGCCGCGCCACTGCAGCGCGGCGACGTCCCCGAGCACGGTCGGATCGAGCCGGAGGGTTGCGAGCACTCTGAACAGCTCGGCGAGCTCGCGCTCGCCGGCCAGCCGTTCGGCGAGCTTGGTGGCGCCCCGGACCGACTGTCGCACCCCGGGATCCCAGTCGGTGGCGTCGTCGGGCACGTCGTCGAAGGTCCCGTAGTGGGCCAGGACGGCCGACGCCGACCGCCGTCCCCACCCGGCCAGCCCGGGGAACCCGTCGGCCGAGTCCCCGACGAGTGCCAGCCAGTCGGGTATCGATCGGGGTGCGACGCCGAACTTGGCCCAGACCCCGTCCTCACCGGTGATGGTCCCGCTCCTCCGATCGAGTTGGACCACCCGCTCGTCCACGACGCACTGGGCGAGGTCCTTGTCCGGGGTGCAAATGATGACCCGCCCGACGGCCGGGTCCCCGGCCGCCACCGAGGCGGCGGAGGCCAGGGCGTCGTCCGCCTCGACCTCGACCATCGGCCACACGACGACGCCGAGCGCCCCGAGCGCCGTCTCCAGTAGCTGGAACTGCGATCGCAGCGCCGGGTCTATTCCGGCCCCGGTCTTGTAGCCGGGCCACAGGTCGTTGCGGAACGACTCGATGACGTGGTCCGTGGCCACGCCGAGGTGGGTGGCGCCGTCGGCGAGCATGTTCACGACGGACAGCAGCACCCCACGGACGGCCCCGATCTCGTCCCCGTCGTCGGCGGCCCGAGGGGGCTGTCCGAAGAATTGGCGGAAGAGCTCGTAGGTCCCGTCCACCAGGTGCACGTCCATCTCCGGAGTCTTCCAGCTGCGGGGCCCGGCTGGAAGCGCGTCCACGCCCCGGCCGACGTCATCCACCCCGGGCGGCAGGAGCGCCGCCGACGTCGGCCGGCGGGTGCGGTCAGTCGGGTGCGGTCAGTCGGCTGCGGTCAGTCGCCCAGCAACGCCGCGATGTTGTCGCGGTAGAAGCCCTGGGCGTCGGTCGGCGGACCGTCGCCGGCGGCGTAGTCCCCGAGCGGTGAGGCGGTCCCCTCGGAGTGTGGATAGTCGCTGCAGCACATGAACAGGTCGCCCGAGGCGGCCATGAGGCGGGCGGGGCGTTCGTAGGAGAACGCGGAGACTCGGACCTGGTTGCGGAAGTAGTCGCTCGGGCGCTGCGTCAGCTCGGAGGGGCGCTCACCGTTGAGCGCCGAGGTGAACTCCCATCCGCCGTCGAGCATGCGCAGGTACAGCGGGACCCAGATCGAGGAGAGCTCGACGATGCCGAACTTCAGGCCGGGATGGCGCTCCAGCACGCCGTTGACGATGAGGTCGGTGATGGCGACGGCCGGAGGCACCCACAGGAAGATCGAGTCGAGGGCCGAGATCGCGGTGTCCTCCGGTTTGGGGTAGAACGCCTCGTCGATGATGCGCGGTTGATCGGCGACATGGAACACCGGTGTCACGCCGTGATGGACGAACGCAGCCCACAGGCGGTCGTGGTCCGGGTGGGAGAGCGGTCGCCCGTCGACGGCGGCTGGTGCGATCATCCCGAGGCGCACGCCCCCGGCCGACAGGGAGGCGAGCTCCGACTCCAGCCACACCGGGTCGCGGAGCGTGAGGTGGGCGACGGGATGGAGGCGTCCGGCACCCTCGGCCACCACCGCGCCGCACCAGCGGTTCCAGGCCGTCATGTTGGCGGTGAGGGCGGTGGGCGACCCCGACAGCGAGCGCTCCCAGAGGAGACCGAAGTTCGGGAACAGGACCGCCCCGTCGAGCCCCATCGACGTGAGCTGCCCGAGCCGGGCCGCCGGCTCCCAGTAGTCGGCCGGGAGCTCGTCGTCGTAGGACGACTCGGGCGGGAGGCGCTTCCGGCTGCGCTGGGTGAGCTCACCCAGCTCGGTGGTCGAACCCGGGTGCTGGACCTGGGCGAGCGAGAGGCGCCGACCCCGCCACGTCAACCACGGATAACCCAGGTGGTCGTCGAGGATGGCCAGCGCATCCTCCCGGTGGTCGGGGTCGATGTGGTCGGCCCAGAGGGTGCGGGTCTCGAAGAGGTGTTGATCCGAGTCGATGACGTCCGGCATCACCCTCACTCTACGACCGGGCAGTCGACGTGTCTCGGGAAGACAGTGACTCGACTCGGGGATGGGGCCGGGCCCCCGGACGGGCGCGGACTGCTGGTCGGCGGTCCCCGGGTGCCCGACGTGCGGTTTGCCACTACGTTCACCACCTGTGGGACGGAGGGACGATCGCGGGGCGGCCGCCAACCTGGCCTGGTGGCAGGAGGCGGCGCCGATGCACGCCGACAGCGAATTCTACGACCTCGACGCCGTGCGTTCCGGACGGGATGCGATGCGGCCCTACGAGGTGGCCGAGATCGGGGGGGTCGACGGTCGCGACCTCGTCCATCTCCAGTGCCACATCGGCACGGACACGCTGTCGTGGGCCCGCCGTGGTGCCCGGGTGGTCGGTCTCGACTTCTCGTCCCGCTCGATCGAGCTGGCCGGGCGGCTGGCGGCAGAGTGTGGAGTGGCGATCGAGTTCGTCTGCGCCGATGTGCGGGACGCCCCTGCTGCGCTCGGAGGGCGCCGGTTCGACATCGTCTACACGGGGATCGGCGCGCTCAACTGGCTTCCCGACCTCGATGCCTGGGCCGGTGTCGTCGATCGGCTCCTCCGTCCCGGAGGGTCCCTCTACCTCGCAGAGATCCACCCCGTGGTGTTCGGCGTGTCCGACGACGGGCGCACGTTGAGCCACGACATCCTCGGGGCCGCGTACGAGGCGGCCTCATTGCCGGGTGGGACCTACGCCGTTCCGGACGCGGTCATG
This sequence comes from uncultured Acidimicrobiaceae bacterium, assembly GCA_964573595.1. Lineage (GTDB taxonomy): Bacteria > Actinomycetota > Acidimicrobiia > Acidimicrobiales > RAAP-2 > Bog-756. Next base: position 17,534 of record CAZNLF010000009.1, on the reverse strand, counting down.
TCCAACAAGGTCACGTTCGAGCGGGCCCACGGCATCGGCGACGTGCTCTCCGCCGTCCTCGACGCCGAGCTCTCCGTCGAGCTGTTCCGGGAGCACGACTACACCAACGCCCCCTGGCCGTGGGCGGTCCGGGGTGACGACGGGTTCTTCCGCCTCCCCGAGGGGTTTCCCCGCTACCCGTTGACCTACTCGCTCCGGGCCCGCAAGGTGCAGTGAACCGACCCGCGGGCCCTACGGGTCCGAGGTCCTACGACCGGTGACAGCGCACCCGGGCGTCCGAGGGGCTCCCGTCGAAGTTGGCACCCCTGACCGCCACATCGATGGATTGGCTGGACGACCCGGGGCCGACCATCCTCGTCGAGCCGACCTCCCTGCCCGAACGGAACACTCCGATCGTGCAGGAGACCGGCGACCCGCCGGGGCCGGTCCTGATGGCGAAGTCGACCTGCTCGGCGGGGATGCCCTGGTCGGCGAGCTGCGGGTTGTACGGCTCCAGGGTCGGGGTGACGGAGGCGACTTGCACACCGAGGTCACCCGGCGACGTGGCTGCGGGTGTCGGGCGCGGCGCCGTCGCCGGGGTGGCGCCGCATCCGAGGCACACCGTCCCGCCCGCCAACAGGCCAGCCACGACCGACCAGGTCCGTGCCACGCCCCGACCGTAGCCGGACCTGGAGCCGGCCCCGGGCGGTCCGGCTGCGCCGCCTCCTCTCAGTCGCCGACGCTCACCGGGTCACCGAGCTCCTCGGGCGATGACGACCCGGAGCGCTGACCCCCCGACGGTCGCCGCATCACCACCAGCACCACTCCGAGGGCGAGCGCCAGGAAGATCGCCGACCCCGTGAGCGACGCGGCGACTGCGTGGGCCAGGTCCAGCTGACTGGTCGAGAGTGACGACCCGGACACGGACGAACGGTGCGGGGAGGGGTGGTTCGCCGCCGCGAAGACGGTCACCAGGATGCCCAGCCCGAGCGATCCGCCCAGCTGTTGGGCCACGTTGACCAGTCCCGAGGCCGCCCCGGCGTCGTCCGGTGCCACACCGGCGATCCCGGCGGTGGTCAGGGGCACGAGCGCGGACCCGATGCCGATGCCGAGGAGCACCATGGGCAGGAGGATCTGTGGGAAGTACGGCGTGACGGCCGAGAGCCGGCTCAGCCACACCATGCCGACGAACGCCACCGACACCCCACCGGCGAGGAGCCTGGTCGACCCGAAGCGCGGGGCGAACCTCGGCACCAGCCGCACGGCCCCGAACATCACCGCCGTCACCGGGAGGAAGGCGAGCCCGGACTGCAGGGCGCTGTATCCCCGCACGCCCTGGAAGAACTGGGTCACGAAGAAGAACATCGCGAACATCCCGCTGACCACCAGCATGCGGGCGATGTAGGAGCCCGTGCGCTCCCGGCTGGCGAAGAGGTGGAGTGGCGTGATCGGCTGGTCGGCCCGCAGCTCGGTGAGGGCGAACGAGGCGAGCAGGACGACGCCGGCGACGAACGAGGCGACGGTGATGGGGTTGCCCCACCCGAAGGAGGCCGCCCGCACGAACCCGTAGACGAGTGCGGTCATCCCGAGCGTGGACGTCGCGGCCCCGGTGACGTCGAAGCGGCCGGGACGCCGATCGGTCTCGGGCAGGTAGCGCGGGGCAAGGCAGATCAACACGATGCCGATCGGGACGTTGATGAACAGTCCCCAGCGCCACGAGATCCAGGTCGTGAGCATGCCGCCGAGCACGAGGCCCACACTGCCGCCCGCTCCGGCGACGGCACTGTAGGCGGCGACCGCCCGGGTCCGTTCCGGGCCCTCGCGGAAGCTGATCTGCAGGAGGGCGAGGGTGGACGGTGCCGCGATCGCGGCTCCGATTCCCTGCACCGCTCTCGCCGCGAGCAGCCAGGCCGCCGACTGCGCCAGGCCGCCCATCAGGGATGCGGCGGTGAACAGCGCGATGCCGACCACGAACACCCTGCGGCGACCCAGGATGTCGCCGGCGCGGGCACCGAGCAGGAGCAGGCCGCCGAAGGTCAGGGTGTACGCGTTCTGCACCCACGACAGGCCCGTCGGCGAGAACCGGAGGGAGCGATGGATGTCCGGGAGGGCGGTGATGACGATCGTGGCGTCGAGGATGATCATCAGGTACGTGGCCAGGATGATGGCGAGGACCACCGCCGATCTCGGTGATGAGGGACGCCGGGGCGGGCGGCGCCGGGAGGGCTGCGTGGGGACGCGCGAGGTCAGGGTGGATGTCATGGTGAGGGCTCCCTTCCGTCGGGGGCGGGTTGCTGATAAAGTGGAGGCATCCTCCGATAAGAAGTGGAGGGTGTCTCCGGATACTATACGGAGGTATCCTCCGCTTTGCAAACCGATAGTAGAATTGACCCATGACCACGACTGATGCCTCCATCGAGTCCCTGTCCCGCCGGCCCAAGCGGGCCGATGCCGTGCGCAATTTCGAGAAGCTCATCAGCGCGGCCCGGGAGGCGTTCACGGAGGACGGCTCGTCGGCGTCGCTGGAGGACATCGCCCGTCGGGCGGGGGTGGGGATCGGGACCCTGTACCGGCACTTCCCGACGCGCCAGGCACTGCTCGAGGCGGTCTACGTCGAGGAGGTCGACGCCCTCTGCCGCTCGGCGGTCGACCTGGGGGACCGGCCGCCCTGGGATGCGCTCATCGCCTGGCTCCACCGGTTCGTCGGCTACCTCGCCACCAAGCAGGCGCTCGCCGAAGAGCTGTTGGCCTACGCCGACCGCGACGCCAGCGTATTCAAGTCGTGCCGCACGGCCCTCTACGCCGCCGGCGAGCCGTTGCTGGTCCGGGCGCAGGAGACACAGGTGGTGCGGCCCGACACCGACATCGCCGAGGTGATCCAGCTCGTGGGCGGCATCGCCAACATCAAGGCCGCGGAGCCCGAGCAGATCGAACGGATCCTCGACATGGCGCTCGACGGGCTCCGCTACCAGGGATCCCTGCCGTAGGCGGTGGCGGGGACGGCCGGACCCCACAAGGTTGGCTATTTACATTAGCTTTCTAGCTATGTACTGTAGCTGCATGAGCACGAACGCAGCCACCCCGGTCCTGTCCACCAGCTTCCTGACCCGCCCCGAGGGGAGGATCGGCTACGACGTCGACGGCGTCGGCCCCCTCGTGGTGCTCGTTCCCGGCATGGGCGATCTGCGGGCCACGTATCGGTTCCTCGCGCCGGCCCTGCGCCGGAGCGGCTTCCGGGTGGCCTGCTGCGACCTGCGGGGGCACGGTGACAGCGACACCGTCGCCTCCTATGGGGACGTGGAGACGGCCGGCGATGTGACCGCCCTGATCGAGGAGCTCGGTGGCCCGGCCGTCGTGGTGGGCAACTCCATGGCCGCAGGAGCCGCGGTGCTGGTGGCCGCCGACCGGCCGGACCTCGTGGCCGGCCTCGTGCTGGTCGGCCCGTTCGTCCGCAACGGCAAGGTGGGCACCGGGCAACGGCTGCTCCTCCGGCTGGCGATGGCACGCCCCTGGGCGGCCATCACGTGGAAGTCGTACCTGCCCAAGCTCTACGCCGGGCGACGGCCCGCCGACTTCGAGGACTACCGTGCCGAGGTGGCCGCGAGCCTCCACCGTCCCGGCTACGCGAAGGCGTTCTCCCTCACGACACGGACCAGCCACGATCCGGCTGAGGCCCGGCTGGCCGACGTGTCGGCGCCGACCATGGTCGTCATGGGGGAGAAGGACCCCGACTTCCCGGACCCTGCCGCCGAAGCCGCCTGGATCGGGCAGGCCCTGAGCGCCCGGGTCGTGATGGTGCCCGAGGCCGGGCACTACCCCCAGTCCCAGCAACCCGAGGCCACGTCCGCAGCGGTGGTGCACTTCCTTGGGGTGATGGACGAAGGTGCCTAGGGCCGGGCTCAACGGGGACCGGGTGGTCGACGAGGCCGAACGGATCGCGGACGAGGTGGGCCTGGCGAATCTGACCCTGGCGGCGCTGGCCGAGCGTCTCGGGGTGCGCCAGCCCTCCTTGTACAAGCACATCGACGGCCTGGCCGGACTGCGGCGCAGCATCTCGATCCGCGCCAAGCTCGAGCTGGCCGACGTGCTCGCCCGCGCCGCGGTCGGCCGGTCCGGGGGGGACGCGATCCGGTCGATGTCGGGGACCTATCGCCAGTGGGCCCTCCGGCACCCGGGCCGGTACGAGGCGGCACAGTGGGCACCGGCGCCCGGGGACGAGGAGGACGAGGCCGCCAGCTCGACCGTGGTCCAGATCTGCGCCGATGTGCTCACCGCATACGATCTCCGTGGCGACGACGCCATCGACGCCATCCGGGCGTTCCGGTCGATGCTGCACGGGTTCGTGGCGCTCGAGTCCGGCGGGGGCTTCGGCCTTCCCGTCGACATCGACCGCAGTTTCGAACGACTGGTCCGGGGGCTCGTCGTGACCTTCGCCAATTGGTCCGAGGATCTGGCTCCGAGGTAGGCGGTCGGTGGTCGGCCGGAGCGGGCCGCCCGCGGAGCGACTACTGCGGAGACCTGCGCAGCTTGAACTGGGCGCCGGCGGGGTCGGTCGCCGTGGCCAGGTGGCCGTAAGGGGTGTCCTGCTTGCCGATGACGACCGACCCCCCGAGCGCCTCGACCTTGGCGAGCACGGCGTCGACGTCGTCGACCTCCCAGTAGACCGACCAGTGGGAGGGCACGCCCTCGGGCAGGAACGAGGTCGCGTCCCCGATGCCGGCCAGCTCACCCTCGCCTCCGGGCCCTTGAACGGTCGAGTACCGGAACTCGTCGGTGTCACCGACGACGTTGGTGTCCCAGTGGAACACCGTTCGGTAGAAGTCGATCGCAGCAGCGTGGTCCCGGGTGAGCAGCTCGAACCAACTGGGCGCCCCGTGCTCGTTGAGCACGGTGAACCCGGGGAACGTACCGGGCTGCCAGGCGCCCAGTTGGGCACCGGTCGGGTCGACCAGCACCGCCTGGGTGCCGAGGTCGGCGACCGGTATCGCCGGAGCGACGATCTGGGCACCGCCGGACTCGGCCGACTCGAGGGTCTTGGCGATGTCCTCGGTGGCCAGGTAGACCTTCCAGGTGTTGTCGGCCGGGGCGTCTCCCATGGCTCCCATGCCACCGGCGACCGGGATGCCTTCGCGGGTGAACATGAAGTAGCCGCCGAACTCGGGGTTCGGCTCCTGGGCCTCCCAACCGAGGAGATCGGCATAGAACGTGCGGCTGCCGGCCACGTCCGAGGTCCACAGATCGGCCCAACAGGGGGCTCCGATGGGTGCGTGGTCACGGGTGGGCATGGCTGCTCCTTCGGGTCGGGTGCGTCATCAACTGCTGGGACGGGATCTGGGCCCGGGACTCATCGGTGCCACGCGGTTTCGTCGGCACCACCCGGGATTCTCGCCCGGGACCGGCCCGGGCACAACCGGCGATGGCCTGCACCGCCGAAGGGGAGGTCCTCGCGGCGGGGAGGCTCCGCACCCGGGTGCCGATGATGCCGCCCGCCGGCCTCCGTCCACACCGTGATGAACGACGTCCAGCTGTGGTGCCGGGTCGTGGTCACCGGTCCTGACGGTGCCGAGCTGGTCGGCGTCCCACTGTCGGGACCCGGGGAGCCGGGCCTCGGGGCGGTGGACGAGGTGGCCCGGCTCATGCTGATGGCGGGTCGGCTCGGGGGTACCGTCGTCGTGGCCGAGGCCGCACCGGTGATGCGGGCCCTCCTCGACCTGGCCGGCCTACCCGTCGAGGTGGAGGGGGAGGCCGAACTCGGGGAAGAGGCGCTCCGGGTCCAGAAAGGACAGGAAGAATGACATCTCGGCGATCCTCCCCTCCGAGATCTCCAGCACCTGGATGGCCCAGGGTGCATAGCCACCGGCGGGGTCCGGCCGGTACTGCCCGAACGCCGGGCAACCGTTGGCCGAGGTGGGGAGGAGCCGGGAGCCCCGACAGCCGCTCGGTCCGGGCTCGACCATCCACCGACCGATGTCGGTGGCCCCCCGGATCCACAGGGCGAACGGTGGCATCGACTGGATGGCGTCCTCGTGCAGCAGTGCCACCAGCGCCTCGATGTCGTACCGCTCGAACGCGTCGACATAGCGGCGGAGCAGCTCGGCGTCGGCGCCGTCCAGGTCCCCCGTCCTCCCGGGCGGCAGCGCACGGAGGGTCGCCCGGGCACGCTGCAGTGCACTGTTGATCGCCGCCGTGGTCGTGTCGAGCAGCTCCGCCACCTCGGCCACCTGCCAACCCAGCACCTCGCACAGGATCAGGGCGGCACGCTGACGGGCCGGCAGGTGCTGGAGGGCCGTCACGAAGGCGAGGCGGATCGACTCACGGTACTGGGCCACGTCGGCGGGGTCCGTGCCCTCCGGCGCCACGCTGGCGTCCGAGACCGGTGTCACCCAGGCGACCTCGGGCAGGAGCGGCCCGAGACGGGACTCCTCGGGTGGTGAGGCGGGGCCCATCTCCATGGGCCGGGCCCGGCGCTGGACCTGGCGCTGCATGTCGATGCACACGTTGGTGGCGATCCGGTAGAGCCACGAGCGCACGCTGGAGCGCCCCTCGAAGCGATCCCCGTTGCGCCAGGCCCGCACCATCGCCTCCTGGACGGCGTCCTCGGCCTCGAAGCCCGAGCCGAGCATGCGGTAGCAGTAGCCGGTCAGCTCCCTGCGGAACGGCTCCAGGTCGGACAGGGCCAGCGGACCCTCACGCACTGCCACGGGGCCCGATCGTAGCGGGGTCGGCTCCACCAACGTGTCTGCCATCGATGGTTGGACGGAGGTCCCTCCGGGGACTCATCGGTGACGGCGGTACTTCCGTCAGAGCCGCTGGTGCACCGGACCGGCCCACCGCAGGGCGTCCATGGGGAACCGTGCCCGGTGCTCTCCACGGGAACCCGGTTCTGCCATCGGGACCGCGGATCAGGGGCCTTGCGCCTCAGGAGGCCTTGCGCCTCAGGAGGCCTTGCGCTTCGCTGCCGGCTTGGCCTTGGTGGCCTTCTTGATCGGGGTCGGGCGCCGGACCGCCGCCTTCTTTGCCGGGGCGGTAGCGGACTTGGCCGGGCTCCGCCGGCGCGCCGTCGCCGGCTCCGGGCTCGAGTCCCTCGCCGCCTTGACGGAGTCGAGGCTGGCACTGAGCACGTCCATGAGGTCGACGACCTTGGTCGTCGCCGGAGCGGACTCGACGCCGGTGACGATCTCGTCGCCCTGGCGCTTCGCCTCGATGAGGGCTTCGACCTTCTCGCGGTGGGTGTCGTGGTACTTGGCCGGGTCCCAGTCGCTCTCCATCGACTCCAAGAGGAGGCTGGCCATCTGGACCTCGCGGTCGGTGACCTCACTCGAGTCGGGAAGGTCGGGGAGCTCCCTTCTGGGCGACCGGATCTCGTCGGAGAAGTACATGGTCTCGAGCTTCAGCACGTCGTCGTCGGGGCGGATGGCCACCGGATACTCCTTGTTCCGCATGACCACGGTGCCGATGGCGACCTTGTTGGCCTCGCGCATGACCTGACGGAGGAGGGCGTAGGCCTTGTTCGCCGCCTCCCCCTCGGGGGCGAGGTAGTAGGTCGACCGGTAGTAGACCGGATCGATCTGGTCGAGGTCCACGAAGTCGGTGATCTCGATCAGGTGGGACCTCTTCGGCTCGGCCGACTCGAGCTCGTCGTCGCTGAGGATCACGTAGTCGCCGCCACCGAGGTCGAACCCCTTGACGATCTTGTCGGCCGACACCTCTTTGCCGGTGCGCTCGTTGACCTTCTTGTATCGGATCCTGTCGGACGTCCCCTCCTCGAACTGGTTGAAGTGGACGGTCTTGTCCTGGGTGGCCGTGAACAGCCCGACCGGGACGTTGACCAGGCCGAAGTTGAGGGCACCCTTCCAGATGGATCGTGGCATGGCAACATCATTACCCAGGTCAGACCCCATCCACCACCCCTGTCACACCCCTTTGTCACACTGAATTCGTGACCAAGCCCGACGCCATCGAGTTCGCACCGGCGGTCCTCCGCAGCCTGAGGGTGTTGGCGCCGTCCGGGCAGACCCAGGCCGATCTGGGCTGTGAGCTGGGCCTATCCGCCTGGATGCGCCTGACCGGTACCGACCTCGAGGACGCCCCCCGCCATCTGTGGGCGATCAGGCAGGCCGTCCTCGAGGCGGGCGGGATGGACGAGGCCATCGAACCGATTCCCCTCGCCGGCCGTTCCACCCGGCTGGACCTCCTGAACCTGGTCAGCTATCTGGGCGAACTCGTGGGGCGCGCCGCGGCCCACCAGGGGTGTGACGGCGACACGATCGTGACGAGGGCCCTCGAGCACCCGGTGCTCCAGGGCCTGCGGGCGGCGACCCCGGAGGTGCGGGAACTCCGCTCGTCCTGAAGCCGCCGTCCGGATCGATGGGCCGCCGGCCGGTTGCGGGTCGTCGTCGATTGCGCTGCTCGACCCTTCGTCCCGCCACCGCCCGTTGGGTGCGGGGCCGCACATGCGGGTAGAAAGATCGGGTGTCGTCTAGATCCCTAGCCAGCTACCGGAGCAAGCGGGACCCCGACCGCACCCCTGAGCCGGTCCCCGGGGGCGAGCCGGTCCGCACCGGCCGGAAGAAACGGCCGACCTTCGTCATCCAGGAGCACCACGCCTCGAGCCTGCACTGGGACTTCCGGTTGGAGAGGGACGGGGTCCTCGTCTCGTGGGCCCTTCCCAAAGGTCTTCCGGTGTCGCCCGACGAGAACCATCTGGCGGTACACGTCGAGGACCATCCGCTCGAGTACGGGAAGTTCAGTGGCACCATCCCCGTGGGGGAGTACGGCGCCGGTGCGGTGTCGATCTGGGACCACGGCACCTACGACTGCGAGAAGTGGCGCCCCAAGGAGATCATGGTGGTCCTCCACGGCGAGCGGGTGGAAGGTCGCTACGTCCTGTTCCCGACCAAGGGCAAGAGCTGGATGATCCACCGGATGGACCCGGCACCCGAGGGTTTCGAGCCCCTACCTCATCACATGAGCCCGATGCTGGCCACCGCCGACCGCCTTCCGCCTGACGACGGCGAGTGGGCCTACGAGTTCAAGTGGGACGGCATGCGGGTCCTCGCCTGGGTGGACGGGGGCCGTCTCCGGCTGGAGAGCCGCAACGGTAACGAGGTCACCCGCCAGTTTCCCGAACTGCGCGGGTTCGCCGAGTCGCTCGGCGCCCACCAAGCGCTCTTCGACGGCGAGGTGGTGGTCCTGGGCCAGAACGGCAGTCCCTCGTTCTCGCAGCTGCAGCACCGGATCCACGCCGGTTCGCCGGCGGTGATCAGACGGTCGGCCGCCGAGCACCCGGCCAGCCTGGTGATCTTCGATCTCCTCCACCTGGACGGCGTCTCGCTGCTCGGCCGAAGCTACGACGACCGTCGCACGGCTGTCGACGCGCTGGGCATCGGGGCCCCCAGCTGGGCGGTCACGCCATCGTTCACCGAGGGGACCGGTGAGGAGCTCCTGCACGCCTCGGTCGACGCGGGCATGGAGGGGGTCGTCGCCAAGCGTCGCTCCAGCACCTACCGACCGGGCCGGCGGAGCCGTGACTGGATCAAGGTGAAGGGCGAGCGCATGCAGGAGGTCGTGATCGGCGGGTACACGACGGGGAAGGGGAGCCGCCGTGCCGACTTCGGCGCCCTCCTCCTCGGACTGCCCACGGACGGCTCCCGGAAGCTGACGTTCGTGGGCAAGGTGGGGACCGGGTTCACGGAGCTGGCGAGGAGCGAGCTGCTGGCCGACCTCGAGCGGCTCGACCGTGCCACCAGCCCGTTCGACTCGCCCCTGCCCACCGCGCTGGTCAGGCAGACCGTCTGGGTCTCTCCGAAGCTGGTGGGCGAGGTGCGCTACGGCGACTGGACGCCGGACGGCCGCCTCCGTCATCCGGTGTGGCGCGGCCTGCGGCCGGACAAGTCGGTCACGGACGTGCGCCGTGAGCGCTGACCGCTCGGTGCGCACGAAGGTCGACGGACGGGAGCTGACGGTCTCCAACCTGGACAAGGTCCTCTACCCCTCCACCGGGTTCACCAAGGGTCAGGTCATCGACTACTACGCGCGGGTGGCCGACGTCATGCTCCCCCATCTGCGCGACCGGCCGCTGACCATGAAGCGCTATCCCAACGGTGTCGACGGCAAGTACTTCTTCGAGAAGCACATCCCCCGTCATGCACCCTCGTGGGTCAGCCGGCTGTCGGTGCCGTCGACGTCGGACGGACCGGCGGTGGAGTTCCCGGTGATCGGGGATCGGCCGAGTCTGGCGTGGGCGGCGAACCTGGCCGCCATCGAGTACCACGTCCCCCTGTGGCACGCGGGGAGGAGGCGGGTGTTGCCCGCACCGCCCGACCACATGGTCTTCGACCTCGACCCCGGGGAGGGCACCTCGATCGTCGAGTGCTGCGCGGTGGCCGGCTACGTGGGCGAGGTCCTCGACGACGGTCGTCGCGGGTGCTGGCCCAAGACCAGTGGCTCCAAGGGGCTCCAGCTCTACCTCCCCCTCGCCGGTCGACCGACGTGGGACACGGTGCGCGACCGGGCGCGGGAGGTGGCCGTCCGGCTCGAACGCGAACACCCCGAGCTCGTGGTGTCCAACATGCGCAAGAGCCTCCGGCAAGGCAAGGTGCTCATCGACTGGAGCCAGAACCATCCAGCCAAGACCACGGTCGCCGTGTATTCGTTGCGCGGCCGGCCCGAGCCGACGGTCTCCACTCCGGTCACCTGGGGAGAGGTGGACGGCTGCGCCCGGTCGGGTCGACCGGCCGACCTGAGCTTCACCGCCGATGTAGTGCTGGAACGGATCGAGGCCCATGGCGACCTCTTCGCCGAGGTGTAGTCCTTGTCGACGCGCCCCTTGTGGCCGGCGGAACGGCGCCTCTATGCTTTTCGTCCGTGCCCTGGTGATGGGCGCGTCACATCCGACGACTGCAGCACGACGACTGCAGCACGACGACTGCGTGAGGAGTCAGCCATGAGCGCCATGGGCGACCGGTTCCTGCTGCTCGAGCAGACGGCTGACGCACTGGACGTGATCGACCCGGAGCTGGCGAGGCAGTTCCGGCTGGTGAACGGCCTTCCCTTCGTCGGGTTCCAACCGGTGGACCGACCGGCCGGCGTGGAGGTGCCCCTGCTGGGTCCCAGTGCACACGTCGCGTCGATCGACGAGGACGCGGAGGGCATCCGGGTCGACTGCTCGTGTGGTGCGTGGCGTGCCGAGGTGGGCTGGGACGAGATCGACGACCTCGTGGTCGCCGCCCGTCTGCACTTCGGCACGGAGGGCGGCCCGATCCTCGGCGAGGCAGCGGCCCACGGGGGTGAAGGGCTCGGTTCGGGTTCGTCGGCCCATCGTCGGGTCTCCTGACGGGCCGGTCGGCCGCGGAGTCGACCGGTGGGGTGGCAAGGGCGGGCGGAAGAGCCCGGGGCGCGGCCTCACCGGCCCGAGGTCCGGGTGTAGGTCTCCCCGCGACGTTCCCCGGCCACCGTCCGTGGTGGGAACTCGGATCCGGCTTGCCAAGAGCGCTCCCCGGGAGACAATTGCCGTCGGGGCCCTGAACGGATCTTCGCGACGGGCCGAGGGGGCTTCTCCGCCCCGGACAGCGCAAGGGGGCGAGCGCGATGGATGAGTACCGGGAACAGGGTCCTATTTCCATGGCCGACGGGGGTGACCTGGCCATCGGCCATGTCGGCTGGGTCGCCCTGGCCGGCCTGGTCGCGGCCTGGGACATCTGGGCCGCCCTCACCGGCAAGGAGACCCTCTCCGGCGCCTACCGGCGGTCCCTCGGCTCACCGGCCGGCCGCGTGGTGACCACGCTCGGCACCACCTATCTGGTTCTCCATCTCCAGGGCTGGCCGCGCCCGCTCTCGCGGCTGGACCCGCTCAACGTGGCCGGCCGCCAGCTGCGCCGGCTGCGCTGAGCCGCTCGGGGGGACCGCTCCCGCAGGTCAGGCGATCCGACCGTCGCCGTGACCGGTCACCCGGCGAGCACCGCGCCGATCGAGTGCACCTCGACCGGATCCTCGAAGCCCTTCAGCAGGCGGTTGCCCGCCGGTCGGAACTCGAACGCACCCTTCGCCGAGCGCACGGTTGCGGCGTCGACGAGCACCTCCCTCGGTATCGCCAGATCGGCGAGCCGGGAGGCCATGTTCACGACCGGTCCGTAGTAGTCGCCGTGCCTGGAGATCACATCGCCGTAACAGACACCGCCGCGGGGCTCGATCCCCGAGCCGAGTGAGGTGGTGATGTCCCAGGCGATCGCGCAGCCCGATGCCGCACTCGGAGCCACGAACATCACCTCGTCCCCGATGTGCTTGACGATCCTCCCGTGGTGGGAGGACGCGACCCCGAACGCCCTGTCCTCGAAGGTGCCGACCAGCTCGAGCAGGGAGGCGGGCGAGGTGTGGAGGGTCAACGGGGTGAATCCCACGAGGTCGACGAATCCCACCGCCAGTCGGTGCAGCGAGGGATCGCTCACATCCTCTTGTGCCAGTCGCTGGCGATCGATGGCGTCCCGCATGTGATGGGCGAACACCGACCCCATCGAGTCCCCGAGCCGCAGCGCCGCGGCACTCACGGCGGCCTGTTCGCCGGCCCACGCGAGCAGGTCCGGTTCGGGTGAGTCGTAGGCGGGCTCCTGGGTCTGCACGTAGACCGACACCGCCGCCTCCGCGACCCGCGCCAGCGAGCTGCCGAGGACCCTGAGCAGCTCGTCGCCGTGGGGGCTCACCGGATTCGACCCGACGAAGAAGCCGGTCAGCTCCGCATCCCCCTCGGCGAACATGGGGTGGTCCTCGTCCGGCACCACCACCCCCAACGTCCGCCATATCGAGAGCACGTCGCCCACGCTCGTGCCGGAACGCGATGCCAGGTCCCGGGCCGTCAGGGTCGCTCCCTGCGCGAACACCAGGTCGCCGGCCAGTCGGGCCACGTGGCGGTCGGCCCACGCATCGGCGACCTGGTCGTCGGTTGCGCCGAGCGATTTCAGGAACGCATCGATCTCGACGGCGTCTCCGTCTTCTGCCACGCCACGACGTTACCGGCTCCCCACCCGAGCAGATCGGTGGAGCGGCCAGGGGCCCGGGGCCCGGGGCCCGGGTACGGCGGCACTGCCCGGGCACCGAGGCCGACGTGGCGACCCGGTGTTGCCTGGCCAACGGAGGCCGGATCGGGGGAGGGTCAGCGGTGGGCCGTGCGAGCCGGAAGGGGTGCGTGGCCTGGTCGTCGGTCGGCGTGTGCCGGCCGACTGGCTGGTGAGCGGCTCGCCGAT
>CAZNLF010000009.1:0-4217 GCA_964573595.1 uncultured Acidimicrobiaceae bacterium | reverse complement strand
GCCTGGTCGTCGGTCGGCGTGTGCCGGCCGACTGGCTGGTGAGCGGCTCGCCGATCTCGATCACCAACTTCCCGACGACCGACGACCGACGGCAGGTGGCTGAGCATGCGCATCACCTCGGAGGGCCGGTCCGTGTCGCTGCACCTGGACAACCGCCGTCCGGGCCGGTCCTCTTCGAGCTGTCTTCGTTCGTGGGCAACATCGAGACGGCCTCGACGGGGCGGATCGACCGGGCAACCGCGACGGTGACCGTCCCCCGCGGCACGAGGACGGTCACCGTCGAGCTCCGCCGGGAGCCGGTGGCGGGGCCGGCTTCCTCCCCGAGGTGAGTAGCCAGTCGAGCCGAGCGTCGAGCCGGGCGTCGAGCGTGCGACGTCGGAGGTCCGGGCCCGGGGGCATCACGCCACCGGCGATCGGGGCGGCAGGGCCCGGTGGGGCTGGACAGTCGACTTTGCAAGGAGTACTCTGACCAAAGTACCCTGAACCAAGGAACGCGCATGGTCGCCCGAAACCGCAGCAACCCACTCGCCCTCGCCGTGCTGATCTGCCTCTACGAGCGGCCGATGCACCCCTACGAGGTCGCGACGACACTCCGCCAGCGCCACAAACACGAGAGCGTGCGACTGAACTACGGCTCCCTGTACGCCGTCGTCGCGTCGCTCGAGAAGCGCGGCCTCATCGTGCCGGGGCAGACCAAGCGAGAGGGCCGGCTCCCCGAACGCACCGTCTACACCCTGACCGACAGCGGCAAGATCGAGATGCACGACTGGCTCACCGACCTGATCTCCACCCCGGTCAAGGACTATCCGGCCTTCGAGTCGGCGCTGTCGTTTCTTCCTGCGCTACCCCCCGACGACGTCGCCTCACTGCTGCGCGAGCGGGCCCAGCACCTCGAACTGGAACTGGCCCGGGCCGGCGGCTCCCGCGAGCTCCTCGAGAAGGCGCAGCTCCCCCGCCTGTTCTGGGTCGAGGATGAGTTCCGCACCGTGCTGCGCGAGGCCGAGCTCGCCTACGTTCGCCAACTGGTGGGACAGATCGAGTCGGGCACCCTCGACGGCCTCGACTGGTGGAGGGCCATTCATGCAGCCGACGGCCGGCCCGAACTGATCCCACCACCTTTCGCCGACGACCGGCAGGAACTGGAGGGCCGGTGAGCACGCGCGTGCCGGACGTGGCCGGCGTGGACCAGGTGATCTCCACCACCGACCTGCGGAAGTCGTTCCGCTCTCCGAAAGGTCCGGTCACCGCGGTCGACGGTGTCAGCATCGGCGTGGACCGCGGTGAGATCTTCGGGTTCCTCGGTCAGAACGGTGCTGGAAAGACGACCACCCTCCGGATGTTGACGACACTCCTGACGATCGATGGCGGTCACGCCACGGTCGCCGGCTTCGACGTCGGCCGCCAGCCCAGCGAGGTGCGATCGCGCATCGGTTACGTGAGCCAGCTTGGCGGCGCGGACGATCTGGCCACCGGCAGGGAGAACCTCCTGCTGCAGGGCCGCCTCTACGGGGGCGACCTGGACACGGTGACTCGACGGACCCGGATCGTGATGGACGTGCTCGACCTGTCCGACTTCGCCGACCGGCGGGTGAAGACATACTCGGGCGGCCAGCGCCGACGACTCGACATCGCCCTCGGCATCATCCACGAGCCGGAGGTCCTGTTCCTCGACGAGCCCAGCACCGGACTCGACCCTCAGAACCGCGCCAATCTCTGGGACCACGTCCGCAGCCTGCGTGACCGGGGCACGACCATCTTCCTCACCACCCACTAGCTCGAGGAGGCCGATTCCCTCTGCGACCGTCTGGTCATCATGGACCATGGCGACATCGTCGTCGAAGGGACGCCGCGGGATCTCAAGCGCCAGGTCTCCGGGGAGTCGGTGGTGCTGAGCATCCGCGACGTCGACGGTGCTGCCGACCGTGCCCTGGCCGCACTGGGGGCCCAGGACTTCGTCCGCGAGATCAGTCTCGACGGAGACGAAGTGCGCCTGTACGTCGAAGACGCCAGCGCCGCCCTGCCCCATATCCTCCGGCTCCTCGACGGCGAGAGGATCGGCGTCAAGTCGATGCAGCTGTCCGAGCCCACGCTCGATGACGTGTTCCTGCGCCGGACCGGCCGATCTCTGCGTGACGCCGGTCCGGGTACGGACAAGGTGGTCGCAGCATGAAGACCGTCCGGGACACCGGTCTCCTCTTACAGCGGTACAACCGGCAGATGCTGCGCAATCCGGTGTGGCTGTTCGTGGGGTTCTCGACGCCTGTCCTCTACCTGGTCCTCTTCACGCCCCTGCTCAAGGAGCTGCCCGGGGTCAGGGGATTTCCGACCGGAAGCGTTCTCGAGGTGTTCCTGCCCGGGATACTCGCGCTCCTGGCATTCGCCAGCGGCGCCAGCAGCGGATTCGGGACCATCTTCGAGCTGCAGTCGGGGCTCATCGAGCGGCTCCGTGTCACCCCGGCGAGCCGGTTCGCCATCCTTGTCGGCCCGATCCTCTCCGGTCTGGTCATGATGACGGTGTTCGACGCGGTCGTGGTCTCGGTCGGCTACGGCTTCGGGTTCACCGTGCACTGGACGGGGCTGTTGGTCCTGGTGGTGCTGCTCTGGGTGCTGGCGACACTGATGGCGGCGTTCTCGACGGCCACCGCACTGGTGACGAAGGACATCAGCAGCTTCGCCGCCATCATCAACGGCATCAACCTTCCTCTCCTGCTGCTCGCCGGGGTGCTCCTGCCCATCTCGCTGGGTCCCCTGTGGCTACGCGTCCTCGCCCACGTCAACCCGCTCTACTACCTGGTGGTGGCTTCCCGGGCCCTGGCCGTCGGCCATCTGTCCGATCCCGTGGTCTGGCAGGCGTTCGCCGTTCTCGTGCCGCTCTGCGCAATCGTCCTGGCGTGGGCCACGTGGGTGTTCCGGCGCGCGGTCTCGTGACCGGCACTGCAGCCTGACCGGCGCCATCTCCTGACGGCGTAGCCCCGCCGGGCATCGCCGGGCGGGCCTCTAGTCGAGACCGAGGGCAGCCCTCCACGGGCCGAGGTCGAGCTTCGGATACCGGACCGCCGTCTCGTCCAGCAGCGAATCACTCCAGATCGGGTGGCCCGGGGGAGGGAAGCCGAACAGTTCGAGCTGGCGCGGAGTCGAGCGCTGGGCGAACCGGGTCCACTCCGGCCCCGTGGACCGTGGCTGCGCCTGGTCGTAGGCGATCCAGTCCTGGCCGGCTCGCTTGAAGGCCAGCGCCAGCACGAACCGTGCACCCTCACCCGCACCGAAGGGGGCACCCCGGTGGAAGACATCGGAGCGGTACGCCAGATACGAACCGCGGACCCCGGACGCCCGGTGCTCCGACTGGTAGAGCCGAGGGTCCTTGTCGGGCATCACGATCGGGGTCGCCGGGCTCACGTGAGCGGAGTCGCTCACGTTCACCATCCGGGTCGGGTTGTCCTCATCCGTGACATCGGAGAGATAGAGAAAACCCTCCAGGTTCCACCAGGGCCTCTCACCGACGGCCGGAAGCCACGAGTGGTTCCGGTCGGTGTGCATGGGTTGTTCGTAGTTGGTCAGTCCCGAGTATTTGGCACCTGCGTGCGACTGGTAGAGCCGGATGTCCGGAGTGCCCAGAGCACGCTCGGCGAAGTCCACGATCGACGGCTGCACGCAGAGTCGGTTGAGGCGTCCCGATCCGGGAAAGGGGAATGCGGCCATCCATCGGTGCTGGGCACCCCGGAAGCCGGGGCCGTCGTCGGGCCAGGTGAATTCCTCCTGGGGGTCCCGGTACGTTCCCTTCCTCCTCTGTGTCACCCCTTCGGGATCGGCGTGGTACTCGTCGGAGCTGGGGAACATCAGCTGGAGATCGTCGGACGCGGCGTCGATCTCGTCGGTTCCGACCAGCCCCTCGAGGAGAACCCAGCCGTCCCTGCGCCAGGTGTCGATCTCGGCCTCTGTGGCTGGTCGTGACGACAAAGGACCCTTCCCTCCTGTGCTCATCCATCTCCACGACAAGGGTAGTCCGGTGGTCGCCTTCGGCCTTTGGGTGCGGCGCTGTCCGCAGGTGGTCTTCAGCTGCCCGAGACCGAACGGTGGAGCGCCAGCCCGGCGGTGGACACGGCCAGGGCTCGCATGTCGGCGGCGACCAGCCGGTTGTACTCCACCGAGAACGTCTGATAGGACGCGGCTTGGAGCTGTGGTGACCAGGTGAGGTAGCCGAAGAACGCTCTCGCACC
>CAZNLF010000008.1:24695-33158 GCA_964573595.1 uncultured Acidimicrobiaceae bacterium | reverse complement strand
GCAGTGAGGTGTAGAAGCCCATGTTGTCGACCGTCTGGTTCACCGACTCCTTGATCAGGAGGGCGGTCATGGTGGGCAGCTCGGCGATTCGCCGGGCGAAAGCGAGCGTCTGCTCCTCGAGCTCGTCGGTCGGGAAGACCTTGCTCACCATGCCGAGACGGTGGGCCTCGTGGACGTCGATGGCGTCCCCGGTGAGCATGAGCTCTTTGGTCTTGCGCGCACCGAACTCCCAGGGGTGGCCGAAGTACTCGATGCCGCACATGCCGAGCCGGGTGCCCACCACATCGGCGAACAGGACGTTTTCGGCTCCGACGATCAGGTCGCACGCCCACATCAGCATGAGGCCGGCCGCGTACACGGTGCCTTGGACCTGGGCGACGGTGATCTTGCGGAGGTTGCGCCAGCGGAGGGTGTTCTGGAAGTAGTAGTGCCACTCCTGGAGCATGCGCGCCTCGGCCCCGGCACGGGTGGCACCGTCGATCTTGCTCGTTCGGTGCGAGGTCCGCTCCTCTTGCGCCTTGGCCGAGCCCATGTCGTGCCCCGAGGAGAACAGGGGACCGGTGCCGCCGAGGATGACCACACGGACCTCGTCGTCCTCCTCGGCCCGGCGGAACGCATCGTCGAGCTCGACCAGTAGGCCGCGGTTCTGGGCGTTCCGGGTGTCGGGGCGATCGAGGAGGATACGGACGATCCGGCCCTCGTCCAGCGACTCGAACTGCAGGAACTCATAGTCGGGCATGGCGATGACTTCTCCTCTGGTGATGGACGACCGGTTCGCCGGAGGCTCCGCCGATCTCGTATCGGAGGTCCGTCCCGCGACCGGCCTACGGTATACCTGCTGCTCAGGTTCCCGCTGGCACCGGCCCCACCCCGGCCCCGGCGTCACCGTCGGGCCCGTCCCGCTCGGCGACGAAGGCGCTCCTGCTCAGCTTCATGGCGTCGCTGCGCGGGATGACGTCGATGAACTCGACCGTCTTCGGCACCTTGTACGACGCCAGCCGGGCCTTGGCGAAGAGGATGACGTCGTCAGGGTCCGGAGGATCGGCCCGGTCGGCCGGCTGCACGATGGCGTGCACCCGTCGGCCCCACTCGGGATCGCGCAACCCGATCACCACCACGTCGACGATGTCGGGGTGCTCGCTCAGTGCCGCCTCCACTTCGGCGGGGAACACGTTGACCGCCCCGGTGACGATCATGTCGGAACGTCGGTCGGCCATGTAGAGGAAGCCCTCGTCATCCAGCCAGCCCAGGTCACCCACGGTGACGAACCCGTCCCCCGTGCGCGGCATCGGGGCGACGTCGTCGCCCACGTAGTAGGCGGCGGGACCGGTCGGGGTCCGCATGTAGATGCTGCCCACTTCCCCCGGCGGCAGCTCATGCTCGTCGGCGTCCAGGATCTTTATCTCCGTGTCGGTGAAGCCGCGACCGAGCGTGCCGGGGTGCTGCAGCCACTCGTCACCCCGGCAGACCACGATGCCGAGCATCTCCGAGGCCCCGTAACTGAGGAAGAACCGCTCGGGGCCCACCAGCTCGCACCACCGCCGGCCGAGCCACACCGGGAGCGCCGAAGCGCCCTGCTGGACCCACTGGAGCGAGGACAGGTCACACCGGTCGATGTCGTCGACCTGGACCAGTCGCTGGAGCATCGGGGTGGCGGCGATGAAGCCGGTGATCCGGTGGTGCTCGATGAGGCGGAGGATACGGGACGCGTCGAAGCGCTCCAGGAGGACGATCTGGTCGCCACCCATCAGATTGCGCGTGGCGGTGAATCCGTTGCTGTGGTACAGCGGTGCGGGGACGAGCACCCGCTGGGGTCGGGGGAGCGCCCCGTACGACTCGACCACGGAGGAGGTGGGCGAGCCGGGCACGTAGAGGGCCGGACTCTTGGTGACGATCGCCTTGGGGGTACCGGTCGAGCCCGAGCTGCACACGCCCCACCCGCGGGGGGAGACCACCTCTTCGAGTGGCTCCCTGGACGCCGACAGGCTGTCGTCGAACAGGTCGGCATGGTCGGCGTCGACGATCAGGCGCGGGTTGATGGTGGCCAGCACACGGCCCCGCTCCCACTCGGGGAGATCCCACCGCATCGGGATCACCGTGGCACCCACCTTCCAGCCGGCGAAGCAGGCCATCAGGTGCTCGGGGGAATTGCGGAGGCTGACGGCGAGGTACTCGCCGGCCCGGATCCCCCGCTCGGCGAACACGTGGGCGAGCTGGGTCGACCGCTCGTCGAGCTCCCGGTACGAGACCTCCCGCTCGCTGCCGTCCTCGGCGGCGAAGACGACCGCCACCCGGTCACCCAGCTCCTCGGCCACCTGGTGGATCTGTGTCCCGTAGGGCACGCCGCCCTCGACTGGGATCACTGCCATCTGTTCCTCCCCTGTTCGTCCTCACTCTGGGTCGTCGCCGGTCCCGCAATCGTGCCGGGCCCGAACGGAGCGTGGTTCAGGAGCCGGCAGGTCGACCGCCCGACCTAGTCGACGACGGTGATGGCGGCCTTCGGGCAGGACCTTGCGGCCGCCCTCACCTTCTCCCGTAGCTCCTCGGGTGGCTCCTCTTGGAGCACGTAGAGGAAATCGTCGTCTCGCACCTCGAACACCTCGGGCGCAGCGGCCATGCACAGGGCATTGGACTCGCACAGGTCGAAGTCGACGATCACGCGCATGCCGAGCAGTGTATCCAGGCGATGACCGGGGGGGCTGATGTCCGGACGAGCGCGTGGAGCGTCAGCCATGCCACGATGACGTGATGGATGCGGAGCGAGTGGTGTTCGAGGGGTTCGAGGGCCTGCAGCTCGCCGCCGACGTGTGGGGCGAGCCCGACGCGTGGCCCGTGCTCCTGCTGCACGGAGGAGGCCAGACCCGTCACGCGTGGGGATCGACGGCCGAGAAGGTGGCGTCCGAGGGCTGGCGCACCGTCGCCATCGACCTGCGCGGCCACGGGGACAGCCAGTGGGCCCCCAACGGGGACTATTCGTTCACCGCCTTCGGCGGGGACGTTGTCGCCGTCGTCGACCAGTTGGGCCGACCGCCGGTGCTGGTGGGTGCCTCGCTGGGGGGCATGTCAGCACTCCTGGCCGAGGGGACCAGCGACCGGACGGTCTCGAGCGGCCTGATCCTGGTGGATATCACCCCCAAGACCAACGTGGCGGGCATCCAGCGGATCAGGACGTTCATGGAGTCGGGGCTGGACGGCTTCGCATCCTTGGAGGAGGCGGCAGACGCCATCGCCGCCTACACGCCCCAACGCACCCGACGGGTCAATCCCGCCGGGCTCGGGAAGGTCCTGCGCCAGCGGGACGGGCGATGGTACTGGCACTGGGACCCGGCCTTCATCGGCCATGGGCGGACCGAGGTCGTCCCCGACCGACTGATCGGGCTCCTTGACGTTGCCGTGAACAACATCCACGTGCCCACGATGCTGGTCCGGGGCCTGCTCAGCGATGTGGTCACCGAGGAGGGGGTCGAGCACTTCAGGGCGGCCATGCCCGACGCCACCGTGGTGGACGTGGCCGGGGCATCGCACATGATCGCCGGCGACCGCAATGACGCGTTCTCCGACGCAGTGGTCACCTTCCTGCGGGACCGGATCCTTCCGACGCTCGGATAACCGACCGCTCCTACTCCGCACGACGGCACCATCGACCAAGGCAACGTGGAGCATTAGGCAACGTGGAGCATTGAGCAAGGGGGAACAATGAGCAAGGAGGAACATTGAACAGAGTGAAGGTCGGGTTCTTCTCGCTCACGCATCACTCGCCGTCCGGCGACGACCGTCCGTACCTCACCTGGCACCGGTTGGACCACATGCCCGAGCAGTACCAGCTGCCGGGGATGCTGCTCGGCCAGCGCTGGGCGTCGACACCGGCCTGTCGGGCAGAGCGCGCCGCCGAGGTGGACTCGTGGTCGTCGGTCGAGCATGTCGTCTGCTACCTCATGGGCAACCCCGTTGACGAGACGGTCGACGAGTTCCTCACCCTCGGGCGTCACCTGGCCGAGCAGGGTCGCTACCCCCACGCGCTGCCCTCCCAGTACCGGGGCGGCCTGCGTCTCCTCGAAGCAGTGGCCGCACCGAGGGTCCTCGTTTCCGCCGAGGTCGTCCCCTTCCGTCCCCACCTCGGGGCATACGTCATCGTCGACCGGCCGGAGGACGACGCCCCCCAGAGCAACTTCCTCCAACGCATGCACACCGACGTCCTGCCCACCCTGGTCGGCGTGGCGGGCGTCGCCGGCGCATGGAGCTACTCGACCTCTCCGGGACTTCGGCGACCCATGTTCTCCGAGGGGACGCACCGCATCGTCGTGTGCTACCTCGACGAGGACCCGGCGACCGTCGGGGCGCGCCTCTCGCCGGTCGTCGAGCACGTATGGGCGGCGGCGCCGGCTCGGCTGTTGTTGGCCGCACCGTTCGAGTCCCTCATCCGATCGGACGTCGACCGCTTCGGGCCCGGCGGCCCCTGATCGGCCCAGCCGACCGGTTGACCCACCGCTCCCGGTTCACTTCGGCTGACGCCCAGGGTCCGCGTCCGACGACCTGCGCACGGCGAACGTGAGGGTCGCCGTGGCCACGTGCAGATCGTCCGCACCCCGATCGTGGACCTCGACCCTCACCACTGCGCTCCGCCTCCCCCGACGGAGTACCTGGGCCCTCGCCAGCACCGGGCCGACCCTCGCCCCGGCCAGGAAGCTGATCTGGAGCTCGCTCGTCGCCCCGCTGGCGTAGGCGTCCGGTCCCCGCAGCAACGCCGTGCCCGCAACCATGTCGATGAGTGTCGCCAGCAGCCCGCCCTGGAGCACGCCCGAGCCGTTGACGACCTGGGGGGTGACCTCCATCTCCATGGCACAGTCGGTTCCGGCCACCTCCACGGTCCTCATCTCGAACGCTTCGAAGGCGTGGCCGGGGGCGAGGCCCGGCCGCACCCCTCCCGTGCGCGGGAACCCGCTCACCCGACCGCGTCCCCTGATCCCCCGCCACCGTCCCCTGATCGCTCGCCACCTTGTCCCGCTCGCTTGCCACTGTCCCCCGGCCGATCGTCAGAGTGTGGCATCCGCTCGTCGCGGAGCCGGCGCTTGAGGACCTTGCCGCTGGGTTCCCGTGGCAACTCGTCGACGAACTCGATCCGCCGAGGCAACTTGAAACGGGCGAGTCGGCCCGCCAGGTGTTCCAACAGTGCCTCTTCGGTCAGCCCCGACGAGGGACGCGGCTCGACCAGGGCGAACACCAGCTGGCCCATGCGATCGTCCGGCAGCCCGAACACCGCGGAGTCCACGACGTCGACGTGCTCGGCGAGGGCCTGCTCGATCTCGGCCGGGTAGATGTTCACCCCACCCGAGAGGATGAGGTCGACGCGGCGGTCGGCGATGAAGAGGTAGCCGTCCTCGTCCACGTAGCCGAGGTCTCCGACGGTGAAGTAGTCGTCCTTCCACGCGTCAACGGTCTTCTCCTCGGCGTTGTGATAGCTGAAGCGGTGGGTGGCGAACGAGGAGACATAGATGACCCCGACCTCTCCCGGACCGAGCGCATTTCCGTCGTCGCCGTTGATACGTACGGACAGCCCGGGGAACGGCCGGCCCACGCTGCCCGGCTTGGCCAGCCACTCCTCGGGCGAGATGGTGGTCCCGAACCCCTCGCTCATCCCGAAGTACTCCCAGATGGTCCCGGGTGGGAACACCTCCATGATTCGCCTCTTGACGGCGACGGGGCAGGGGGCCGCCGCATGAAGGATCTTGCGCACGCTCGACCGGTCGTAGGCGGCCCAGTCCGCTTCGAGGATCCGGATGAAGTTGGCCGGCACCATGTGCGACGTCGTCACCCTTTCCCGCTCGATCAGCGACAGGCACTCTTCAGCGGAAAACCTGTCCATGATGACCACGGGGGCCCCCTCGTTCAGGTGCATGACCGCATAGTTCCCGGGTGCGGTGTGGTAGGCGGGTCCGCACAAGAGGTGCACGTCCTCCCTCGTGAAGCCCCAGTACTCGGCGAACGGCTGCGCCGGCAGCTCGCGGGACGGCACCGGCCGGGCACGGGTGATGCCCTTCGGCCGGCCGGTGGTACCCGAGGTGTAGTTCATGAACACGGTCGGTGAGCCGATGAAGTCCCACTCGAGCGTGTCGGGTGACGACTGCTCGACGGCCGGGTCGTCAGCGGTCACGGCCACGCGCAGACCGCCTGACCCGGGGGACACCGCCGCGAGCACGTCGGTGTCTTCGTACACAAAGGCGACGGCCCCGGAGTCCTCGAGGAGGTAGGCCACCTCCGCACCGGTGAACCGGTAGCTGATCGGTACGATCATGGCCCCCACCCGTGCCGCCCCGTACCAGCAGGCGAAGACCTCCGGGCGGTTCCCGAGCATCACGCCCACCCGGTCGCCGTGCCCCACGCCCTGCTTGGCGAAGTAATTTGCCCACCGGTTGGCCGCGGCGTCGAGGTCGGCATAGGTGATCCGGTCGTCCCCGGCCACCAGAGCCAACCGGTCCGGCGTGTCGGCGGCGATCGCCGAGATCCCCCGGGCCGTCATCGGAGCGACCACGGGGAACCACCACCGTCGCAACGCATTCCCGGGACGCGCCCGTGTTCGCCCTTCGTCTCTGGCACCGTGCCCAAGCCTGGCATCGACCACTCCTCATGGGACCAGGGGCCGACGTTTCCCCCGGAAGTGCCGTAACCCTATCGGCGCCCACACCTGTTCAGCGGGGGCCGGAGGGACCCGGCTGCCGTCAAACGTCGGGCACGCGAACCTCCCGTGGGCGGCAGCCGGGCCGACTCAGCGCCGAGCCGGGGCCGACCGTCGCCGTCGGGCGACTGTGCTCGTCTCTGGCTTCTCGTCCCCGGCCGGGCTCAGGGCTCGGCGGGGTCTCAGGCCGCCTTGCCCTCCAGGCCCAAGAGGCCGTTCAGGTTGCCGCCCATCACCTTTTTGATGTCCTCGTCGGGTAGGCCCTTCAGGTCGTCGACGAACGACAGGGGATCGGCCAGGCCCTCGGGATGGGGGTAGTCCGACCCGAACAGGACGCGGTCGGCACCGAGGACATCGACCAGGCCCTTCGGGTCCTCCTCGTGGAACGGGTGCACGTAGATGTTCCGCTTGAATACGTCCACCGGATACTCCTCGAAGGCGTTCGGACTGAACTCCCAGGCGTGCTCCATGTCGATCAGGAGCGGACGCACCCAGTTGCTGCCGTTCTCGACGGGCGTGAACCGCAGGGTGGGGAACCGTGAGCACAGGCCGTGGCCGATCAGGGAGGCCACCGTGTCGATGATGGGTCGCCCCTGGTGCCCGATGATGGCCTGGAACCCCGAGCCCCCCTTGAACGGGGTCATCTCCCCGTCCCGGATGCCCTCCCACTCGTTCATGTAGCGCTGGTAGCCGCTGTCCGAGGCGTGCATCCCGACCAGGATGTCGGCCTCGGCCACCTTGGCCCAGAACGGGTCGAACTCGGGCAGGGCGATGGACCGCGGGCCCATGTACCCGACCACCGGCGCCGGTCGGATCAAGATGATCCGCGCCCCGCGCTCCACGACCCAGTCCAGTTCCTCGATGGCCCGGTCGACGATGCCCAGATGGATGACAGGCGTCGGGAACATGCGGTTCTCGTAGTTGAAGGTCCAGTGCTCGTGCATCCACTGGTTCAACGCGTGCACCACGGCGTGGACCGCCGGCGGGTCGTCACGCACGCGCTCCTCGAGCAGGCTGGCGAGAGTGGGCCACATGATGGCCCGGTCGAGGCCCAGTTCGTTCATGATCTGCAACCGCGGCTCGGGGCTCGAGAAGCCCGGGAGGGCGTCGATCCCCCGGCCCAGGATCTCCCGACGGGACTTCCCCTCGGGATTCCCGATCCTGAAGTACTCCTCCTGCGCGCCCGGGGCCGCCACACGGTCGAAGGTGGGGTTGGGGATGTAGTCGCTGATCAGGTTCTTCACCGCGATCTTCGTGCGGCCGTCGACCTCGACGTACTTGATCAGTCCGTCGTACTCGGGCGGCAGGTACTTGGTGAAGGCGTCCGTCGTCTCGTACATGTGGTTGTCGGCATCGAAGACCGGGTAATCGAGCTTTCGTGACGGCATGGGTCCCTCCCTTTTCGGGCTCGCTGCCCCCCGGGGCGTGCAGAACGTCGACATGCCGGCTGGCGAGCGCAGGGTCAACAGTTGTTTTCCATACTGTACCAGTGCTCGGTTGAGGGAGAAAGCCGTCCGAAATTGACCCGTCGCCCCGGGCTCCTCGGATCTGCCCGACCAGGTATCGCTCCAGGCGGTGCGGACCGGCCGGGGCCGTCGGACCCGACCGGTCGGGAGCCGATGGCGTGGGACCAGCGTGTCGCACAGGACCCCCGGTAAGCTTCCGCCGTGATCACCAAGAGCCCGACCACGCCGGCCCTGGACGAGGGGGGATCGGGGGACGAAAGGTCGGAAGTCGAACGGTCGGGGGACGAAAGTCCGGGGGACGAAAGGTCGCAGGCCGGGGACGGC
>CAZNLF010000008.1:11645-24595 GCA_964573595.1 uncultured Acidimicrobiaceae bacterium | reverse complement strand
CGAACGGTCGGGGGACGAAAGTCCGGGGGACGAAAGGTCGCAGGCCGGGGACGGCCCGGAGGTGGAGCTACTCATCAACGCCACCTGGGCGGTTGCCGCCCGTACCGGAAGTATCGAGCCGGGGGTCCGTGAGATCCTGCAGGAGGCGGGGCTCTCGACCAAGGCCTTCTACCGCCACTTCCGCTCGAAGGACGAGCTCCTCTTGGTGGCACTCGACAGAGCCTCGAACGTGCTGGTCGAGTACCTCGAGTACCGGATGGCCCGGGTACCCGACCCGCTGGCCAAGATCGGCGAGTGGATCGACGCCAGTCTCCGCCAGGCGGCCAACCCCTCGGCGGCCCGGCGGATACTCCCCTGGACGCTCGGCTTCGGCCGGATCGCCGCCATGTTCCCCGAGCAGCTCGAGCGCAACCAGGACGCGATCATCGCCCTGCTCGAGAGCGAGATCCGGGCGGCGGTCGAGTCCGGCGAGGGCCAGAGCCCCGATCCGGCCGGCGACGCCCAGATCATCTTCGGCTGCACCGCCCACACCGTTCACCACCATCTCATCAACGGCACAGCACCCGACGCGGCCACCAGCCGGCGGTTGACCGACTTCGCCCAGCGGGCACTCAGGGCGCAGCCGACCGCCTGACCGGCACCCGGTCGCCGTCACCGGGCGCTCACCGGGCGCCCACCGACGACTGGTGCTCAGAGGTCGAGCGAACGGCCGATGATCTCCTTCATGATCTCGGTGGTGCCGCCGTAGATCGAGGTGACCCGGGCATCGGCGTAGGCACGGGAGATCGGGTACTCGCTCATGTAGCCGTAGCCGCCGTGCAACTGCAGACCTCGGTCGGCCACCCGCTGCTGGAGCTCGGTGCACCACCACTTGGCCATGGCCGCCCGCTCGGGGGTCAGCGCGCCGGTGAGGAAGTCGGCGATGCAGGCGTCGACGAATGCCGCGGCCACCTCGACCTGGGTGGCCAACTCGGCCAGGACGAACCGGCTGTTCTGGAACGAACCGATCGGCTGGCCGAACGCCGTGCGCTGCCGGCAGTAGTCGAGCGTCAACCCGAGTGCGTAGCGGGCCGCGGCCACCCCCGACACCGCCATGGACAGGCGCTCCTGGGGCAGGTTGCTCACCAGCTGCACGAAACCCTGCCCCTCGGTGCCCAACAGGTTCTCCACCGGTACGGCGACGTCGTCGAAGAACAGCTCGATCGTGTCCTGGGAGTGGAGGCCCAGCTTCTCGAGGTTCCGCCCCCGTTCGAACCCCTCCATGCCCCGCTCGACCACGACCAGGCTGATGCCCCGGTGCCGCTCCGACGGATCGGTCTTCACCGCGGTGACCACCAGGTCTGCGTTGATGCCGTTGGTGATGAAGGACTTGGCCCCGTTCACCACGTAGGTGTCACCGTGACGGATGGCGGTGGTGGACATCGACGCCAGGTCGCTGCCCATGCCCGGCTCGCTCATGGCGACCGCGGTGATCAGCTCGCCCGAGGCGATGCCGGGAAGCCACCGCTCCCGCTGCTCGTCGGTGCTGTAGGCCAGGAAGTACGGCAGGACGATGTCGTTGTGCAGCGCGATCCCGAGTCCGACCCCGTTGCAGCCGGCCCCGTAGAGCTCTTCGTTGACGATGGCGTTGTAGCGGAAGTCGTCGACGCCGCCGCCGCCCAGGTCCTCGGGTACGGCCATCCCGAGGAGACCGAGCTCACCGGCCTTGACGAAGAGCCCCCGGTCGATGATGCCCTCCTGCTCCCACTTGTCGAAGCCGGGCACGACCTCGTTGGCCACGAAGCGCTTGACGGTGGCCCGGAACTGCTCGTGCTCCTCGTTGAACAGTGTGCGGGTCACGTCGAGCTCCGGGTCTGCGAACTGAACGGTGTGCTCCCCATGGCGTCTCCTCGACGATGGCGGTGGTGCGGCCCGCCGGTGGTCCGCCCCCGGTGGTGCATCAGCCGGCCGGCGCCGGTGTGACCGGCCCTCGCGCCCGATTCTGCTGTCGAGTAGCTTGGCCCACCGGTATGGACAAGGTAGTGGATCTCGACACAGCGGTGTCGCACGTGCGACCGGGTGACGCCGTCCACATCGTCACCAACCACTCGCGATGGACGGCGGCGGCCCGCCATCTCGTCCGGCAGTGGTGGGGCCGTGACCCGGGCTTCACCCTGGTGATGCTGAGCCTCTCCAGCCTGGGCACGCTCTTCTTCAAGGGTGGGCTCGTCCGCAAGGTGGTGACCGGCTACTCGGGCGACGTGTTCCCGAACTTCACGCCGAACCCGTGGTTCTCCGATGCCTACCTCCGGGGCGAGGTGGAGGTGGAGCACTGGTCGTTCCTGACCTTTCTGCAGCGCCTCGAGGCCGCGGCGCGGGGCCTGCCCGCCACGGTCACCGGCTCGCTGGCCGGTTCGAGCATGGCCGACAACCCGGGGTTCGCCGAGGTCCCCTCACCGTTCGGCGGCACGGTCGGCCTCCTCGCCCCGTACGCTCCCGACATCGCCCTCCTCCACGCGCCGGTGGCCGACCGGGAGGGGAACGTCGCCTTCAACGCCCCGGTGCTCGAGGGGGTGTGGGGGGCACTGGCGGCGAGGCGCGGCGCCGTGGTCACCGTGGAGCGGGTCGTCGACGACATCCGCCCGTGGTCCCACCTGGTACGGATCCCCGCCCACCGGGTGCTCGCCGTCACCGAGGCACCCATGGGCGCCCACCCCGGAGGCCTGTTCACCCGCGACACGCCGGCCAGCCCGTACGGCGAGGACCTCGAGTTCTGGTCCGACATCCAGCGAATCAGCCGCACCGACGGGTTCGACGCCTGGATCGACCACTGGGTCCTCGAACCGGCCGACCAGGCGGAGTACCTGGCCCGCCTCGGCCCGGAGCGGACCGAGGCCCTGGCGGCCAGGGCCGACCCCGACTCGTGGCGGGCCGACGAGGCGGCCAACCCCCCGGACCTGGGCGCTCCGGTCGGGGCCTGGGAACAGGCGGCGGTCTTCGGTGCCCGTTACCTGGCCGAGCGCATCGTGGCCCGTCGGGCGGACGCCGTCCTGGCCGGCGCGGGCGTGGCCAACCTGGCCAGCTGGTTGGGTGTGCACCTGGCTCGCGGGCAGGGCGCCGAGGTGGAGCTGACCGCCGAACTCGGGCTGTGGGGCTACGAGCCGACGCCGGCCGACCCGTTCGTCTTCAACCACCGGAGCTTCCCCACCGCCACGATGCTCTCCGACAGCGAGCAGATCCTGGGGCTCATGGCCGGGTCACCGGGCACCACCCTGCTGGCCTGCCTGGGGGCGGCGCAGATCGACCGGTCGGGCAACATCAACTCGACGGTGATCCCCGGTCGCTCCTTCCTCGTGGGCTCCGGGGGAGGGAACGACGTCGCCTCCCGGGCCGACGAGGTGGTGGTGATGGCCACGTTGACCGGACGCCGGACCGTGGACCGCGTCCCCTACATCACCTCGCCGGGCGCCCGGGTGCGGGCGTTCGTGTCGGATCTCGGCATCTTCGAGAAGGGCGACGAGGGCACCTTCGTACTGACGTCGGTGGCCCCGGGACCCGGTTCGGTCGAAGAGAGGGTCGCCACCATCCGGTCGTTGTGCGGCTGGGAACTCGACGTGGCCCCCGGCCTGGTCGAGTTGGCGCCAGCCGAGGACGCCCATGTGCACGCCCTCCGCCGATGGGATCCCCGGGGGAACTTCCTGCGGCCCGACGCCGCCTGACCCCCGTCCGGGCCGGCCGGCAACGGCACCACGGCTCGACCGCCCGGATCAGTCGGCGAGCGGATCCATCCACCCCGGCGACGCCGAACGCGCCCCGCGCGAGACGCTGCCCCCGATGTAGTTGCGTTGCGCCTCGACGGTCCCGGCTCCGATGCACAGTCCGCGGATGTCGCGATAGGCGCGCTCCAGCGGGTACTCGCGGCTGTAGCCGTACCCCCCGTGGATCTGGATGGCCTCGTCACAGACCAGCTTGGCCGCCAGATTGGCCGCCGTCTTGGCCATCGCCGTCTCGAGGGCCGGGGGCGTCCCCCCCGGGCCGGCCAGCCGGACGGCCCGGCCCAACAGCAACCGGGCGCCGTCGACGGCGACGGCCATGTCGGCCAGCTTCCACTGCAGCCCCTGCAGCGCGGCGATGGGCTTCCCCCCGACCACGCGCTCGTTCATGTAACGGACCGAATGCTCCAACGCCCCCTGGGCGGCTCCTATGCACATGGCGGCATTGCCGCACCGTTCGTGGTTGAGGTGGGCGAGGAGGACCTTGAACGCATCGGTCGAAGCCGGGTCGCCGGCCAGCAACACCTCGTCCTCGGTCACCGCCACGTCGTCGAAGGCGATCTCCGACTCGGTCGCGGCATGGATTCCCATGCCGCGGTGACGGCCGGTCAGCGACACGCCGTCGCGATCCATCGGGACGACGACCGCCCCGATGCCCTTGGCGCCGTCCCCCCCCGGCCACCGGCACCACACGAGCACGCCCGAGGCGGCATGGGCCAACGTCGAGTAGTTCTTGTAGCCGTTCAGCCGCCACCGAGCCGGGCCGTCCCCGGTCAGCGCGGTCCGCATGGCCTGTACGGCCGAGCCCGCATCGGGTTCGGTGATGCCGATGCTCAAGATGGCCTCGCCGTCGGCCACGGCGGGCAGCCACCGCTCCTGCAGGGCCGGGCTGCCCAGGTGCTCGATGCCGCGGGCAGGCCCGTTGAAGGCGAGCTGGCAGCAGATCGCCGTGGACACGTCGTGGCGGGCCACCTCCTCGAGCACGATCGCCGCCTCGACATCACCGAATCCGAGACCACCCCACTGCTCGCCGATCGTCACCCGGAACAGGTCGGCGGCGGCCAGCGCCTTGACCGCGGCCTGGGGGAACTCGCCGGTCTCGTCGCCGGCGCCGGCCCGCGGTGCCACTTCTCGTGCCGCCACGTCACGGGCGAGGCTCCGCAGCGCGGCCTGGTCGTCGCTCTCCGCCATCGGGTCGATACCGTGGGCTCCGGACATTGTCACCACTTTCGACAGGGACACCCCAGCGGGCGATGGGGATGGACAGCCAATAGTATCGGCAGCCGGCCGCCAGATCCCTGGTGCCACTGGTGATCGGAGTGTCGATGCTGTTGGAAGGACGAGTAGCGGTGGTGACGGGGGCGGGACGCGGCATCGGTCGCGAGTTCGCGCTGGCCCTGGCCCGGGAGGGCGCAGCCGTGGTGGTCAACGACATCGGCGTGGGACTCCGTGGGGACGAGACCGGTGAGGACCCGGCGGCCGAGGTATGCGCCGAGATCGAGGCGATGGGGGGGCGGGCCGCCCCGGCCCACGACTCGGTGGCCGACTACGACGGCGCCGGCCGTATCGTGGCGACCGCGCTCGACCGGTTCGGGCAAATCGACATCCTCGTGAACAACGCCGGCATCGTCCGGGACCGCACACTGGTCAAGATGGGGCCGGACGACTTCGACGCGGTGATCGCCACCCACCTGAAGGGGGCGTTCAACTGCACCCGCCACGCCGTGGCCCCGATGAAGGAGGCCGGCTACGGCCGCATCATCAACATCACCTCCTCGGCCGGGCTGCGCGGCAACTTCGGCCAGACGAATTACGCGGCGGCCAAGGCCGGGCTGATGGGCATGACCTTCGTGTGGGCCCTGGAGCTCGGTCGGTCCGGGATCACCGTCAACGCCATGGCGCCGGCCGGCGCCACCCGGATGACCGCCTCCCTCTATGCCGAGGGCGAGGAGCCCCCCGCCAGCCTCGACCCGGCACTGAACGCGCCGATCGTGGTCTACCTCGCATCGGAGCGGGCGGCCGGGGTGAACGGTCAACTGTTCGGCCGTTCCGACTGGGCCTACACGTTGTTCCAGCACCCCAAGCAGATCGCCTGGATGCACCGCGACGGTGGCTGGGACGTCGAGACGCTGGCCGACCAGTTCGACTCCATGCTCGGCCAGCACCTCCAGCCGGTCGGCATGGTGATGCCCGGTGGTCTGAGCCAGGACTCGGCCCGGTCGTAGGGAAAGGGTCGGCCTCCGGCGGGTCGACCGCTCAGTCCGAGGGCTCCGAGCCCACCACGCTGACGAAGCTCACGCACTCGCCCGGCCCGCCGCCCAGGTTGTGGGTCAGACCCAGTGTCCGGCCCCCCTCGGTGACGCTGCGGATCTGGCGGTCCTCGGGGGCCTGGCGGCGCAACTGCAGCCAGCACTCGAACATCATGCGGAGCCCCGAGGCGCCGATCGGATGCCCGAAGCTCTTCAAGCCGCCGTCGGGGTTGACCGGCAGCTCGCCGTCGAGATCGAAGGTCCCGGCCAGCACCTCTTTCCACCCGGTCCCCCGCTCGGCGAAGCCGAGGTCCTCCATCAGCACGAGTTCGGTGGGCGTGAAGCAGTCGTGCACCTCCGCCATGGCCAGCTGGGACCGCGGGTCGGTGACACCGGCCTGGCGGTACGCGTCCTCTGCCGAGCGGACCACCTCCTCGAAGGTGGTGTAGTCGTAGTCCGGGTCGATCGGTCCGGCCGCCGGTCCGGCCACGAAACTCAGGCCCTTCACGTACAACGGCGAGTCGGTGTACCGGTGGGCGTCCTCGGCCCGACAGATCACGGCGGCGGCAGAGCCGTCGGCCACCCCGCTGCAGTCGAAGACCCCGAGCTCGCCGGCCACACGCGGCGACTTGGAGATGGTCTCGAGCGAGACCTCCTTGCGGAACTGCGCCCGGGGGTTGCGGGCCCCGTTGTAGTGGTTCTTCCAGGCGATCCTGGTGAGGACCTCCTTCAGCTCCTCGGGATCCACGCCGTACTTGTGGGCGTAGGACGGAGCGAGGAACGAGAAGGCCGCCGGCGAGGTCAGCGAGGTGCCGGTCCCGTCGCCCACCTGGTGGATGCCGGTCAGTCCGGAGAACCCGGAGTCCTTCAGCTTCTCCACCCCTATGGCCATGGCCAGGTCGTAGGCGCCGGAAGCCACGGCGTAGCTGGCGTTCCGCAGGGCCTCGGAGCCCGTCGCACAGAAGTTCTCGACGCGGGTCACCGGCCGGTAGTCGATCTTGAGGGGGCGGGACAAGGTGAGCCCGCTGTTCCCGGACCCGAGCGTCCCGAGCCAGAAGGCGTCGATGTCGTCGAGTGCGACCCCGGCGGAGGCGATGGCGTCCTTGGTCGCATCCACCAGCAGGTCGTCGGCGCCCTTGTCCCACAACTCGCCGAACGGGGTGCAGCCCATCCCCACGATCGCCACCCTGTCGCGGATTCCGTTGCTCGCCACAGCTATGCCTCCTTGCCCGGACGGGGCGTCGTCGTCGCGCCGCCCCCACTGTCAGTCCCCATTGTTGCATCGTTGGCCCCGTCATCCCCGTCCGGGGCCGTGCCGACCGGGCGGGCCTTCCAGAAGTAATTGTGCATCCCGTCGGCTGAGTAGAGCCGGCGGAAGGTCATCTGCACCCGGGTGCCGATCCTCACCGCCGCCGGGTCGCAGTCGGTCAGCTCGCACCGGAACCTGCCGCCGCCGTCGAAGTCCACCACGACGCCGACGGTGGGAGGGGCGAGACTGTACGCCAGGTAGTCGATGGTGAACGTGGCGACCGTGCCCTCGACATCGGCCAGTCGGTCCGGCTCCATCTGGTCCACCGACTTGCACCGGAGGCACACCCTGGTCGGGGGCAGGTGTCGGAACCCGCACACCAGGCAACGGCTGGCCTCGAAGCCGTACTTCCAGCCCTCGGTCCGGAGCATGTTCGGCGCCCCCGGCCGACTGGGCTCGGGCCGGCGCGGCGGCTCCCGGTGGAGCTGGTCGCGCCAGGTCAGGAAGGAGGCGTACGAGAGGTCGGGGCGGCCGCCGTCAGCCTGCTCGGCGACGGAGGCCAGGCCGGCCTGGCGCCGGGCCGCCTGGACGCCAGGAAGCTCGTCGGTGGTCCGCCACACCAGGGCGTCGGCCCCGTCGGCCAGCTGCAGGGTCACCACCACCTGGCCCGGAGTCGCCCGTTCGAGCACGTCGGCCAGGGCCACGCCCAGCTGGGCCGCCCCCAGATTGCCGATCGACGTCGATCGGTCGGGGGCCACG
The DNA here is from genome assembly GCA_964573595.1 of uncultured Acidimicrobiaceae bacterium. Classification (GTDB taxonomy): domain Bacteria; phylum Actinomycetota; class Acidimicrobiia; order Acidimicrobiales; family RAAP-2; genus Bog-756. Next base: position 16,586 of record CAZNLF010000008.1, on the reverse strand, counting down.
ACGCCCGACCCGACACCCAACGACGCGGTGGTGGCCCGGGTGGCCCTGGCGTGCAGGCCGGCCACCACGAGATGGTCGACGTCGTCGACGCCGATGCCCGCGGACTTGAGGGCGTCGGTGAACGCGGCCTGGGCCAACGGTACGTAGGCCTGCTCGCCGAAACGCTCCTCCCACTGGTGGGACGAGCTCTCCCCCGGCACCCGCCAGCGGTCGAGGAACTCGTCACTGGCCGAGCCCCGTCCGATGAGCTCGGCCACCGCTCCGTCGGCGACGCAGCCGAATGCCACCCCACCGTCGCCCGAGTCGCGCTCGTCGGCCCCACCGGCGAGCCCGGTCCGCACCTCGGCGATGACGGCCAGGGTCGGGCTTCGGTCCGCGAGCCCCACCGCCGCACTGAGCGCACCCACCGCCGAGCGGACCGATCCGACCATGTCGAACGCGGCCACCTGCTGGGGCAGGCCGAGCGCGGCGTGGATCGTGGTGGCGTTGGTCTTGTCCTGGTAGGAGGGCTCGGGCGTCGAGAAGAAGAGCTGCTCCGGAGGCCCAAGGGGGAGCGCCAGCGCCCGACGACCTGCTTCCACGCCCAGGGTGGTGGTGTCCTCGTCGTAGGAGGCGACCGTTCTCGTGCCACGCCCGGACGGACTCCCGAGCGCAGCGCCGATCACCTTGCGCTCCAGTCGCCAGAACGGCAAGTAGACGCCCCATGAGCCGATTCCCGATGTCATGCGTTCACCCTTCCCGGTTCCCGCGGCGCGGGCCCCGCTGTCGTCGGCGCCGGTACGAGGTGCGCCGGCCGGGCACCGCCGTCCCCGATGTTACGGGCGGCGACCTCCGGACAGCCGGCCCACCCCCGACAGGTTCGCGCCCGGAGAGCACCGTCTCCCTCAGAATTTGGACCGGCCGCCACTCGACGGTCGCTGGCCGTCGGAGAACGCCCGGATCATGTTGTCCTGGACGAACGATCCGACCAGGCGCCCGTCCACGGTGAAGATGTTCGCCCGACCGTAGGTGCGACCACGGCCGGCGTAGGGACTCTCGTGGGCCAGGAGATGCCACTCGCCCGCGTCGACCGGCTCGTGGAACGTCAGGGTGTGGCTGAGGACGCTGGTCGAGATGGAGACGTGGGCCATCGACTGCCCGATCCCGGCATGGGGGCGCATGGCCGTCCCGATGAGGAAGCCGTCGGTGGCGTAGGCCAGCAGGGCCTGTCCGGTCACGCCCCGGGCCTCGGCCCCCGGGAACCGGACCCATGCGCCGAGCTCCGCCGGCCCGACCTCGTCGGGGTCCGAGAGATCGACGCCCCCGACGACGCGGATCTCCCAGAATGCGCCCTCCCCGCCGATCGGTGTCGCGTCCTCGGGCGGACCGACGTCGGGCGCCGGAGTGCCGTGGCGGATCAGGTCGGGCTCGACGGCGCTCAACAGCACCAACGACCGGGTGCACAGCCGTTCACCCTGCCGGACCGTCACCGTGGCGCTGGCCAGTGCCCGACCGACGTGCATGGCGTCCACCTCGATGTCCAGCGGCTGGTCGAGTGCTCCCCCCCGGGCGAAGACCGTGTGGATGGACTTGACCTCCTTCGTCGGGTCCACGCTCGATGCGGCCACGATCGACTGGGCCAGCAGCTGTCCGCCGAAGACGACGCCCCCGCCCTGGCCGGTGACGAAGTTCTCGCCACGGAAGTGCCCCTCGCCCGTCGGTTCGAGGTCGAGCACCTTCACCAGGCCGGCCAGGTCAGTCATCGTGCAGTACTCCCTCCGGGGATCCCGTGGCCGCGCCGCTCGGCCCGACGGTCGGTCGCAGCCGGGATCTTGTCACACGGCGGCGCTCCCCGGTCGTGCGGGACCGGTCAGCCACGACGGGACCCGCCACGGTCGGAGGGCGGCGGGGCGGGGCCATCCAGCTCCGCCGACAGGGCGGACACGTCGCCGAGCGACCGGAGCATGTCGTTCAGATGGGTGCACGACGACGAGCCGGTCAGCTCGCGCCGCACCCGTGGGCGGAGCTCGGCCAATGGCATGCCGGCCAACCGTCCGGCACTGGCCAGGGCGCCCGGGCACTCCATCCACGGGAGCACGTTGGCCCGGGCCACGAGCTCCACCACCCGCCCCTTGGCGGAGTCGATGGAGCCGACCAACGAATACTCGTGCACGACGGTCTCGAGGCCCGAGGGGTCCATGTGGCTGTCGCGGAAGTGGACGTCGACGCGTCGGGCCGACCCGCGGCCCTCGTCCGCGAGGAGGTCGAGCCGGCGCCGACGGCGCATGGCGTGGGGGCCGAGGGGCTCCATGGCGTGCCAGCCCGACGGGTCGTCGTCCGACTCGAGCGTCGGAGCGGGTGGCCCCATGGGGGTCGGGACCTCTCCCGTGGCCCGGATCGTCACCATCATGACGGCGTCGTGCGCCCAACCGGCACAGAGGTCCTCGGAGGGCAGCTGGGCTCTGGTCAACCTGATGGGCCGGTCGTCCCCCCCGGTGCTCGTCGTCGAACGCTCGGCTCCATCGGTCACCAACGGTCCGTCGAGGAGGCCGGCCCGTTGCATGGCGTAACCCGAGACGAGGGCCGCGCCGGGCAGGTCGTCGAGGAGGAGGTAGAGCAGCGACCCGCTGTCCTGCTCCCCGGGGAGGGCGTCGTTGAGCCGGGCCCGGAACCCGGGGCCGACCGACGAACCGACCAGCGATTCCAGGCCCGAGAGGTTCGGCGAGCTGGCGATGGAGCGGATCTGGCGGCTGGCCCCGTCGAGGCGGAGGCGGAGCTCGGCCTCGCCCACCACGGTCGGTGTCGCCGCGGCGCCGGTGAGGAGGTCCCGTGCCCGGGCGACCATCACCAGATCGCCGCGGATCCCGTCGGGACGGGACGTGTCGATGCTCGACGTCCTGCGAACGGAGCCGGTCGGCCGGGCCGGGGTGACGCGCACCGGGTCATGGGGTCCGGCGGCCTCGGGGAGCAGCAGCATCACTCGTTACCCACGAGGTGTTCGACATAGGACGCCAGCTTCTGGCGAGCCGCCTCCCTCTGCGCCGGGAGGTGGGCCGTCGGCCAGAGGCCGGGCGCCGGCTCGTAGTCCTTCAGTACCTCTCTCGCCACGGTGACCTTGTGGACTTCGGTGGGCCCGTCGACGACGCTCATGATGGGGGCCATCATCCACATGCCGCCGAACGGCATCTCGTTCGAGACCCCGAGCGCACCGTGCGCGTGCATCGAGCGCCACACGGCGTCGTGCATCACCTTCGGGGTGAGGGCCTTGATGGCGGCGATGTTCTTGCGGGTCCGCCGGTAGTCCTTGACCTGGTCGATCTCCCAAGCGGTGTACAGCACGAGGAGCCGGAACTGCTGGAGCTCGGCGTAGGAGTCGGCTATGTCCCCCTGGATGAACTCCTTCCGGGCGAGAAGGCTCCCCTGGGTCTCACGGCTGAGCACCCGCTCGCACAAGAGGTCGAGGGCCCGCTGGCAGGTGGCGACGGTGCGCATGGCGTGGTGGACCCTGCCCCCGCCGAGCCGTGTCTGGGCGATGGCGAAGGCCTGCCCCTCGCCGCCGAGGAGGTTCTCGGCCGGGACCCGCACGTCCTCGTAGTGGATGAGCGCGTGCATCCCCTCGTCCTCGGACTCGCCGGCCAGTCCCACGTGGCGGACCATGTCCACGCCGGGAGTGTCGGTGGGCACCAGGAACATCGACGCACCTTGGTAGATGCTCACGTCGGGATCGGTGATCGCCATCACGATGAGGAACGCGGCGGTCCGGGCGTTGGAGGAGAAGTACTTCCAGCCGTTGATCACCCACTCGTCGCCGTCCTTGACCGCCTGGGTGGTGAACTGCTGGGGATCCGAGCCGGCCTGAGGCTCGGTCATCGAATAGCAGGAGAAGACCTCGCCGTCGAGGAGCGGCTGGAGGTACTTCGCCTTCTGCTCCTCGGTCCCGTAGTGGGCGATGATCTCGGCATTGCCGGTGTCTGGCGCCTGGGTCCCGAACACGATGGGGGCCCAGCTCGACACGCCCAGGATCTCGTTGAGCAGGGCCAGCTTCACCTGGCCGTAGCCCTTCCCTCCCAGCTCGGGCCCGAGGTGGGCGGCCCACAGGCCCTGGTCGCGCACCTCCTGTTTCATCGGATCCACGATCGGCCGCAGCTCGTCGTCGAGCGGGTGGAACTGCCGGTGCGGATAGAGGAGGTCGAGGGGCTCGACGCGGTCGGTCACGAACTGGCGCGCCCAGTCCAACTTCTCTTGAAACTCCGGTTCGGTTGAGAAATCCCAGGCCATCAGGGTCCTTTCGTACGTCCATTCAGTTGTCCGGTCAGCGCCCCCGCCAGTCGTCCGGTCATCCGTCCGCGCCCCCGGGTGGGTCGACGCCGAGCCCCGAGAGCAGTCGCCCGTAGCACTCGCCGATCTCCCGGCGGGCCGCGACCGGGTCCTCGGCCTGGGCCACGTACATCGTGGCGCCCACCCCGAGAGCCGACAGCAGATGGGCCAGCGGCTCGACCGGCTGGGGCTCCAGGGCGCCCTGGGCCACGGCGTCCTTCAGATACTCGACGATCTTGCCCGTCGGACCGTCCCCGCGGTCCGAGGAAGCGCCCCAGCCGAGGACGGCCGGTCCGTCGATGAGGACGATCTGGCGGTAGGCCTCGTTGGTCGAGGCCGCGTCCAGGTAGACCTCGCTGTTGGCCCGGAACAGCGACCAGGCGTCGTCGTGCCGGTCCCCCGAACGGCGCCACAGCGACTGGTCGACCTCACCCGCCACCTCGGCGAGCACGGCCCGGAAGAGGTCCTCCTTGTCGCGGAAGTGGTGGTACAGCGCTCCCCGGGTCAGCCCGGCGCGCTGCACGATCTCCTCGGTCCTCGTGGCCTGGAACCCGTTGCGGGTGAACAGCTCGCGTGCGGTCGCCATGAGCGCCTCGCGGGTGTCGCGCACGTGGGCGGCGCGGAGGCCCTCCCCCCGGATGGCAG